>DATJYW010000093.1:0-52037 GCA_035499435.1 Candidatus Acidiferrales bacterium | reverse complement strand
TAGATCCCGCCCGTCAGTTCGCGGACGATGATCATGTCGGTGCCTTCCACCAGTTGGTTCTTCAGAGGCGAAGAATCCAGTAGCGACGCATACGCGCGAACCGGGCGCAGATTGGCATAGACGCCCAGAGCCTTGCGAATGCCGAGTAATCCCTTTTCGGGCCGCTTTTCGGGCGGCGCGTTGTCGAACTCCGGCAGGCCGACAGCGCCCATCAGGGTCGCATCGGCGTGCTCCGCCAGCCGCGCCGTCTCTTCCGGAAACGGCGTGCCGGTCTTGTGAATCGCGATCCCACCCAGCAACCCCTCGGTGACGTTCACCTTGTGATTCCAGCGCGCCGCCACGTGCCGCAGCACGCGCACGGCCTCCTTCGTCACCTCGGTACCGATGCCGTCCCCGGGCAGAACCAGAACGTTCAGGTCCATCGGCTAGTCCGCCGCCACCTTCATGACTCGCTGGCCTTCGTGAATCAGGGTGACGATTTCCTCGTCCATCAGGCCCTTCTTGCGATGGTCGGCCACCGCGCAGAAGCGGTGATACAGGTCGTCCAGCTCGGGCTTGCTCAAATCGAATCCCAAGTCTTTCGCGCGCTGATGAAGCGCATGGCGACCGCTATGCTTACCCAGCACCAGCCGGCCTTCGGGAATGCCGACGGTGCGCGGGTCGATAATCTCGTAGGTAGTCTTTTCTTTCAGGTACCCGTCCTGATGAATTCCCGCCTCGTGCGCGAACGCGTTCCGGCCCACGATCGCCTTATTCGGCTGCGGCCCGAAGGTGATGATCGAGCTCAGCGTCTCGCTCGCGGAATACAGATGCTCCGTGTGAATCCCCGTGTGGTAGGGGTATGTATCCGCACGCATCTTGAGGATCATCACGATCTCTTCCAGAGAGCAGTTCCCCGCGCGCTCGCCGATTCCGTTGATGGTGCACTCCACCTGCCGCGCACCGGCCTCGATCGCCGCGAGCGAATTGGCAACCGCCAGTCCCAGATCGTCGTGGCAATGCACGCTGACAATGGCGCAATCGCCGAGGGCTCGAGCGACCTGCCCGATCAGCGCCCCGTACTCCTTGGGAGTCGAGTAGCCGACGGTGTCGGGAATGTTCACGGTTCGTGCCCCGGCGGCGACAACGGCTTTGGAAACTTTCTCGAGGTAGCCCGGCTCCGTGCGCGCCCCGTCTTCGGCCGAAAACTCCACGTCATCGACGTAACGGCGGGCCAGCTCGACAGCGGCAACTGCTTCGTCAAGAACCTGTTGCTGGTTTTTCTTCAGCTTATACTTGAGGTGAATATCGCTGGTCGCGATAAACGTGTGAATACGCGGTCGCCGGGCGTGCTTCAGCGCCTTGGCAGCCCGCTCGACATCCAGAGTGCAGCAACGCGCAAGCCCTGCCACCTGCGCCCACGGGAACTCGCGGCTTACGGCATCCACCGCCTCGAAATCGCCTTCGCTGGCGATGGGGAAGCCCGCTTCCAGGATGTCTACACCGAGTTCGACGAGCTTCTTCGCCATGGTCAGCTTTTCCGGAACGGTCATGCTGCAACCGGGAGACTGCTCGCCGTCACGCAAAGTCGTGTCGAAAATATATACGCGATCGTTCACAGAGCCTATTATCCGGATGCCGGGTTGATTTGGCAAATTTATAATTTTCGCACCTCACATAAACATCTGTTATACTTCGGATGCATTCCATGGAACTCTATGCCCTCCAAGTCTTCCTTACCGTCGCCACCGAAAAGTCCTTCTCCCGCGCCGCCGAAAAGCTGCTCCGCACCCAGCCCGCAATCTCCCTCGCTCTTCAGCGCCTCGAAATCGAGCTGCGCGAAAAACTGATCGACCGCTCCGGCAAGGAGCTGATCCTGACCGACGCCGGCCGCACCGTCCTCGACTATGCGCGCCGGTTCCAAAGCCTCCAGCAGGAGCTGGACAACTCCATCGCGGAGCTTCGGGACAATTCCGCAGGACGCCTCACCATCGGCGCCAACGAATCCACCACTCTCTACCTGCTCCGCCACATCGAGCGATACCGGGAGATGTATCCCAAGGTGAAGGTGCAGGTGCGCCGCAGCCTGTCCAGCAAAATCCCCAACGAGCTTCTGGACGGCAATCTCGAGCTCGGCGTGATCAGCTACGACCCCGCGGACGAGCGCCTTCGCTCGAAAGTGATCTATAGCGACGCCCTGGCCTTCGTCGTATCGCCAAAGCACCGGCTGGCGCACCGCAAGACCGTATCGCTGACGGAGCTGGGCTCGGAGGTCTTCATCGCGCACAACGTGATTTCGCCTTACCGCGAAGTGGTGCTGCGCGAATTCCAGACCCACAAGGTGCCCCTGCGCATGGAGGTCGAGATGCCCACCATCGAGACCATCCGCAAGCTGGTACAGAACAACGTGGGTGTCGCCTTCGTACCCCGGATGTGCGTGGAGCAGGAGATCGAGCAGGGCACCCTGTGCGAGGTCCGCATCAAACAGATCCACGTCGAGCGCCAGATCCGCCTGGTCTATCCCACGCGCCGCGCACTCAGCCACGCGGCGAGAGCCTTCCTGGAGGTCGTGGGCTGATCGGGCCGGCGCATTCCGGTTCACGTTATCATCACTGCATGCGTGTGTCCGCCCTCCTGGCTGTGATCATCCCGGCCGCTCTGTCCGCCCAGCCGCTGCAAGACTCGCTGCGCGCGCGCATCGGCGACTTCCAGGGCACCGTGACGCTCTACGCCAAGAACCTCGATACCGGCACCGCCGCCGGCATCCGCGAAGCAGACCCCGTCCGCACCGCCAGCACCATCAAGCTCCCGATTCTCTGCGCCGTCTTCGACCAGGTCGCACGCGGCCAGGCTCGCTGGGACGAAAAGCTCACCGTCACCGCCTCCGCCAAGGTCTCCGGCTCCGGCGTCCTCGGCACCGAATTCTCCGACGGCGTCCAGTTACCGCTTAGCGACGTCGCGCACCTCATGATCGTGCTCAGCGACAACACCGCCACCAACATGATCCTGGATCGCTTCACCGCCGACGGCGTGAACCAGTATCTGGATCGCATCGGCATCGCCGCCACGCGCTCGCTGCGCAAGGTTCGCGGCGACGGCGTGCAGCTCAAGGCCCCTGAAGGATGGAGCGCCGCCGGCAAGCTGCCCGAGAACCAGAAGTACGGTATCGGGGTCTCCACTCCCCGCGACATGGTCGCCATCCTGGAGAAACTGAACCGCGGCGAGATCGTCAGCCCCGAAGCATCAAAGGAGATCCTGGCGATCCTGAGGCGCTGCCAGGATGGAACCGGCGTCCGGCGACACCTTGCGGGCATGACCATTGCGAACAAGACCGGCGCGCTCGATGCGCTTCGCTCCGAGGTCGCGCTGGTGGAATCTCCCGGCGGCCGGATTGCCATGGCCATCACGGTGGACGGCATGCCCAAGCCCGACTGGACGCCGGACAACCCCGGCCTGCTCCTCATCGCCGACCTGGCCCGCCTCATCGTGAACGGTCTGGCTCGCCCGCAACCCCAGTAACCCCGGCGTGCAGGCCCCCGGTCACTGGAGTCGAAGCCTCAAGTACACATTCACTCCCCAAGGCCGATCTCCATAGACGCCCTCGAGCCCGGCTGGAATCCGATATCCCGTCGCGTTCGCCCCGACGCCGATCCGCACGTCCTTGAGACTCCCCACGTCGCGCGTGTATCCCGCGGTGTAGGCTTGGACGCGGTACACCCCCTCTACGGCCAGCTCGTCCTTATCGACCACCTCGACCCGCCCCGTAAGGAAATTCCTGCGCCGCACCGGCATAACGGTCTCACCCAGAAACGAATCCAGATCGTGCCGTTTCAGCTCCTCGCGATTCCGGCCCCAGATGAAGCTGCTCGACCATCCTCCGCGTGTGTAGTGGACCGACGCCGTCATGCGCACGACGTCGCCCGGTTCCTGACGCTCGGGCCGGGTCAGGTGTCCGGCCGACACCTGGGCCATCCAGTTCTGCGTCGGCGCCACGGAGATGCGCCCCGAGTACGAGTTCATCGGACCCCAGTCGAAGTTCCACCGGTTCTCGTCCGGCTCGGTTCCATAGAATCCGCTCGCCTCGACACGGAGCCACTTATGCCGCACCGCGACCGTGGCCACATCATCGGCGATATGCGTCGAATCCTGCCAATGGTGCCCGATGGGGGCCTGCGGCAGCTCCATGGCGGACGCGCGATGCGGATACGCTACTGGTCCCAGCGCCGGATCGCCCACCGGCGCATAGTAGAGCTGAATCATGGTGTCGCGTCCCCAGCGATGGGCGTACTGTGCGCTCAGCCCCATCACGAAATCATGCGGATGCTGGGCGTCCACCAGCGGCTTCCCGTAAGCCGTCTCGCCGGTTTGAAACAGTAGCGGATAGCTGCGATTCGTGACGGTCGCGGGCTCCAGGCTGAGCATCGCCGTGAACAGGATTGCCCCTGTCCCGACCGCATGCTCCGCCGAAGCCATGAACCAGTTCGTCGAGTAAAACTTGTCTCCGCCCGGCCTGCTCTCCTGCGTGTCCACCACAAACGCCTGCCCCATGAACATCAGCGCCCAGTTGCCGGCCTCGGTCATTTTCATCGGCATCTGCCACGAGTAGGGGTTCATGCTTGTGCCGGACGACATGTTCATCAGGTACATCTCCGCCCGGTTCATGCGCATGTGGCTCATGCCTTGAGCCATGGCCGACGTCGCGCACACACCTGCCAGCAGATAGGATTTCAGCGGTCCGCCCACGAGGTCCTGTCAGCGCTTTCCGGCGTGGATGGTCACCGAGAGATTGTCGTTGCGGATGTTGGTGAACCGCAGGGTCACGCGCCCTTCGGAATCCAGCGTCACCACCGCCGGGGTGTTTACGCTCGTGAGCATCCAGCCCGCCGGCAGCGTCACGTAGTTCAGCGGCCGTCCGAGCGTGCGTGACCACAGCAGTTCCCCGTTGCGGACGAAGTACCCCGCGGCATCCGTGTAGCTCTCCACGCACCGGATGCGCACGCTCTCCCCTTCCCCCACGGGTTTCGGCAGATCGCCCTGCACTACGACAGAATCGTCCTCAGTCGGCGTCGGGTAGTATCCCAACGCGTTCACCGCTTTGCCGCTGACGTTCTTCGTGGGCAGCGTCTCGCCGGTGTCGAGGTTGAACATCTGCGCGTCCGCATTCACGACGCTGCCCTTGCGCACGAAGCTGTGCGCCGATTTCTGCCCTACGCGCGTAATGGTGAAATCGTGCGAGATCTTGAACTGGTGCGTCTCCGGGTCCAGCAGCCAATAGCGGATTTCGCGATCCTGCTCCGCGCGATGAAACTGCCCAAGCAGGGGCGCGACCGCGAGAGCCATCCACAGCAGGCGCTTCATGGCAGTTTCCTCCCTGTGATTTTCACCGGAAGCTGATCGTCGCGGTCGTTGAGGAAGCTCACACGGATCCGCCCGTCCGCATCCTGCGAAACCATGGCCGGCGACGCCGACCCGACCAACTCATACCCCTTCGGCAGGACCACCACGTTCCTCTTAATCCCCAGCGGCCGGTCAAACACAAATCCGCCAGGCGTTTCATAGTAGGAGGGCGGATCGGTGTAGGTCTTGTAGATGCGGATGCGCGTTTCGGCGCCCTTCGGGACCGGACTGGCCAACTTCACGCGCAGGAACTGTGCCTCGTCCGCGGTCCTCGCCCCGACCAGCCCGCTGGCCTTCGCCGTCTTTCCGTCGACGGTGCTGCACTCCAGCGGCTTCCCGGTGGCGCGATCGACGACGCGCTCTTTCGTGGCCACCGACCCCTGGCGAATCGGATTGAAGAAGTACGCTGCCCCTTCACGCGTGGCCGTCACGTCGTAGATGATGTCGAAAGAGTGGGTAGCGGGTACGAGCAGGTCGTAGACGGTGAGTTCGTCCGCGCCCCACACCGAAACTGCCAGCAACATCGCAAGCCCCAATATCCTCATGATGGCTATTGAGTCTACCACCCGACACGCTGCCGGCAACGCCGCGAACTTCGTCCTGGACTAGCCGGCCCATTTCATACATAATTATCTGAAATCCCAGGACGCCGCTCCGGGGGTGCGAAGAGGTGAATCATGACCATCAGGTTGGGCGTCGCGCTGCTTTGCGTTGCGTCCGCAGTGGGAAACGCACAGCCGGACCGCATATCCGGCGCAATCGACTCCTCCCGCCGGATTGCCCTGCGGACGGCCGTCAATTCCAATTTGCGCGGGCACGATGAGCGGGGACCCGTGGATCCCTCGTTCCCGATCGATTATGCGACTTTGCACCTCCGGCCCACGCCCACCCAGCAGGCAGCGCTCGAAAAACTCCTCGCCGACCAGCAGGACCCTGCATCGCCGGACTACCACTGTTGGCTTACGCCGGAAGAGTACGCCGACCGGTTCGGTCTCAGCCGCGCGGATATCGCCCGGATCACGGTATGGCTGGAATCCGAGGGGCTGAAGGTCAATGACGCAGCGCGCGGCCGCCGCTGGATTACCTTCTCCGGCACGGCGGCAAACGTCGCCCGTGCGTTCCGCACCGAGTTCCGTCACTACCTCACGGACGGTGTTCCGCACTTTGCCAATGCAACGGCACCGTCGATTCCGGAGGCCTTGGCCGATGTCGTGGCGGGTGTGGAGGGCATGGATGATTACTACCCGGTCCCGGCCGGCGGCAGGCACCCTCCAAAACGCGCGGCGGAGTACACCAACAGCTCCGGGACCCACTACCTTGCGCCGGACGACCTCGCCACGATTTATGACCTGAAGCCGTTCTATGCATCGGGCATCGATGGCACCGGCATCAGCATTGCGATCGTCGGCAACACGCAAATCGACCTTACCGATGTCCGCAACTTCCGCGCCCGCTTCAATCTCCCGCCGAGCGATCCCAAGCTGGTCCTGGTGGGCCCGGATCCGGGTGTGGTAGCGGAAGACGAGGCCTATCTCGACCTGGAATGGGCGGGGGCGGTGGCGCGCAACGCCAGCCTGATCTTCGTCTATGCCAAGTCAACAACCACCGCCGTCCAGTACGCCGTGGACCAGCGACTGGCGCCCGTGCTCAGCCAGAGCTTCGGCACGTGTGAGCCGGACACGAGTTCGCTGTCGCGCCCGATCGCACAGCAAGCCAGCGCCGAAGGCATCACCTGGATGGCAAGCTCCGGCGATACCGGCGGCGCCGGTTGCGAGCACCAGGGCAAATTGCCCTCGGCGTCCAAAGGGCTGGCAGTGCTCAGCCCGGCGAGTATTCCCGAGGTCACCGCGGTTGGCGGCACGGAGTTCGACGACAGCGGCGGATCATATTGGAACTCCAGCAACAGCAATAGCGCTTCGGCGAAATCGTACATCCCCGAGAAGGCGTGGAACGATTCCTGGACGAATGACGAACTGGCGGCCTCGAGCGGCGGCGCCAGCATCTTCTACCCGAAGCCGTGGTGGCAGGGCGGCCCTGGCGTTCCCGCAGACGGCGCACGCGACGTGCCCGACGTTGCACTGAGCGCATCCTGGAGCCATGACTCTTACATCGTCTACGCGAACGGCAGTTCTTACGGGCAGGGCGGCACCTCGGCTGCCGCGCCGGCGTTCGCCGGTTACGTCGCGCTTCTGAATCAGTACCTGATGTCGAAAGGAGGCCTCTCCAAGCCGGGCCTGGGAAATATCAATCCCACGCTATACCGCCTGGCCCAGTCCGCACCCTCGGCATTCCATGACATCGTGAATGGCGACAACCTCGTGCCCTGCATGCTTGGCACGCCCGATTGCATCAACGGCTCGCTCGGGTATACCACCGGCCCCGGATACGATCGCGTGACCGGCCTGGGCTCGATCGACGGCTACCAGCTCGCATCCAACTGGACCAGCGGGACGCCGACCACCACCACGGTCACCGCAGCGCCGGCGGCCGTGAGCTTCAACGGCACTGTGACTCTGACCGCCTCCGTGTCAGCCTCCGGCGGATCGCCCTCCGGCGATGTGGTTTTCCTGCTTAACGAAACGCTGCTCGGCACGGCGAAGATCTCCGGTTCCGGCTCTTCCGGCACCGCCACCCTGGCCATCAGCGGCACCATTCTTCCTGTGGGGACCGGCACCATCACCGCGCTGTTCGGCGGCTCCGGACCGCTGAACGCCTCCGCCGGGACCACTACCATCACGGTGAACGCTCCCGCGGCAGCCTCGGCTGTCGTGGCCTCGATCACGCCGAATCCCGTCTACCAGCGTGTTCCCGATTCGTCCGGCCATCGCTGGTCTTGCACCATGCATCTCACCAACGAATCTGCCGTCGCCACGACTCTCACCAAGCTCACCATCGACAACACCGATTACAGCTCCAGCATCAAGAGCTGGTTCGGCACGTCAGCCATCGGAGGCAACCAGTCGATCTCGGCCACCATAGACTGGAAGAATGTCAATGCTCCCATGAACATGCCATTCGTCTTCTCGGGCGCGGATGCCAACGGAGCTACCTGGTCGGTCCAGTTATCAGTGCCGTTCGTCACGCGCCTGTTCGTGGGGCCCGCGATCCTGCTCACGACAGCCCCATCCGTTCTGCAGAATTCAGCCAACGATGCCTCCTGCCGCTGGCGCCAGCCGCTCGTACTCGAGGAGCAGGGCGGGTACGAGACGATTCTCTCCACGCTCGCGGCGGGTGGCGCCGACATCAGCAGCCAGTTGCAGCAGATCTTCGGTACGACGACCCTGGCACCCTTCGGCAGGCTCGAGGGAGCGCTGTGCTGGAGCAGCGACACGGCCACAGGATCGAAAACTGTCGGCGTCTCCGGCACTCTGGCGGAGTTCCCTACGGATACAGTGAGTGCGTCCGCTTCCACGACGCTGGCCACCTCCGCTGCCGGAGCGACGGCCGCCGTGTCTCCAGCTTCTGTCACGCTCTCTGCCGGTTCGTCGCAGGCGGCTTCTGCGACCGTCGCCCTCAGTTTTACAGGCGGATCTCCCGCCTGGACCGCCTCCGTGTCGCCGGCGAATTACACGACGAATTGGCTCACCCTCGCGTCACTCTCCGGCACCGGGGCCGCCCAGTTGAAGCTCAGTGCCTCCGCCGCGGGGCTCTCGAAGGGCGTTTACAAAGCGGCGGTGCTGATTCAATCCGCGACTGCCGCGCCGCAGCTTCTCACGGTCCCGATCGCTCTGGTGGTAGGTGGCGCCCCGGCAATCAGCATCGGCGGGGTCACGAACGGCGCATCCTACAAGACGGTGTTCGCTCCGGGCATGCTGATGAGCGTTTTCGGAACCAACCTGGCTCCGGCGGCGGAACACGCCGGCTCGGTACCGCTGCCGTTCACAATGCAGGGCGTCACGGCGACGGTTAATGGTTATGCGGCGCCTCTGCTCGATGTGAGCACCGGGCAGCTAAATATCCAAATTCCATATGAGGTAGGTGCGGGCACCGCTTTTCTGGGAGTAAACAACAACGGCCAGGTGGCTTCATTTCCATTCCAGGTGCAAGCTGCCGCCCCTGGAATCTTCATGACGCTCGACGGTGCAACCAAACTGGTCCCGTACTCGACCGGTCAGCGAGGCCAGATTCTGCTGGCGTTTATCACCGGCGAAGGCGATGTGAATCCTCTTTTGATCACGGGCAAGACGCCGACGACAACCGACGTCTCCAAGCTGCCCTCGCCCGCGTTGCCGCTGACACTGAGCGTGGGAGGTGTGCCGGCAACGATCAATTTCGTGGGCATCCCCGGAGGACTGGTGGGTGCGACGCAGATCAATTTCACGGTGCCGGCGAATGCGCCGCTTGGTCCGCAGCCGGTAGTGGTCACGGTCGGCGGCGTTGCGAGCGCGCCGGTCACTCTGACCGTCACCCAGTAGTCAGCACCTTGTTGTGAGATGACCGGGCTGACGCCTGTACCCGAATATAATGTCGTCATGAAACTCTGGATCGCCCCGTTCCTCCTTTCCGCCGCCCTCTTCGCACAGACCTCACCCGCGCCCGACGCCCTCGACGCCGGCAAGCTCAAGACCGCGCTCGACCGCGCCAACCGCACGCTGCAGGACTGGCCCAACCTCAACCGCTATCGAGCCGACAACGAAAAAGTTGCGCCACCCGCTGCCGGCGAGGAGCGCGTCGTCTTCATGGGCGATTCGATCACCGACGGCTGGGGGCGCCGCTACGGCAAATTCTTCCCCGGAAAGCCTTACATCAACCGCGGCATCAGCGGACAGACCACACCGCAGATGCTTATCCGCTTCCGCCCGGATGTGATCGCCCTCAAGCCCAGAGCGGTGGTCATCCTCGCCGGCACCAACGACATCGCCGGCAACACCGGCCCGTCGACGCTCGAGATGATCGAAGACAATCTCGCCTCCATGACCGAGCTCGCCCAGCTCCACGGCATCAAGGTTGTGCTCGCCAGCGTCATGCCCACGTGCGACTACATCCAGAACCAGAGCGACCGCCGCCCGAACTCCAAAATCATCGAACTCAACAAGTGGATCAAGGACTATGCCGACCGGCACAGCGCCGTCTACCTCGACTACTTCACCGACATGCTCGATGACCAGGGCGCGCTCAAGAAAGAGCTCACGTACGACGGCCTCCACCCCAATGATGCCGGTTACGAGCTGATCATGCCTATCGCTCAAAAAGCGGTAGCTCAGGCCCTGCGGTAAAATTTCGGGATGCGATTCGTCCGGTTCGCACTCCTCGCGCTCGCGCTGACGCCAGTGCACGGCGCCGACTACAAACTGAAGGCGTCACCTTCCACTATTGCCTGGGGTTATTACTGGTCGCAGGCCAAGCCGGTCCTCAGGATCAAGTCCGGCGACACCGTCGAGATTCAGACGATGCTGACCAGCAGCCCGCAGCGGCTGGCCGCCGCGGGAGTGAAGGACCAGGACATCGAGCCCGAACTCAAAGCCATCACCGACCAGGTCACGGGTGACGCCAAGGGTCCTGGCGGCCACATTCTCACCGGCCCCATTTTCATCGAAGGCGCCGAACCGGGCGACACGCTCGAAATCCGCATTCAAAGAATCGACTACTCCATCCCGTACGCGTACAACAGCTTCAGCCCGCAGCGGGGTGTGCTTACGCCGGACGATTTCACGAAGGGCTCCACGAAAATCATCCCGCTCGACACCAAACGCGGCGTGGCCAAATTCTCCGACAACATCGAAATTCCCCTGCGTCCGTTCTTCGGCAGCATGGGTGTCGCGCCGCCCGAATCCATGGGCCGCGTCTCCAGCGGACCGCCCGGAATCTTCGCCGGCAACCTGGATAACAAGGAACTGGTCGCGGGAACGAAGCTCTTCATCCCGGTCTACGTTCCGGGCGCATTGTTCGAGGTTGGCGATGGCCACGCCGGCCAGGGCAACGGCGAAGTCGATATCACCGCGCTCGAAACCTCGCTGGCCGGCACCTTCCAGTTCATCGTGCGCAAAGACCTGCACCTGAAAGGTCCTCGCGGCGAGACTCCGACACACTACATCGCCATGGGCCTGGACCCCAGCCTCGATGAAGCCATCAAGAAGGCGGTCCGCGACGCCATCGATTTCCTGGTCACCGAGAAGCACCTCTCGCGCGAAGACGCTTATATGCTGTGCAGCGTGGGCGCCGATTTCAACGTGACCCAGGCTGTGGACGGCACCAAGGGCGTCCACGCCATGATCCCGAAGAGCATTTTCAAGAACTAGGACCGGCCGGCGCGAGACACCACGGGGCCACCTGCCAACAGCGCGACCGCGTAAGATGCCGCGACATCGCACGCATACGTTCGCCACGATTTCGTCTGCGCCGCGTCCTTATCTTTGTCCGCGAGATCGGAAACTCCCCGCACCATGAAAAAGCCCGGCGGATCGACCCTCGAGAAGACCGCACTGGCCACGCCGCCGGCTTCCATCTCCACGCCGATCAGTTGGCTCCAAACCTCGCGATATTGCCCGGCCAGGCCGTTGGCAATCACCTTATTTCCCGTGCAAATCACTCCGTTTCGCCTTACCGGCTGCCCAGGCTCCGGCCGCGCCTTCTCGATGCGGTTCAACCAGTCGGCTCCGGAGTAGGTGCTGGCCAGATACAGTTGGCGATTGACCGGATGGACACGCCACCGCACCTGCGGACCGGTGGCATAGAGCCCCTGGAGCTCGTAGTCCGCCACCTGGTTGGCAATCAGAACATCGCCCAGAGCAACTCCCGCTTCAGCCAGTCCGCCGGCAATTCCCACCAGCAGCACGAACTCGGGTTTCCAGCGTCGAATCGCGTCGGTGGTGGCGTTGGCGGCGTCCTGTTCGCCCATATCGGCGAGCGGCACCACAACGATCTTGTATGTGGTCTGCGTGCCGTCGGAAAACACGGCCGGCAGTTCGGCCGCAAAGTACACTCGCGCGTCATCGCGCGAGGGCGGCAGCTTGCGCGCCTGCGGCAACTTCCGCAACACAGCGGCTGTCTCCTCTTCGAGGGGAGTCATGATCACGAAATCGACTGGTGCCTGCATGTTTTCGATCCTGATGGCGGGCTCACTGGACGGTGCTTGCGCGGGAGCCGGATAATCGGTGAGCCACCCGCCCGCAATCCTATCCAGGAGCGCGTCGGTTTCGGCCGACCCCCCTGCGCTCTGCTGCCGCGATCGGCGCAACTCCAACTGCTCGCATGCCTGCGCCACCCAAGGCTCGCGTTGGCCCGATTGCCGGGCGCGCAGCAGCAGCGCCTCGGCGATCCGCAGGCGGCTCTCGATCTCTCCCAGCGCGTAACCGCATTCCGGCGCGGTGGCGGCCAGCAATTCAGGCGCACCCGACTGGGGCTTTGCCGGCAGGCCACCGGAGAGCGCCAGGCGCGCTTCACTCTCCGCCTCCGCGGGTCTCCCCTGGAGCAGGAGCGCCGCCGCGCGCACATTGAGCAGGTCGATGTGATACAGGCTGTAGCCGCAGTCGCGGGCAATCCGCAGTCCCTCGTTAGTTTGATCGATGGCTTCCTGCGCGAACTGTGCCGCGCGTGCCGGATTCGCCTTCGCTCCCGCCAGCGCGACTCTCGCGCAGGCCAGGGAACACGCGCAGAGCGTCTCGCGGAGGTCGCGGGCCAGCGCCCATTCAAAGGCCTGTTGCAGGGAGTCGCGCGCCGAGTTCAGATCTCCCAGATGGAGAGCCAGTTCCACCTGGGCGATATTGAGCTTGCGGTCGACCGGTATCTTCGCGAATCCTGGCTTGTTGGCGTCTGACAGTGCCCTTTCCAGGCATTGAGCCGCCCGATCCGTCTGGCCGGCGGCGATGAGTACGCGGATGGTCCAATCGGCGCGAATCAGAAGCCAGGAAATGTAGGCAGTTTCCTCTTTCATCAAGTCGCTGTTCAGCAACGCGTCGATATCCTGCTGCGCACTGGCGGTCTGTCCTGTCAGAAAACTGACGTAGCCGCGCCAGAACGGGAGCACCATTTGGTCGGTCGGATCGTCGGTTCCCTCCGCGATCGCCGATTGCGCGAATTCACGCGCCTTGATCAGGCACCCCTGAGCGACCGAGTTCTCACACTGGAAGACCGGCAGGGGTATCTGGTCCGACTTGGTCACCTTCGCGGCGCGCTCCAGCCCCAGGATCGACGCGCTCAGGCGTCCGAGACCTGCCAGCGCCATGGACCAGCCCACCAGGATGTCGAACGACGTTTCCTGCCGGATGTCAGTTGGAAGACGCGCCAGCGCCGGGCCTTCGGAAGATGTAATCATGCTGTACACGCGCTGTACGCGCTGCCCCTCTCCAAGAAAGGTCAACGTGACCGCGTTGAATTCGTCACCAACGAGAGAGTACGCATCGTTGATTCGTCCCGAAGCGACCGTATGGTAGACGAGTTCCTCGACCAGGTCGAGCCTCTGCGGATCGGAGCGTTCGCTGTCCAGGGCAGAAAAGCGGGACTGGTAGTAGTTTCGGATCGCGTCATGGGCACGCAAAACGCCGGCGGGGTCGAACGTACTCCGGAACCCATCGCGCACCGCCGGATGAACCGAGTACGCATCCCGCGAAGCCTCGATCAGGCGCATTTCCGACAGCAACGCCAGCTTGCTTCGCATCTCCCTTTCGGAGAGAGACGCCAGCGCGGTCCCGGAAACCGGTTCCTTGCCCGCGCCCAGGAAGATCGCGGCGAGAAACCCGGCCTGAACCGGCAGGCGAAACAGACAGATGCGCTCCAGAAGCGCGATCGCCGCCGGATCGCTTTGGATCATGGACTCGCGGTAGCTGGATACGAGCTGTGATAGCCGCACGGTCTGATTGAGAACCCGCCGGCGGCGCGGGTTTGGTTCGTCCAGCGCCAGCCTTTCGATCTCCGCCGCGGAGGGCAGATTGACTTCGCCGCCCGGATCGCCGCCGCGAAACTCGGAGAGATAGCTGCCCACGAGCTCCAGCGTGAGCGCGTGATTTCCGCATCGTGCGGCCAGACGGCGCAACGCTTCCCGGTCGCCGTTCACGCCTCGCCGCGAAAGCAGCGCGATCGACGCGTTTTCGGAGAGATCATCCACCGGCAGCATCACATAGTTGGGGGGTTGTTCCTCCTCGAGACTGGCGATCGGGTAGCGTGTGGTGATCAGCGCGCTCGTGCCGGGGAAATAGCCGTCCGCCAGGCGTTCGATGAAATCCTTGAACGACGGATCCTTGATGGCTCCGAACACGCCGCCGCGCAGGCCGTCGTCCTGCACCTTCTCGATTCCATCCAGGCACAACAGAAAACCCGCGCCGGGCGGGCGGAATCCGCTGAGGGCCGCGCGGGTCTGATAGTAGGAAGGCCGCGGCGCGGATTCGTCGTAAGCGATGCCCTGGATGGCGGCATGGAGATGGGCGAAGAAATTCTCGGGATGGCGCCCTTCATCGAACGCAAACACCATCACCGCTCCCGGAGGCGGGAGGGTGGAATCCTTGGGAACTGCCGGATCGGGATCCAGGCCGCCCGGCAAGACGCGCAGAAACCGGTCGCAGATCGCCGTCTTGCCGGCGCCGCCAATCCCTACAAGGCTGCACACGCCCGACCGCCGTTCCTTCCACCACCCGATTACCTGCTCGTACTCCCGCCGGGGCTGGAAGTCCCGGGCGTAAAGCAGGCGGTGAACGAAGAATGTCTTCGTGTCCTGGGGCGGCGTTCCCGTCACAGGGCCGAGAATATCATAGCGTCGCCGGGCCGGGATCATGGACAATGGTCCTTTCATGGCAGCCATCTCCCAGGCTCCGAGCACAACTGCAGCCGCGAACGGCTCCGGGTGGCGATGGGCCGCCGTTCTTATCCCCGGCGCGCTTCTCTACTTCTTCCCGCTACCGGGCCTGAACCCACAGCAGGCGCGCGTCTTCGGTGTCTTTGTAGCAACGGTGATCGCGCTCGTGGCGCAGCCCGTGCGTATGGGCGTCAGCGTCCTGCTTGCCATGACCCTCCTGGCGCTCACCGGCACGCTGTCTGCCGCGCGCGTGCTCAGCGGTTTTTCCAACGTCACCGTCTGGCTCATTTTCACGGCTTTTCTTTTCTCGCGCGCCGTGACCCAGACGGGCTTCGGAATGCGAGTGGGCTATCTCTTCATCGAACGCTTCGCGCGCACGCCCCTGCGGCTCGGTTATTCGATGGCCGCCGCCGATCTCGTGCTCGCGCCCTTCATTCCCTCCGATACCGCGCGGGGCGGCGGCGTAGTTTTCCCCGTCACGCGCAGCGTTGCGAAGGCCTTCGGCTCCGAGCCCGGCCCTACCGCGCACCTCATGGGGTCGTTCCTCATGCTGGTGTCCTTTCACACCACGTACACGGCCTCCGCGATGTTCCTCACCGGGATGGCGTCCAACCCACTGATCGCCGATTTCGCCCGCAACATCGGGCACGTCGAGCTGACCTGGATCCGCTGGTTCACCGGCTCCTCCGTCCCGGGCTTCCTGGCGCTGGTTATCATCCCGTGGCTGCTCCTGCGCCTGGCAACGCCTGAGATTCGCGACACCGGCCCGGCCCGCGAACTCGCGCGCCGCGAGCTCGCCCACATGGGTCCGCTCCGCCGCGAAGAGAAGTGGCTGGTCGCGATCATGTCCGGCGTGATGGCCGGTTGGGTCACGAGCCCGCTGCACGGAGTCCCCAACACTTTCGTCGCGCTCACCGGTCTCTGTGCCCTGTTGCTCGCGCGCGTCATCTCGTGGGACGACCTGCTCGACGAGCGGCGGGCCTGGGACACCCTCATCTGGTTTGCGCCGATTATCATGATGTCCGACGTCATGTCGGAGAACGGCTCCATCCGTGTCCTCAGCGGACATCTTTTCCACCTGATGAGCGGATGGGCCTGGCCGGCAGTGTTCGTCGCCATCGTTCTTTCGTACTGCTACGTGCATTACGGCTTCGCCAGCATGACCGCACAGGTCACGGCGCTCTACCCGGCGTTCTTCGGCGCGGCGCTGGCCGGCGGGGTGCCACCCCTCATGGCTGCGCTCGCCCTCGCCTATTTCTCCAATCTCAACGCCGCCATGACCCACTACGGCACCGGATCGGCGCCGGTCTTCTTCGGCGCGGGATATGTCCGCCAGGGCGAATGGTGGCGCATCGGCTTCCTGATCTCGCTGGTGCAAGCCGCGATCTGGCTGGGGCTCGGCAGCATGTGGTGGCGCTTCGCGTTGTAAGACAGTCGCCGGCCTGTCCGCTGGTATAATCGCCCTTCAGTGCGATACCCGTTGCGCGTCACAGCCGGCCTGCTCATCGCGGCCCTGCTCTGTCTCTGGGGAGCCTTCCAGTCCTACGCCTTCGAATCGGAATACCAGCGTCAGAATCCGGACCCCTTTCAGATTTCCGCCGCATTTCGGCGGCTCGACCCGGTGCGTGGAGCGGTGCCCGATCGCGCGGTCATGGGCTACCTGACCGATCTCGAACCCGGCAGCGGCATGGAAACCGCCATGTTCCTGACGGCGCAGTACGTTCTTGCGCCGCGCCTGCTGGAGAGGAACCTGGAGCACGCATGGGTCCTCGGCAACTTCACCCGTCCCGCGGATTTCGCGGCTCTCGGGAAGAGCAAGTCCCTCCGCCTCGAGCGCGATTTCGGCGCCGGCGTGGTCCTTTTCCGGCGCGAGAAATGAAATGGGTGGATTGATCTGGATCATCACCGCCGTCCTGACCGGCTGCCTCTCGATCTATTGCTGGACGGACCTGCGAGCGGTAAATCCGAAATGGGCGCGCCTGCTGTTGATTGCCGGCGCAGGGGCAGCCGCGGGAATCGGCTTGACTTCCTGCATATTTTTCCTCACCGGACCCCTGCTGAAGATTCCGGCCGCTGCCCCGGTTCTGGAACTTGCCATCCTCGCCTCGGCCGGATACCGGAGTTTTCGCCTACGGTCACAGCCGCCGGAGCCCTCGCCCCAGGCTCGTTCGCATCTTTCCCTCCTGCTCATCGCCGGACTCGTCGTGATCGTGGGAGTTGGCATCGCAGCCTTCTCCACCGCCTGGGACTTGAATCCGCAAGGCAACTGGGACGCGTGGGCCATCTGGAATCTGCGCGCCCGCTTTCTGGTTTCAGGCAGCGACCTTGCCGCTCGCGCCTGGTCGCCCGCCCTCGGCGCGAGCACCCACGCCGAGTATCCGCTGCTGCTCTCTTCGTTCGTCGCGCGTTGCTGGTACTTGAGCCAATCGTCCTCCAGCGCTGTCCCCGCGGCGACTGCGTTCGTCTTCTTTCTCTCCCTGATCGCGGTTGTCACCGGCGGCGTCACGGTGCTCCGCGGCCCGGCTCTGGGTCTTCTGGCCGGCCTGGCGCTGGCCGCCACACCGTCCCTGTTGCGCGAAGTGCCCGCGCAATACGCGGACGTCCCGCTCGCCTGCTACATGGCGGCCGCCCTAATCCTGGTTCTCATTGACCGCCCTCTGCTCGCGGGCATCTTCGCCGCTTTCGCCGCGTGGACCAAAGACGAAGGCGTCCTTTTCCTGGTCGTCTTTCTTGCCGCCATCGCGATTGTCCGCCGCAATGCCCTCCGCACGGCCGTCGCCGGCGCCCTTCCCGTATTGCTGCTGAACGCAGGGTTCAAGCTCTTTCTGGCACGGGGCAACTCATCCCTCCTCTCGGCGAGTTTGCCGGGAGCCGTGCACCGCATCTTCGATCCCAGCCGCTTTGCCACCGTGTTGTCGGCTTTCGGACGCGAGTTCGTCCATATGTCCATCGGCTGGTACCACCCGATTCTTCCGCTGATCGTTCTGGCGGTGGCGCTCGGCCCCGACTGGAACAAGCATCGCCGCGAGATCTTCCTCTGCGCCGCGGTTTTTCTTGGCCTGCTGCTCGGTGACTTCGGGGTCTATCTCGTCACCAGCAACGACCTCGCCTGGCAGCTTCAGACATCGTTGAATCGCATCCTTCTCCAATTGTGGCCGCTGCTGGTCCTCGTGGTCTTGCTATGTCTCCGCACGACCGTCGAGTTTGCCGCGGCGCCTTCGCCAGCCGCCCCGCGGGCCCGCAAAGCCACGAAGAAAAAACGCTGACGGCTCACCTGGTCTCGCGGTTCGCTCGAATCACCGGGGCGCTCCACGTGGTGCCATCCATGAACTCCACTGCCACGACCCTCAGCACGGGCCTGGCGGCCGTCCCGCTCGATTTGCCGGCAGCCCGGATGCGGGTCCACACATCCTCGACACTCACCGACAGCCGTTTGGTTTCGTGCGGTGCGAAAACAATCGAGATCCGCTCCAGCGCTACGATCTCATCGCGGGAACCGTCTGAAATGGTCTGCTGAAGAATCAAGGCGGCCATGCCTTTGTCCGACACATTCTTCACAGTGACAAACTGCCGGCGCAAGCCCCCGGCGCGGAAGATGTTCGAGCTGGAGTTTAGGAGGGCGATGGGGCTGTTCTGATCGGTCGGCAAATCGAAAGTGACGGATTGCGCCGAAACGAGAGTGCAGGAGACGAACAGGGCAAGGACTACACTTCTGCGGCGGACTTGCGCCAACGGCATTCCCATATTGTGGCCCATGCCGAAGCCCCGTGACGCCCTCACTCATCCGCCCGCCTTTGCGGCGCCGCGAGATGAGTTAGTCCTCTTCCTCGGGCAGGACTCCAAGCATCACGAGATCCGCATAGGCCTTCAATCGCTGAACGTAACGGTCCGTAGCAGCGGCTTCGCGGGACAGGGCCAACTTCCGCGCCAACGCGGCATCGGGCGTGCGCACGGCCGGGCCGCCCTGCTTCAGAACGACCTCTGTTTCGGCAGCGGCCTGTTCGTAAGCAGCCCGTGCGGCGTCCAGTCTGAACTGCCAATGCACGCGAGCCGCTTCCAACGACCCGTCCGGTAGTCGAATAGTCAGTGTCAAAGCCGGAATCACACCCTTTGCTGCCCTAGGATGAGTCTCACGGACCTACCGATGTAGTTTCTTTTCGAAAACAGGAGTCAGGGAACGAGCCCATCCGGAGACGCAAGCTTTCGTGTCGCCGACCCTTCCTCACCGAGCCAGGTAACCTGTTGGTGCGTCAGAGCCGCTCCCGAAGCATCGTGCGCGGGCTTACCGAAAAGAAGCCTCCGGGTAGCCGAGGTCAGGCGTACTCCGTTGTAGGCAAGAGAGATGAAATTCGACCGGATCAGCTCTGTCCGCATTGAGGCGCCGAGAACCCGGAGGATGCTGGTCCGTCCGGTTGGCCCTACGCCGGGCATGACCCTGGGTTCGATGCATTCGCTGATTCGGAGCACGGCGACGCGCCCGTCCGTAGTAATCCTGCTTCCGGTTCCGTTCCGCAGATGTGCGGGCAGGCTATCCCGTTCGAGGAGACCGGCCTCGGACACGCAGCCGGTGTATAGCAAGTCGTCCACCACTTTGGTGCGCTCTGCATCCACATTGCCGTCGATGGCATGCGTGAAGTTCCGTGCCTGCGTCGAGAACCGGATCCCGGTATCTTCGGTGGCAGCCGCTACCCAGACGCTCTGGTCCAGCATCTGCTGAGGCCTTTGCCACATCCGCAAATGATGGCGCCTGGAGAAGGTGTTCAGACTTTTCTCGAGTTCGATATCCGACCGGTTCCCATCCAGAACCATCGTCGCCATCGGAGCGTTTGTATACCCCCTGCGCAACATGATCGAGAAGTAGGTCCGGAGGACGGAGCCCGCCGCCTTAGGATCGGACGTCGACCATCCCGCCGCCCGGAAAGCGCGTGTCACGCCGGCAGCCGAACCCACAAGGACCAGGTTGACGAGATCGGCCGACCCGCCGGAGACCTTCTCCGCCCGTTGCGACGGAAGCGCGTCTATGACCGCTCGTGTGTCGGTCCTGATCTCACTGCCGAGCAGATGCGTGGGAAGGCCGGAAAGAGACAAGTCCGCCTCTTCGACGTTCAGCGGCCGGGACAGTTCCAAGCGGTACTCGGTCCCTCGAGCGAACGTAATCTCCGTGTCCGGGGCGGGGGCGAATATCAACTTGGTCGCCCAAACGGACGCGCCGACGCCAGGCGCCACCACGAGCAGGCGCCAGGCGGCCACTGCCAGGCTCGAGGACACATTGGTCACTGGACCGATACCATGAATCTGACCGCCGGAGTCCACCCATTCCTTCGCGGTTTCCACGCGCTTCATCTGCGCATGTAGGGGAAGTTGCTTTCCGTCCGGAAGACAAATCGTCTGAAAATCGAGAGCCAAAGACGCGGTCTGGTGCTTGAATCCCAGGCCCGTCTTCTGCACCATGGTCACTCGCCCCTGCAGTCCACTTCCGGCGGGCAGAACGGTGCGATCTTCCACCAGCACGGGAGAGAGGAGCACGGCGCTGACCGTGTCGCCGGCTTTAGAAAACCTCGTCCCGACGGTCACCTGCTGCCGTACGGATAGCGCCGTTCCGGCGGGAATTACGGCAGCACTCATAGCGGCCGGCGTCAGGATTGTGACTAGGTACAACGAATGGAGAAGGGGCACAGGTTAGGAGCGAATCTCAATTATACCTTTTGGACGCCTCCCTGAGTTAGAGGCCGGCTGACGGGGGCTCGTACTCGGGTGTACCGTATCTCAAGAGGTACCCCATGCACTCCTGGATGCAGGATATGCGTTACGCCGCGCGGATGCTGTGGAAGACACCCGGCCTCGCCGTGGTCATCGTGCTCTCTCTCGCCATCGGGATCGGAGCCAATTCCGCGATATTCTCGGTGGTCGACGCCTTGCTTCTTCGTCCCCTCCCGTACCCGCAACCCGAGCGCCTCGCCGCCATCTGGATCCACTCTCCCGGTATCGGCATCTTTCGCGACTGGCCGTCTCCCGGCCAGTACGTCGACCTGGTCAACGAGAACCACTCCTTCGAGGAAATCTCCATTTCGCGCCTCACAAGCTGGACTCTCAACGGTCTCGACCAACCTTATCGCGTCGATGGCATGCGTACCTCTTCGCACCTGTTCCGCCTCCTCGGCGCGCGGCCGCTCTACGGACGCCTGCTGCTCCCCGAGGAAGACAAGCCCGGTAAGCCGCCCGTCGCGATCCTCAGCCACGCAGTCTGGCGCCGGCTGTTTAACTCCGATCCGAACGTCGTCGGCAGAAGCATCACGCTCAACGGCAACCAATTCCTGGTGGCCGGCGTCCTCCGCCCCGACTTTCGCCTGAACTCCGAAGTAATGCCCTCCGAAGGTCCCATGGACAAGGCGGACATCTTTTTGCCGCTCCCGCTTGGCGCCGATGCCGCGCAGCGCCGCGGCGACGAAAACTACAACCTGATGGCCCGGCTCAAACCGGGCGTTTCGCTGCAGCAGGCCCAGGCCGACGTCGATGGCATTGCCGCCCGTATCCGCGAGAAGGATAAGCGCGACCGCACTTTCGGCATGAGCGTAGTCGGCCTGCTGGACCAGGTTGTCGGCGACGTACGCCGCGCCCTCCTCGTCCTGCTCGGCTCGGTGACCCTCGTCCTGCTCTCCGCCTGCGCCAATGTCGCCAATATTCTGCTCACCCGTGCGGCGGGCCGGGAAAAGGAGGTTGCCATCCGCACAGCGATGGGCGCCGGCTGGCAGCGGTTAGTCCGCCAGTTGTTGACCGAGAGCGTCCTGCTTGCCGTGATGGGCGGCGCCGCCGGCCTGTTCCTCGCCTGGTGGAGTCTTCAGGCGATGCGCGCCATCAATCCGGGCAACGTACCCCGCCTCGAAGATATCCATATCAACACCGGGGTGCTCGCATTCACGTTTGCCATCTCGCTTGTGACGGGCATTCTTTTCGGCCTGGCCCCCGCCTGGCGCGCCGTGAAGGTCGATCTCAACACGTCGCTCAAAGCCGGCGGCCGAAGCGGGCACGCAAGCGGCGGACTCCGCGTCACGCGCCATCGCCTGCGCGGCTTGCTGGTCATCTCCGAACTTGCGCTGTCTCTCATGCTGCTCATCGGCGCGGGGCTCCTGATTCGCAGTTTCGTGCGGCTCCAGAGCGTCCCGCCCGGATTCACCACCGACCGCGTGCTCGCCATGCAGGTTGCGGCTACCGGAACCAGGTATCGGGAGGATAAAGCCGTGGTCCAGTTCTATCGGGAAATCGGCGACCGCATCGCGCACCTGCCCGGCGTCACCGCGCAAGGCGTGGTTTCCACATTGCCTCTCACCGGTTCCGTGGGCTGGGGAAGAATCAACGTCGAGGGCTTCACTCCGGCGCCCGGCCAGGAACTCCAGGTGGATATCCGCATCGCTTCCACGGACTACTTCCGCACCCTCGAAATCCCGCTGCGCAACGGCCGGTTCTTCTCCGATCACGACACCGCCGAGAGCCAACAGGTGGCGATCGTGGACGACCGTTTCGCGAGGCGTTTCTGGCCGCGCGAAAACCCCATCGGCAAACATGTCTGGTTCGATCCCAAGAAACCTATGACCATCGCCGGCGTGGTTGGCACCGTCAAACAATATGGCCTCGACGACGAAGGCAAGATCGTGGTTTACTTCCCCCAACAGCAGAACCCGGGAAACATGATGTTCCTTGCCGTACGCACATCGTCCGATCCGGTGCTGCTCGCCGGGGCGATCGTCAACCAGGTCCACGCCGTCGATACCAACGTCGCTGTCTATCAGGTCCGCACCATGGCCGACCGACTGTACGATTCGCTGGCGCGGCGCCGGTTCTCCACCGTCATGTTGGGAGCCTTCGCTCTTTTCGCGCTGGTCCTCTCGGCGATCGGAGTCTATGGCGTCATGTCCTACCTGGTGTCCCAGAGCACCCACGATATCGGGGTGCGGGTCGCGCTCGGCGCGCAGCGCGGCAACATCATCGGGATGGTGGTCCGTCAAGGCGTCGAACTCGTGGCGTTCGGAATCGCCGCCGGCCTTGCCGGTGCGCTGGCGCTGACGCGCGTCATGGCCGCCCTGCTGTTTGGAGTCAGTACCACCGACGCAGTAACCTTCTCTCTCGTCGCGCTGGTTCTGGCGATGGTTGCGATCCTGGCGACCTGGCTGCCCGCCCGCCGCGCCACGAGCGTCGATCCCATGATCGCGCTCCGCGAAGAGTAGCCAGGAGCGGTAGGCTTGAGAAATGCGCGCAGACGTACAGGCCCTGGCCGTACTCCTCACCATCGGAGCCGCAAACGGAGCGACCATGCGTTACTGGATCGATCCCTGCACCAAACCCGAGAGTGGCTGCCGCGCCTCCGACCCGGACCTCGCCCAGTGGGCGCTTGAAGCCTGGCAGGCCGCATCCAACGGCAGACTCACTTTCGAGAAGGCGTCGGAGGCCAGCAAGGCCCAAATCCGCATTCACTGGGTCGGCGCCCGCGACGGTCTCTACGGCGAGGCCGTCGGCGGCGACGTATATGTGCGTCCCGAGACAGGCGAAGGGCTGCTTCGTGAATCAATCGTCTATCTCACCTGTCTGCACGAGTCCGGTCACGCCCTGGGATTAAGCCACACCGCGGACTTCGCCGACATCATGTACAGCTTTCAGTTCGGCGGAGATATCGAAGAATATTTTGCGCGTTACAGGCGGAAGCTCTCACGTCGCGAAGACATTCGCCGGAATCCGGGGATGTCACTGGAAGACAAGCGCCGCTTGCAGAGCCTGTTCCAATGATATCGGGAACTAACCGCGTTCTCAGGCGCATGCAGCGCCTTTAAGATTTCGAATCTTACGAGGCTGCCGGACTGTAAGCCGGTTTCTGTACCCTTGCGGGCAGCAGTCATTCCTCTGGGACGCCCATTGCTGAACGCCTCAAGCGACCTACCCGGGAGTTCAAAGGAACGGGCCGCTCCTCCTCCCCTATTTGGTCTTGCTCCGCGTGGGGTTTGCCTTGCCGGCGGAATTGCTCCCGCCGCGGTGCGCTCTTACCGCACCATTTCACCCTTACCTGGGTTCACCAGGCGGTATTTTTTCTGTTGCACTTTCCGTCGAGCTCTTGCGAACCCGCCCGGCCGTTAGCCGGCACGCTGCCCTGCGGAGACCGGACTTTCCTCCCCCACGCTTGCGGCGCAGGAGCGACTGCCCGTCCGGCAGCCTCACCTGACTATTGTCGCATGCTCAATACTGTCGTTGGTCCACTTTGTGCTGACTCACACGACGTACTGGGAATAGTGAGGCGGAAATTCTGTCCCGCTCCGACAGATTCCGGTTATCCTATTTTTAGTTTGCGCACCGGCAAGAACCTACCGCGTCCAGCCGGAAGCGTCGCGCCGTTGTCGCCACTCGTCAGGTGTTAGACACGGGGTCAGTCTCGAATACAGGTTGCACATTTTCGCGAGGAGATTCAGAAGATCATGAGGAAGCTAGCAGCGATCGGAGCGGTGGGAGTCTTGGCGTCCGCATTGTTCGGGCAGGGTTTGAACACGGGCGGCCAGCACAAGGATGATTGGGAAGAGATTAACTTCGAGTTCAATTCGTCGATCCTCTCGGACGGCTATCCCAGCCTGCTAAGGCTGGCAGAGTTATTGAGCCAACATCGCGATTACAAAGTCAAAGTTACCGGCCACACGGATTATGTGGGATCCGCGGCCTACAACGACAAGCTCGCGATGCACCGCGCCGAAGCCGTCAAGGCATTTCTGGTGCGATACGGCGCCGCCGACAGCCAGATCACGACGGCCGGCGACGGCAAGAGGAGCCCTGAAGTCGACAACAAGTCGAAGGAAGGCCGCTTCATGAACCGCCGAGTCGTGCTGGCGGTCACCGACGGCAAGGGTGCCCTCGTCAAAGAGGGCGGCATCAGCGAGGTCCTCCCGACCCTCATCGACAGGTTGAACGACATGGCCAAGCGCCAACAGGAATGCTGCGAGCAGATTCTGAAAAAGCTCGACAAGCTGGACGACATTCTCGCGGCCCTCAAGAATCTTCAGGGCGAGAACGACAAGCTGCGCGCCGAACTGAACGATCAGCGCAACCAACTCAACACGCTCAAAGACCAGGTGAGCGGCGCGGCCAGGCCGCCCAGCGCCGAGCAGATCAAGGAAATCGCGCACACCGAAGCGATGGGCGCCGTGGATGAATCTCAGCGGCGCAACAAGAAGTTCTCCAACATCAACGTCAACATCGGGCCCACCATGGGCAAGGGTAAGACCGGCGACTTCAGCTTCGACGGCCGCGGCCAATTCTTCTCGCCGTTCGGCGGCGATGGCGTGCGCGCCGTGCAGGCACAGGGCGAGTACATGTACTACCCCGGCCGCCAGGAAGGCCAGTTCGATCTCGGTCTGGTCAACCGTTTCAACAGCAGCCTCCAGGCCGGCGCCTTCGCCAGCTTCAAGTACCTAAACTTCAAAGACATGCAATCCGCCGGCGGACTCGGCCAAGCCTCCTTCCTGCTCGACTATATCTTCAGCCGCGGCCGTATCGGCATCTTCGCCACCAAAGGCTTCAAGAACGAAGCGGTCATGAACAGCATCCAACTCGCGCCCGGGGTGTTCCAGCAGACCTACGCCCGCATCGCCGATCAGGTC
Organism: Candidatus Acidiferrales bacterium; assembly: GCA_035499435.1. GTDB lineage: Bacteria > Acidobacteriota > Terriglobia > Bryobacterales > Bryobacteraceae > Solibacter. Next base: position 26,303 of record DATJYW010000093.1, on the reverse strand, counting down.
GGCGGCAGCGCCCTCGTCGGCGTCTGGGGCAATGCATACCTTGAAGGAAACATCGGGTACTTGCGCAGCCACCAGCACAACAACAGTCCCGGCGGCCAGCTTCGCCTCGTGCAGCCCATATCCGAGCACTTCGCGTTCACCATCGAAGGCGACCTCAACGAAAGCCTGCTTGCCCTCACCGACAGCGGCCGCATCCAATTCGGCTTCCAGGTCGGCAATTACATTCACCCGAAGGACTACGGCAAGACCAAGTCTCCCGTGCCCATGGACGTGCCCCGCATCCGTTATGAAATCCTGACGCGGCGCGTCGGCTCCGCTCCACCGGTGGCCATCGCGGGTCCGGATCAGAACGGCGTCGCGGCCGGCCAGGTCAACCTGGACGGTTCGGCCTCCTACGATCCGCTCGGCGAAGCTCTCACCTACGCCTGGTCGCAGGTCAGCGGACCCACCGTCGCGCTGTCCACGCCGAACGCGGCTAAGACCAGTTTCAGCGCGGCGGCAGGACAGAGCTACGTTTTCAAGCTGACCGTCACCAACACCGACGGCCTCAGCAATTCGGCCGTGACGCGCGTCAGCGCCACGTCACCGACCTCGGCCAGCATCGTCCGGTTCGACGCCACGCCGGCCAACATCAGCGCCGGCCAGACTTCGACCCTGAACTGGGTGGTACAGGGCGCCACCAGTATCAGCATCAACAACGGCGTAGGTACCGTCGCTGCTACCGGCTCCGCGCCGGTCAGCCCGTCGCAAACCACCACCTACACCCTTACCGCGACGGGACCCGCGGGTACCGTCACCGCCTCTGCCACGGTTACCGTAGGCACGGGAGGCACTACAGGCAATCCGCAGATCGTCCGCTACGAGGGCAGCCCGCTCACCATCGCTCCGGGCGGCTCCTCGACGCTGAGCTGGACCACAACCGGCGCCGCCACGGTCTCCATCAGCGGCGTAGGCAGTGTTCCGGCCAACGGCAGCACCACTGTATCGCCGACCCAAACCACCACCTACACCCTGACCGCCACCAGCAGCGACGGCAAGAGCGTGACCGCTCCGGTGACGATCACGGTCGCTTCCGGAAGCGTTCCGCAAATCGTAGTGTTCGTGGCGACGCCGCAGAACATCGATGCCGGACAGAGCACCAAGCTCTGCTGGCAGGTGACGGGCGCGACCAGCATCCAGATCCAGCCGGGCGTCGGCAGCAACCTGAACGCCAACGATTGCGCGACGATTTCGCCGACCACCACCACGACTTACACTCTGACGGCGACCAACGGCACGGGCCAGATCCAGGGCAACGTGACCGTCAACGTCGGCCAGGTGCGCATCCTGTCTTTCACCGCAAACCCGGTGACGTCCACCGCCGCCGGCAACCCGGTGGTCCTGACGTGGCAAACCGAGAACGCCACTTCCGTCGTTCTCGTCGGCTCGGAGATTTCGCCGCAGAACCTGCAGCCCAACGGCACGTTCACGGTGAACCCGATCACCAACTCGACCTACACGCTGACCGCGTACGGACCTGGAGGCCAGACCGTAAGCGTCACCATAAGCGTCTTCGTCAGGTAACGCGGGCAGATTCCCGACCTGCCACAGCGCCCGCGGCCGCAAGGCCGCGGGCACGCGTACTAGCCGAGAAGTGCCTCTGGAGCCCGTGGCGCCACCGCGCCCTCTCGATAGATGACCTTCCCGCGCTTCATCGTCAGATGCACCAGATTGGTCCCGATGTTCGCCGCCAAGTCCCGGTAGTCGCTGGTATTCAGCAACACCAGGTCCGCCGACTTTCGAGGCTCGATCGACCCCACGCGGTCAGCGCACCCAAGCGCATGCGCGCCGTTGTACGTGGCCGCGTTCAGCGCTTCCGCCACGCTCATCCCGAGGCGCCAGCACGCCATGGTCACCACACCCTGCATGTTGAGCGTCGGCGTGTGATGAGGATTGAAATTGCTGGCCAGTGCCACGGCTACTCCGGCGTCGATCAGCGCCCTCGCCGGCGCGGCTCGTCCATGGCGGAACGCCGCGCACGGCAGCAGTGTCGCGATAACGCCGGCGCCCGCCAGTGCCGCAGCTACCGCCTCCGTTGCGTGTTCCAGGTGGTCGATGCTCACTACCTGGTGACGCAGCGCGGTTTCGACGGCCCATTGCGGGTCCTGATGGTCAGCATGAATCTTGCAGCGGAAACCCAACTCCCGCGCGGCGCTCAGGAAACGATCGAAGTACTGCGTCAGGTTCGGATCGTTATCCCAGGCGACGTCGGCGAACTGCGCCACCTTGCGCCGCCGAATCTTCGGGAGCAGCTCGGTCATGACAAACTCCGCCGCGGTACCCGCACTGCCGTTCAAGCTAGCCGGCAGCCGAAAGAGGAAGCTCGGCACTACGTCCACCGGGTTGGTTCGCAGCGACGACAGCACCCGCAGTACCTTCGCCTCGGCGCTCTCATCCGGACCGCAGCCGGTCTTCACCTCTACCGTCGTGGTGCCGTGCCGTGCCATCGCCTCCAGGTAGGCCCGCGCCCGAAATACAAGCCGGCGCGCCGTCGACGACCGCACGACCCGCGCTGCGCGATCGTGATCGTTGGGCACGCCGGCCGGCGGAAACACCAGGTGAGTGTGGCAGTCGACGAACCCCGGCAAAACCACACGCCCTGCCGCGTTGATCTCGACCGCAGTCCGTGCCGACGTCAGGTTTTCCAGCCGTCGCGTCGGACCGACTTCGACAATCTGACCGTCGCGGATCAACACCGCCCCGTCACGTATTAGACTAAGTTCTTGGAGTGCCGGGCCGCGTCTTGGCCCGCCGGATCCGCGGAGTGTGACCAGTTGCCGCGCGCCCCGAACGAGTAGTACCCCCAGGTAACCTCCCGAGACTACTGTATCATGAGTACTGGACCGTACTTACGGAAGTTTGATAAACATGGCAAACTTCCGCCCCGAAGGCCCGCTAAGACCCTTGAACGCATCTTTTCAAAGGCCGGAATCGGCTCGCGATCGGATGCGCGAAGCTGGATACACGCTGGGCGGGTCCGGGTGAATGGCAAAGTCATTCAGAACCCGGACTTCTGGGTCGATCCCGAACGCGATCGGGTAACATTCGACGGGAAGCTCTTAAAGTCCGTCGAGAAACTCTACATTCTACTCTACAAACCAACCGGCTACGTGACTTCTTATGGCGATCCAGACGGTCGCCCAACCGTCTACGACCTGACTGGTGACGTCGGCGCCTGGCTCTCGCCGGTTGGCCGCCTCGACCTCGACACCAGCGGCCTGCTGCTCATGACGAATGACACTGGTTTCGCCGAGCGCATCACCAATCCTACCCACACGGTACCAAAGACCTATCAGGTCAAGGCCTCAACGCTGCTGAGCGAGGCTCAGATCGAACGCCTCCGACAGGGAGTCGAATTGAGCGACGGTCCTACCCGCCGCGCCGTGATCGAACGTCTGCGCGACAGCGGCCGCTACACCCATCTTGAAATCACGATCACCGAAGGCCGCAACCGCCAGGTCCGCCGCATGCTCGAAGCGATCGACAGCAAAGTGCTCAAGCTGGTCCGTACGGCCATCGGCAGCATCCGCATCGGCGATCTGCCGATCGGCAAGTGGCGCAAGCTGACCCCTCAGGAGGTTCGCGCCCTTGGCGGGAAGGAGCCTCAGCAGCCCAGTGATCCAGCGACCGCGGGGGGCCGGACTTTGCATTCTGGCTCCTGAATTCTTCTTCCCTAGTCCGAATGCCACCGGATGCCCACGAAGAGCCCCCCGACATTTCCACGGTAGAAGTAGTCCTGCTTCGGCGACGTGCGGTAATGGAAGTACTTTCCGCCAGCCCGAAACTCGAAGCTGCCCATACGGTAGCCCGCGGTCGCCTCGGCATCGACCAACTGCCAACGTCCGGGCCACGCGAAACCGGAGAAATCGGCTTCCAGGTGCATGTGCTGGCCTACGTATTGATGCACGCCAAGTCCAAAGGTAGGGCAAAAGAACCCTTTCGACCCCTCCACCGCGTACGATGTGATGTTCCCCGAAGAGTCCGGAGTTGCGCTTTTGATCGGATCGTCATAGACGGCACGCATCGAGACGTACTGCACCTGCCACAGCGTCTTGAGCCGGAAGTGGCGCCGTTCAACGGGATAGGGCCACGTCAGATATTCGTAAGAGAACTTAAAATCCCGGAGATTCGAGTTGGTGGTCATCGGCTCGCCGGCGGAAAAAGTCTGCGCGAAAACCACCAGGTCCGAAGGAGCAATGACAGAGCCGCTCTGCTTGACAAAGAAGTACGAAAACTTCAGCGTATTGTGGAGGCCCGCGGCGACTCCCACGTCCACGCCGAAGGAGCCGTGCGCGTTGTCGGCCAGAGTAAGGGCGGAAACACCGGTAAAGGTAGCCTCCTCACCTTTGTCGAGATGGTTGCTGCCCCTGGCCAGCCAGCCGGTCAAACCTATCGAAAATCCGGCCTCCCCAGGCATTCGCACGTCGATTACCTTCGGCGGAGGCGGCGGAAGCTTCACGTTCGGCTGCGCTCCCGCCTGCTCGGGTTGGGGTGGCGGCTGTTGCGGCTGCTGCTGAGGCGGAGATTGTTGAGCCGGCTGCTGAGGGGGAGCCTGCTGCGCCGGCTGCTGGGGAGCCGCCGCCTGGTCTTCAGGCCCGGTTTGCACCTCCTGCGCCCGGCCCACACCCAAGGCGGCCACGCACATCAATCCGACACAGAGCCATCCATTTCGAGCAATCTTCACGTATGCATCTCCGGAAAAATTCCGCTCCGAACCCTGCGGCGCTCGGACCGGAGCAGATCTGCTGTAGCATCAACCATTTTGCCCCAAGAACAATACACTTGTCTTGTGGTTAAATCGGCACAGGTGTAGCCGGTGGGCAGGCTTTCGGGCTGCCCGCAGCCAGTAACCTTTTCCGCCACGCGCGGTATTGCATGGTGTGACCGGGAGGCAAGTGGAAGACGAAAAGCTCATGCAGGACGTCCGCGCCGGCGAGGTGGCCAAACTCGAGCAGCTCTTCGACCGCCACCACAAAAGCCTGTTCCGTTATTTCCTGTCCCTCACCTCCAACCGCGCCGTCAGTGAAGATCTCGCGCAGGAGGTGTTCTTCCGACTACTCAAGTACCGGCACACCTACCAGCCCGGCGCCGGATTCCGGCCGTGGCTCTATTCGGTAGGCCGTAATGTCTGGGCCGACCATCTCGCCAAGCACAAGCCCGAGGTGGCCCTGCCCGAAGAGGCGGGCGAGTTCCGCGGCAGAGAAGTGCCGCAGGACCGCGCGCTTCAAAAGAAGCAGGAGGCGATCCTTTTGCGCCGCGCGCTGGCGTCCCTGCCCCACGAGAAACGCGAGGTGCTGGTCCTCAGCCGATACCAGGACATGAAGTACGAAGAGATCGCCGGCATCCTCAATTGCGAAGTGGGCGCTGTCAAAGTGCGCGTCTACCGGGCGCTGCGCGAACTGAGCGACCGGTTTTTCGCCCTCAGCGGAGAACGAGCATCATGAATTGCGAAAAGGTCCGCGAGCAGATTCCCGAGCTTCTGGCCGGACGTCTCGATGAGACGGCCCGGCAGAGCGTGGTCGAGCACCTGGAGACCTGTGCCGGGTGCCGCAGTGAAGTAGCGGAGTTGAATACCGTGTGGAGAGGAATGGATAACCTGAACTCCGGCGCGGATGCCGAGCCGGATCCCGCCGCCAAGGCGCGCTTTCTGGAAGTGCTGCGCGCCTATGAAGCCGGCATGGGCGTCTCACAAGCCGCGCCCAAGCCGCGCGTGATCGCCTTCCCGCAGCATCCGGCATGGGGTATCGCTATCGCGGCGGGTCTCCTCGTCGCCGGTGTGGCCCTGGGCCGCTACCAGTTGCGCCCCACCGAGAACATCGAGGTAGCACAGCTCAAAGGCCAGATCGAAGGCCTGCGCCAGATGGTCGCGCTCTCCATGCTGCAGCAGCAGTCGCCCAGCGCGCGCCTCCGCGGCGTCACCTACACCGAGCAGATGTCGCAGCCCGACCGCGAAGTCACCGACGCCCTGCTGTTCGCCATCAAGAACGACGGCAACGTCAACGTCCGGCTTTCCGCGGTTGACGCGCTCCAGAAGTTCTCCGGCGATCCCCGCGTGGTCCCCGCCATGATCGAGGCCATTCCGGGACAGGAATCGCCAATGGTGCAAATGGCCCTTATCGACATGCTGGTGCAGTTGAACGCCCGCTCCGCCGCGAACGACCTGGCAAGGCTCAGTAAGGATCCGCAGCTTCAAGAAGTAGTCCAGCAGCGCGCCTCCTGGGCGCTGCAGCAACTGGAGGGAAGACGGTGAAATATACGGTTTACATTCTGGCTCTCGCGCTGCCTCTTGCCGCTTTCGCCCGCCGCGACGACCACGCCTGGAAGATCGACGAGAAGGACAGCCTGCATCAGACCTTCACGGGCGGAAAGAAGCTGCTCGTCGACAACATTCACGGCTATGTCCACATCACCGGCTCATCGGGCGGCGAAGTGCGCATCAATATCGACAAGCACGTTCTCGCCGATTCCCCGGAAGCCGCCGCCGAAGCCAAACGCGACGTGAAGCTGGACATGTCGCAGCAGGGCGATTTTGTCCGCCTGTATGTTGACGGTCCATTCCGAAACCACGACCGCGGCGAGGACTACTACCGGTACCGGGTGGTCTTCAATTTCGAGATTGAAGTGCCGGCCGCCACCGATCTGGTGGTGAAGACGCTGAACGACGACATCGTAGTGAAGAAGACCTCCGGCGATTACGAGATCAACGGCCTCAACGGGAGCATCGACATGGATGGCGTTGCAGGCGCCGGCTCGGTCCACACGCTGAACGGCAAGGTTCGGGTGGCGTACGCAAAGAACCCGTCGAAAGCCACCGACATTCGCACGCTCAATGGCACGGTGGACGTCTACTTCCAGAACCCGTTGAACGCCGACCTGAGATTCAAGCGACTCAACGGCGGCATCTACACCGATTTCGAGCTGACCGCAGCCCCGGACAAAGGCAGCGCCACGGAGAGCGGCGGTAAATGGATCTACCGGTCCGACCGCAGCATCGCCGGCCGCGCCGGCGCCGGCGGCCCGGAACTCTCATTCGAGACGCTGAACGGCAGCATCCGCCTGCACACGAAGACCTAGTGGCGCAGGCCTTCGGCATGCGCAATTGCGATTTAGAGGAAACGATCATGAAACCGATATTCGTTCTAACCGCGGTAGCCTTTGCAATCGGCCCGGCCCTGCCCGCCCAGGATACCGGCAACCAGCGCGTGGTGGTCCCGTCGCGGAACACCGGCCGCCCGCGGAAGCTCACCGCGCACCTGATGAGCGGCCCGATCACCGTCAAGGCCTACACCGGCAGGGACGTCATCATCGAAGCCACCGAGGGCGGGAAAATCAAAGAGAAAGACAAGGACAAATCCAGCGAGCCCGTCCCGCCCGGAATGCACCGCATCGACGTGCCGCCGCGCGGCCTCGCGGTTGAAGAAGAGGACAACCAGATCACGGTTCGCGCACCCATGTCGCACACCGGCCTGGTCATTTCGGTGCCGCCGGATACCTCGCTCGACCTGCACACCATGAGCGGCGCCATTGACGTGGAAGGCGTCAAAGGCGAGATTGTCGTCGACACGATGAACGGCAAAGCTTCCCTGACCAACATCGGCGGCAATGTACTCGCCCACTCCATGAACGGCTCGCTGATCGTAAGCATGAGTTCCGTCGATCCGGCCAAACCGCTTTCCTTCACCACCATGAACGGCACGATCGACGTCACGCTTCCCGCCGACTACAAGTGCAACCTGAAACTCAGCACCGGCCATGGCGCCATCTACAGCGACTTCGACGTCAAGCTCGGCGGTGGAACCATCACGCAATCCAATCCCAGCGGCGACGGACGCTTCGTAGTCAATATCGACCGCGACCGCACACTGGCCGGCACCATCAACGGCGGCGGCCCGGAAGCCACATTCAAGACTTACAACGGCGCCATCTACATCCGCAAGAAGAAATGAAAGTGGGGCGGGCCTCATGGCCTGCCCGCTCCTGTCCTACTTGGGCGCGGCCACAAACCGATACCCGACCCCCCGCACCGTCAGCAGATGCCGAGGCTTCGCCGGCTCCTTCTCGATGTACCTCCTCAAGCGCACGATGAAATTGTCGATCGCGCGCGTATCGGTGTCCTCGTGGAGTCCCCACACGTCCTCCAGCATGGCCTTCCGCGACACGGGCTTGCCCTCGTGCTGAATCAAATACCGGAGCAGGTTCGCCTCCATCAGCGTCAAGGGAACGACCTGCTCGCCCACGCGCAGCTCGAGCTGATCGAACACCACGCTCTTGTCCCCGAAAGTATAAGTGTCCTTCGCCGGCGGCGCAATCGAGGTCTCCAGCCACAGTTTCCGCCGCAGCAGGCCACGCAGACGCGCAATCAGAATCGGCAGCTCGAACGGCTTGGTGAGGTAATCGTCCGCCCCTGCCTCAAACCCTTTCAGTACATCGTCCGGATGCCCGCGCGCCGTCAGCATCAACGTTGGAATGAACTGCCCCTCATGCCGCAACTCCTGCATCACGTCGAAGCCATCTTTCCCGGGCAGCATGATATCCAGCACCAGAACGTCGAACCCGTTTGTGCCTCCCAACAGGAGACCCAGGGCCGCTTCACCCGTCTCCACCACGACCACCTGGTACCCTTCGGCCTCCAGGTTGAACCGCAGCCCTTCAGCCAGGTGCTGCTCGTCTTCCACCACCAGTATCCGGTTCATGGCGCGATCGGCAGCTCCAATGCAAACGTGCTTCCCTGCCCCGGTCCGTCGCTTTCCGCCCAGGCACGGCCGCCGTGCCGCCGTGCCACCGAGCGCACGATGTACAATCCCAGCCCCGTCCCTTTGATTCGGAGCCCCAGCGGTCCCGGAACCCGGTAAAACCGACGGAAGACCCGCTTGAGCTCCGATTTCGGTATGCCCGGCCCCTGGTCGCGTACCCGGATGGTCACAAACCGGTCTCCGGCGCGCTCGGTCTGCACGGTCACCCGCACATCGGATCCGGAGTACTTCACAGCGTTGTCGATCAGGTTGGTGACGGCGGCTCGCACATCCTCGGCGTCGGCCACTACCGAGGCAGGTCCCCCCGGCACATAGCGCAGCGATTCCTCAGGCACGCCGTGCAGGGTGCGCACACGCTCCACGCACGAGCGCACCAGCTCGTCCAGATCGACCCGCGCCACATTCAAAGAACGCCCGGCCGCGCCCAGCCGTCCTGTGTGCAATACCTGCTCGATGGTGGACAGCAACCGGTCGGCATCGGCCAGCATGGTGCTATAGAATTGCTTGCGCTTCTCCTCATCCACCGGCCGCGTCTGCAGTGTTTGGAGGTAAAGCCGGATCGATGCCACGGGCGTCTTCAGTTCATGTGTGACCGCGTTGATGAACGCGTCGTGCTGCTCATTCCGCCGGATCTCCCGCACCAGGAAGACCGTATTCAGCACGATCCCGCAGATAATCATCAGCACCAGGAGCACGCCCAGCACCAGCAGCAAGCCGGTGCGCCAGTTCAGAAGGATCCAGCCAATGTACAGCACCAGCAGGACCGAGATCGACGCCACGCCCAGTGCGATAAAGAACGCAATCGACCGCCGGTGCCTGGTGACCTCCATGTGTCCAGCTTAGTACAGGCCTCAATCGTTGTTCGTCGCCCATCCAGCGGGCCGAGGCCACCCTCCAGGCTCGACTTGAGACAATTAGTTATGTCCTCCCCCATCGTGCCCAGTGCCCTCGACGCGCGTTCTCAGACGTTTCCAGCCCTGACTCCCGCTCAGATCGATCGCATTCGCCCGATCGGCCACATCCGCCAGGTCCGTTCCGGCGAAATTCTCTTCGAGCCCAATACGACCGGCGTTCCCTTCTTCGTGCTCCTCTCCGGGACATTGGACATTGTCCAGCCCTCGCTCGAAGGCGAGCGCCCCATCGTCACTCACCACGCCAGAGAGTTCACCGGGGAGTTGACGATGATCTCCGGGCAGCGCAGTCTCGCTAGAGGACGTGTCGGCGAGCCCGGCGAATTTCTCCAGGTCGCTCCCGACGACCTCCGCGCCCTGGTCGCCAAAGACGCCGAGCTTAGCGAGATCCTCATGCGTGCGTTCATTCTTCGCCGCCTCGAGCTTATCCGCCATGGATACGGCAACGTCGTCCTGATGGGCTCGCGCCACTCTGCCCGCACCCTCGAGCTGCGCGAGTTCCTCAGCCGCAACGGCCATCCCTACACCTACGTCGATCTCGACACCGATCGTTACTCGCAGGAGCTTCTCGACCGCTTCAATGTGCAGGCTTCCGAAGTTCCCGTCGTAATCTGCAATGCCCGCAGCGTCCTGCGGCATCCGTCCAATCACGAGTTGGCCGCCTGCCTCGACTTCAATGTCGCAGTGGATAGCGGCCACGTCCGCGACGTGATTATTGTCGGCGCGGGACCTGCCGGACTCGCCGCAGCCGTCTATGCTGCCTCCGAAGGCCTCGACACGCTCGTAATCGAGATGCAGGCCCCAGGCGGCCAGGCGGGTTCCAGCTCCAAGATCGAAAACTATCTCGGCTTCCCGACCGGCATCTCCGGCATGGAGCTCGCTGCCCGCGCCACCACCCAGGCACAGAAGTTCGGCGCCACCATGATGATTGCCCGCGGCGTCGAGCGTATCGAATGCGAGCGCCGCCCCTACAAGGTCTTCCTGGACGGCGGGGAACCACTGGCCACCCGGGCCATCGTCATCGCCACGGGTGCGCAATACAACAAGCCGCGCCTGGCCAACCTGGAAAAGTTCGAAGGCGAGGGCATCTACTACGGCGCCACGAATATCGAATCGCAACTATGCGAAGGAGACGATGTGATCGTCGTAGGCGGCGGCAACTCGGCCGGCCAGGCCGCCGTCTTCCTCTGCGCCCACGCGCGGAAGGTTTACATGCTCGTCCGTTCCGGCGAGCTCTCCAGCACCATGTCGCGCTACCTGATCCAGCGCATCACCGAAAACCCGCAGATCGAACTGCACGTCAGCACCGAGATCACCGCGCTCGAAGGACACCAGCATCTGGAGCGCGTCACATGGCAGGACAAGACGACGGGCGAGATCTCCACTCATCCCATACAACACGTTTTCATCATGACCGGCGCCTCGCCCCGGACCGATTGGCTCCGCGGCTGCCTCGCCCTCGACGACAAGGGCTTTATTCTTACCGGCCGCGACCTCGACAACCTGTCCGACGGCGCCCCGCACTGGCAACTCTCCCGGCCGCCCCTGATGCTGGAAACCAGTCTCCCGGGCGTCTTCGCGGTGGGCGATGTCCGGGCCGGCAACGTCAAGCGCGTCGCCTCCGCCGTCGGCGAAGGCGCAATCAGCATCCACCTCGTTCACCGCGCGTTGGCCGAGTTGTAGGATGCGTGGGACGGGCTTTCCACCTGTCCCGGTTGGCTACCTCTGCCGAATCCGCGTAAGCCCGCCGACCGCCAACATACCCGCTCCGATCAACAGTGTCGTGGACGGCTCGGGCGCATCGGTGTACTGATTGTCGATGAACCCTTCCACGGTGAGGTTGTAGGCGTTGGCGCTACCCAGGCTGGCGGCGTCGGTACCGGTTGTGTTGACCACGACGTCCAGATTGTGACCCGACGGGATGATCACCTGAAAGAACAATGGATCCGTGCCGAAGAAGTTCCCCGACGTCCCGGCATCGCCGAGCCAGGTCGCGACTGGATTGGTGGAACTGTACGACGTGTCATAGGCGGCCACGAACGAGTTGACAGGTACGGTATCGAACTCGATCTGAATGAACACGCTCGGCCCGATCACCGACGAGTTGATCATGTACTCCTTGTAATGGTAGGTGGTGGTCGGGTTGAGAACCCCGGGATACGGCTCCGAACCCGACCAATCCTGTGGAATGCCGTTTCGACTCAGCCGGCCGAGCTGGGTGGGATCCGTGGCCGTCAGAAAATCTCCGGTAATCGTGGCCAGCGTCATCGCCTGCGCCGCCACTCCCGCCAGCGAGAGCCCCAGCAGAACCCTCAGCACCATAGAAGCGTGTTTCATTTTTGCTTTGTTCCTCCGCTATTCCTTTTGCCAGTCCGCCAGCCTAGTGCGACAGCGCGTACTGAACCGCGAGCGTCGCCATCACTACCCCGTAGCCGCCGTCCCGGTCAACGCCTGCCGCCATGTTGTCCAGCGCGCCCGCTGTCATAGCCGTTTTCACCTGCGCCGGCGAGTAGCCTGGCCGCGCCTGAAATACCAGGGCCGCAATTGCAGCCGCGTGCGGCGCCGCCGCCGAGGTGCCAAAAAACGGGCTGAAGCCGGGAGTCTTGGCGACGATGCCATCCGCCGCCGTCAGGTCCGGTTTCTGTAGCGTGGTCCCGCCATTGGTCCCAAACAGGAAGTTCCCGGGGGTAATCGGCGTTCCATTGGGTTGATAGAAGATCTTGCGCGGGCCATCCGAGCTGAAGGTTTCAATTGGATTCGCCGCACCCGTGAAGGGCCTGGTCCCCGTCTTTGCGCTGTTCCAGTAAGTGGCCGCGGTGCTGATCGTATCGATCCCGGCATTGTGGCCGAAGGTCGAGCCTGTCGTGTTGATCGAGAGTTGCCCGCGGTTCGTGTCCACCCGCAGCGCACGGGCGGCCCCGCTGTGCTGCACCACTACGACCCTGGAGCCCGTGGCGAAGCCGTTCGAACTGGAAACGATCTCGTACGGGTCCTGCGTGCCCGTTTGCGCGGCTGCCGAAAAGGCGGTGACCGATGTACCCGCGCCGTTGAGTACGAACAGATCGTAGTCGTTGGTGCTAGCGCCCAATGGGTCCGACCACTTCAGGGAAATCACGGTGGTGGACACCGTGAGCACATCGTAGTTCTGCGGGCTCCCCACCGTGCCGAAATTATGCAGCTCGCCGGTGTGGCTCGGGGTGATGGGCGAGCCGGCGGGCCCGCCATCCACGAAATCCCCTTCCCAGGTCCCGGATGTCCCCAGCGTCTTGTTTCCGCTGTTCGCGGCGGAGGAGAAATAAACTGCGCCGGCGGCGACTGCCTGACTCACGGCCCGCGCGATGGGGCCGTCCTGAAAGGCCCCTTCATTAAAGTAGGTCACGTCGTCCACGATTACCTTGCAGCCCGCTTGTTGCAGCGCGATGATGTTCGCCGCGAAGCTGGCGACCCCGTTGTCCGCGGTCGCGAACATCAGGTTGGCGCCCGGAGCCAGATCGTGAACGATCTCCATCATGGCGGTTCCTTCGTCGCTCCCGTTCGACGGACCCGCCTGTCCCGCCAGAACGGTCGTGTTTGCCGGCAGGTCGCCGGTCGCGATCAAGGCCGCCACCCGGGCCGCAGACGCGCTGTCAGAAAGCACACCCACCGTAACCCCGGTGCCGTTGAAGCCCTGCGCCACCTCGGTATTGGCCCCATGCGCGATGTACCCTTGCGAAGTCAGCGCCCCGGCAAATGCGGCCCCGGTTCGCGTGACCACTCCGCCCGTTCTTCGCGGGCCGCGCCTGGCGGAAGCGATGCTGTTGTGGACGTGCCCGGAGGCGGCCTGGATATTGAGAACATCCTCACGCGCCGCCAGCGTCTCCAAAGCCCACAACGGCACAATCGCATGCGTCAGACCGAACTGCACGGAATTGTCCAGGACCGTCCCACCCACAAGCGCAATCGCGCCGGTAAGTGCCGGAGAAGCAGTGCCCCGGATATCCACCGTGACGTTTCCTGCGCCATCCACAGCCTGAGTCGAAATCGCGCTCGTGAAGGATTGCACCGAGGGGTCGCTGCGCGCTGCCAGTGCCGCGAACACCAGGTTGGAATCGATTTTCTGCTGCGCCGCCGTAAAATTAGCTTTGGCCGCCTGAATATCCGCGATTTGTTGCAAGGCGGATTGAGAAATATCCTGAGCTTTTACTGGATTGGTTAGTAGCAGCACCAGTCCCAGAACGCCGAACGCGCGAATCACCCAAAGTGCCCGCTTGCTATCACCCATCGACTTCCTCCGCTACAGTCTTTGTTAGAAACGGTCCTCAAGGGTACCACGGAAGCCAATGAAAAGACAATAGAGTCACTTATAAATCTGGCAGCGGTCTCTCATTCGTCACGTAGCGCCTCGCTCGGGTCTACCGATGCCGCGCGCCGTGCCGGAGACCAGCAGGCCAGCCCCGCCACCGCCGCCAATAGCGCCATCAGTGCCGCCAGCATCGCCGGATCGCGCGAACTCTCCGCCAGCCATTTGCGTGCCACCCGGTCAAACACCAGACTCAACGCGAGCCCGGCCGACAGGCCCACACCCACGCTCATGGACGTTGAGCGAAGCACCAGCCGCACCACGTCCCACGTCCTGGCCCCCAGCGCGATCCGAATTCCGAACTCGTTCGTCCGGGTCGCGACCCCGTAGGACACCACGCTGTACAGCCCCGCCGCGGCCAGCACCAGAGCCAGCACGGAGAAGATGGCGAACAGGCGCGCCATGAGGCGCTGCTGCGCGTATTCCCTCATGTCCGTGATCCAGGCGTCCAGGTCGCGGACGCGCATCGCCTGTTGTTCTTTGTCGATCTTCACCAGTTCGGCCCGCACGGCCCGCAGCACCGAAAGCGGAGCCACGCGGGTGCGCACCAGGATCTGCGTGAACATCCGCATCCGCAGCGTGTACGGCACGTACATCGCGGGCTTGATCGGGTTGCGCAATCCGTCGTTGCGCGCGTCCGCGGCCACACCGACGATCCGCAGCCAGCCTTCGCTCCCGGCTGCCGCGGGCTGATAGGGCGGCTGGTCCTTCAGACCGGGAATCCGGATCTGGCTGCCGATGGCATCGCCCTTCGGAAAGAGCTGGCGGGCCATGGTCCGGTTGATCACCGCCAACTGCGCGCCCCGCATGTTCTCTGCGTGGTCCCACACGCGTCCCTGCGCCAGCGGGATCCGCAACACCGGAAAGTACTCCGGACTGATGAAGTTCACCCGCACCACCGGTTTCTCCGCCTGGCTCACGCCCATGATCTCGATCCTGGAGTCGCCTCCGTTGGCCGGCGGCGTCGCGTTGGTGGAAATCCCCGCCGCCACCACCTCGGGCATCTCCGCGATCCGCGCCCGGATCTGCTCGAAGTACTCGGAGCGTTCCTTCCACGTGCCGTGAGTTCCTTCGTGAATCGGGATCGGCACTGACATGGTGCGGTGCGGGTCGTATCCGAGGTCCATGTTTACCAGGTGCAGGAAGCCTTTGCCGGCGGCCGCCGCCGCCGTGAGCATGAGCAGGGTCAGCGCCACCTGCGCTGCCACCATAGCGCTGTGCGTGCGCTTGCCATGTACGCTTCCCATCACCCGGCGCGTACTGCTTTGTACCACGCGCGCCACGTCCGGGCGCGAAAGCTGTACTGCCGGAGCCACGCCGAACACGATCGCCGTCGCGAAGGCCAAGCCGGCACTGAACGCGAGCACCGGCAGGTTCATCTCGATCACCGATTCCGCCGGGAAGGCGTTCGAAGGCAGCCAGGCAGTGATGAACGCCAGGCTTTTCCACGCCACGAGCACTCCCAGCGCGGTGCCGCTGAGGGCGATCGCCAGCGACTCGGTGAACAATTGCCGGACAATCCGCCCCCGCCCGGCTCCCAGCGCGGCACGTACCGCCAACTCGTGCTGACGTTGCGCGCCGCGCGCCAGCAGCAGGATCGAGACATTCCCGCACCCGATGAGCAGCAGCGACGCCACCGCGCCGAACAGCAGGTAAAGCGTCGGCCCCAGCGGCTTGGCGTAGAGCTCGATGATGCTCCTGGTGGTCACCCGGAATGTGTCGGGATAACGCGAAGGCGCCTCTCTCGCGAACTGTTCGAAAATCGGCTGAAGCTCCGCGTTCGCCCGCTGCGGCGAGATACCGGGACGCAGTTTCACAGTCACGCCATAACCGATAGCGGGATCCAGCGTGAACTTCTGCGGCACGTAGATATCCGCCTCGCGCCACCGGAACCGCGGCGGCATTACTCCCACGATCTGGTACGGCTTTTTCACCAGTTGGATGGTTCGCCCGACCACGCCCGGGTCGCCGGCGTAGTATCGCTGCCAGAATTGATATCCCAGCACAACCACGGGTTCGGCCTCTTTGCCTGGCGGCGCGTCCGACGGCACAAACCAGCGGCCCATGAGCGCGGGCGTACCCCAGTGGCTGGGCGCATTCGTAGTGAGGTAAACCGCCACCACGTCTTCGGGGAGGTCGCCGTCGGTGGTGGTGAGATTCCACTCGTCTTCCCCCACCACGCTCTCCACCGCGGACACTTTGCCGAGCTGCTCGATCTGCGGTCCGGTTATTCCCGTATACCGGTCGTTACCGGCCTTATCCTTCAACGCGATCTGCATGATGCGTTCGGAGCCGGTATACGGGAACGGATTAATGAGGACCGCGTAGATCACGCTGAAGACAGCACTGGTCGCGCCCACGCCGAGCCCGAGCGAGAGAATTGCAGTCGCCGTAAACCCGGGCCGACGCCAAAGTTCACGCGCCGCATAGCGCAAATCGGACGCAACAGAGGGCGGCATGGAGGTGATACTCGCGGGGAACGGAAAAGTTACGCGCGGGTTTACAACTCTCCCGCCATCACCTCATCCTCGTAGCACCACACCCACGACTCCCCCGGCTCGATCGAGCGGATCAACGGATGGTTCGTGGCCTGAAAATGCCTGGTGGCGTGCTTGTTCTTCGAGGAATCGCAGCAGCCCACATGCCCGCATTCGAGGCAGAGCCGCAGATGCACCCAGGTGTCGCCCATCTTCAGACACTCCTCGCATCCTCTCTTGTTCGTGTGCTGAAACCGAATCGTGTCCAGATGAGTGCACCCTCGTCCCATGGCTCCAGTCTATCGCTTCGCAGGGTAGCTTTCCGCCCGGCCCGTTACACTGCCGCCTGGTACTGCCGGTCCCTACGAGGGGCAGACCAATGTCCTCGGTATCGGCATCGACGCGTCCGGGAGCTTCAATGGCGGGGCACCCCGGTACCGGGTCTGGGACGATTCGGCCGGAGTCTGGATCGATCTCCCGGTGCCCGTCCAATACGATCAGTGGACCGGAATGGGAATTGCCCTCACAGCCGACTCCATCGTCTATACCATCAACGCTTCCGCCGTCGCCACACTGTCCAATATCGGTTCCACGAACCAATTCAGCGAGGCCATCTTCCAGGCCCACAACTTCGGCGGCGACCCCAGCATCGCCGGCGCCATCTTTCAGCCTTACACCGCCTATTGGTCCGACAGTGCTCCCGAACCCGGCACCATCGTCCTCGTCCTTTGTGGGGTACCCTTGTACTTCCTGAAGCGATTCCGCTGCCGGCGCTAATCGCTGCGCAACGCCGCCGCCGGATCCACCGCCGCTGCCCGCATGGCCGGCAGCCACGCAGAAACGAACGTCAACGCTACCAGTAACACTGCCGCGCTCGAAACCGAAAGCGGGTCCGCCGGCGAAACCAGCGACACCATGCTCTTCATCAGCCGCGCGAATGCCAGCGACAGCACCGCACCCGCCGCCAACCCAGGCGCAATCAACACAACCGCCTCGCGCAGGATCATTCCCACCAACTCCCCGGGCTTCGCTCCGACCGCGGCCCGCACTCCGAACTCCCGCACCCGCGCGTTCACCGACTGCGTGAACAGCCCGTAGATTCCGCACGCCGTCAGAAATGCCGCGATTCCTCCAAACACCGCGATCAGCACGAGCGCAAACCTGCGCCGGGCCAGAGAGTCCGCCACGTTCTGCTGGAGCGGTTGCACCTGCTTCACCGGAATCTCCGGATCAGCCGCATGCACTGCCTCCCGCAATGCCCCCGCCGCACTCGCACCGCCGGCCATCTTCACCACCACGGTCATGACCGGGCCCACCCCAACGCCGTAGATGGCCGGTTCCACCTCGCGGTCCAGCCCGAACTCGCGGACATCGCCAACCACGCCGACGATCTCGATCGCCTGCTGCTTCGGATCCATCACCCCCATCACCAGCCGCTTCCCGACCGCGACCTGGTTCGGGAAGAATCGCCGCGCCAGCGTCTCGTTCACCAGGATCACCGGCTGGTTGCCGTCCGCATCGTTCAGCCATCGCCCGTGCTTCAGGGGAATTCCCATCGCATGAAAATACTGCGGCGTCAACCAGCGGTTTTGCGTCACGGGATAGCTCCCCGCCTCGAAGGTTCTGCCCTCGATCCCGAACCGCGTCGCAAAACGGCTGTGCTCGGTCGCGCCCAGGCTCATCGGCGCCGCATTCACCGCCGCCGCCTCCTCGACGCCAGGCACCGCGCGCAGAGCCGGAGCCAGGCGGTCCGTGAAGAACGCCCCGCTTTTGTTGAAGTCCGCACGCAACGGCAGATTCGGAATCGTCCACACCTGCCGTGCGTCGAACCCCGGATTTTCAGACAGCAGCGCGGCAAAATTCCTGGTCAGCAGCGCCGCTCCGGACAGCACCAGGAGGGCCAACGCCACCTCTCCGGCCATCAGGGCCGCGCTGATCCACGATCGCCCGTGTACAATCGACCTTCCGCCCGCTGCCATCTCCGATCGCCCGCGCGATACCTGCCAGCACGCAGGCAATCCGAACAGCACGCCCGCCACCAGCGAGACACCCACCGCGAATAGCCAAACCGGCCCTGCAATCCCGCTCTCCTCCATCCGCGGAATCTGCCCGTTCGCAAGGGTCCGTGCCAGTCGGCCCGCCCACGCCGCCAAGATCACGCCTGCCGCCCCCCCGATCGCCGCCACCAGCAGGCTCTCCGCCATCAGTTGCCGCACCAGGTCCCATACGCCCGCCCCCAGCGCTTCCCGAATCGCCATCTCCTGCCGCCGTTCGATCATCCGCGCCAAAAACAGGTGCGCCAGGTTCGCGCACGCGATCAGCAGCACCAACCCCACCGCCGCCCACGCCAATAGCAGCGACGGCCGGACCCCACCCGTGATCTCCCGTGCCAGCGGCACCACCGCCGCGCCCACGGTTGCGTTCGTGTCCGGATAGTCCTGCGCCAGCCGGCGCGCGACCGCCTGCATTTCCGCCTGCGCCTGTTCCGCTGTCACCTCTGGCCGCAGGCGCGCCGTGACTTCCAGCGGATGAAACTTCCTCCGGTTTGCCAGCCCGTCCTCAATCAGGGACAGCGGAATCCAGAGGTCCGCCCATTCGGGAAATGCCTGCCGCTGAGGCACGACTCCGACCACCCGAAACGACTGTGCATCCACGCGGATCTCCGTCCCCACCACTGCACGGTCCGCGCCGAACTTACGCCTCCAGAGATTTTCGCTGATCAGCGCCACCTGCTGCTTCGTACGCTCTTCTTCGCCGCTGAACGCGCGTCCCGCCAGCGGCTCGATACCCATCGCCGAAAACAGGTTGCTGCTCGCCATCGTGGCGTGTACGGCTTCCGGCTCACCCTGCCCGAGCAGCGTGCCGTTGTTCATCGCCGAGAGCGTGTACGCGGCAAGCTGCTCGAAGCTGCGCGTTTGTGTCCGCCAATCGCGGAAATCCGGCACGGTTACCTGCAATTGCGGCAGTGCCGGGTGCGTCTCCCAGATCTGCACCAGCCGCCCCGGATCGCGAAACGGCAGCGGGCGGATCAGCACCGCATAAATGACGCCGAACAGGGCCGTATTCGCCCCGATCCCGAGCGCAACCGTCAGAATCGCGGCCGAGGCAAAGACGGGGCGCCGCCAAAGGGCGCGCAAGCCAGACAGCATGCGTCCAGCATACACCCGAGGGAACTTGGTGATAGTTAAGCGAAGATTTCGGCCAGCGGCACGGTGATCTCGGGATTCCCCGTCCGCAGCATGCCGTCAGCAACCTCGCGCGCCTGGCCTGGAGTGTAAATCCAGGCCTTCCGTGTCGAGGGGTCGATCACCCAGACGTACCGCACCCCGAACGCCAGGTAATCCGCTATTCGCTCCTGCATACGGCTCATCCGGTCTTCCGGCGACAGGACCTCTATACAGAGAAAAGGCGGCTGAGTGAAGACCTGTTCGTCGGGCTCAGGCCCGACGATCACGCAAACATCCGGCACCGTGTAGCGTGTTGTAGAAAGCCGAACCCGCTGCTCCTGTATGACGAAGATGCCGAGTTCTCGCCGGCGTTGGCGCAAGAGGAACAGCACCTCCTGCTGCACTTTTCCGTGATCTTTTTCGCCCAGGTTCCGGTCCACGAGCTCGCCGTCCACATAGTCGCAGTCCGGGTCGTATGAGGTACTCAGATACTCCTCAACCGGAACCGTGAGCGGAACCGTGCTCATGCCCGAATTATCGCACGGCCCTTACGCCGCCCGTTGTTCCACCACCACCTGCGACTCGACCGTCGCAACGTGCACCGACTTCGCCAGTCCCACCGCTTTCAGCGCCTTCACCAGCAGCCAGCTCGGGTCGAACTCGTACCATGCAAGGCCGTGCCGGGCCGAAGTCGGGTGCGCATGATGATTGTTGTGCCAACCTTCGCCAAAGCTGAGCAGCGCCACCCACCAGGTGTTCCGCGAATCGTCCCGGGTCTCGAACCGACGCCTGCCGAACATGTGCGTCGCCGAATTCACCGCCCACGTAATATGCATCCCCGCTACAATCCGGAAGCACATCGCCCAGAGGAAAACCTGCCAGCCCCACACGGCCAGCACGATCGCCCCAAGGACGACGTTCGGCACCCAGTGGTAGTTGTTCAGCCAGATGTAAAACCGGTGCTTCGCCAGGTCAGGCGCATACTTCGACATCACCCGCGTGTTGTTGTGGTTGACCTCGCCCCACAAGATCCAACCCATGTGCGCCCAGAACGCGCCGTCGCGCGGAGAATGCGGATCGCCTTCCTGGTCCGAGAACTGATGGTGCAGGCGGTGGGTCGCCACCCAGAAGATCGGACCGCCCTCGAGTGTCAGCGCGCCGCATAGCGCGAAGAAATACTCCATCCACAGCGGCACCTTATAAGACCGGTGCGTGTGCAGCCGGTGATAGCCCATGCTGATGCCCAGCCCGGTGCACACATAATAGAAGACCACTGCAATGGCCAGTGCCTTCCAACTGAAGACAAACAGTGCCGCCACCGCGGCCACATGTAGAACGACCAATACCAGCGTGGTTGCCCAGTTCAACCCCTGCCGGCGCGCCTTGAGCACGATGCTCTCCCCGTTCAACCCATCCTCTTGAGTGCAAGTCACCCTCCCAAGCTAACAAGCGACTATGCAAGGCATTGTAAGAGTTGTGTAATTTCAATGGCTTACGATGACTTACCCACGTGTGCCCAGGTAAATATCGTGAATCCGGAGGATTCCTACCGCCCGCCCGCCCTCATCCACCACCGGCAGCACCGAAATCTGGGACCGCCGCCGCTCCATCAGCTCCAGCGCCTGTCCCAGCGTCGTTTCCGGCCCGACCGTCACCGGTGAGGTCGTCATGATGTCCCGGGCGGATAACCCGCGGATATCGTCGTGCGTCGTCAGTGCGCGCCGCAGGTCCCCGTCGGTGATGAAGCCTGCCAGAACCCCGTCCGCTGCCACGACGCACGCCCCGCCCAGCGCCCGCCGCGTCATCGCGATGATGACTTCCTTCATGGGCGCTTCCGGCGCCACGAATGCCGCTTCCTCCGGACCGTGCATCGCCGCTCTGACGCACAGTTTCAGATTCCGCCCGAGCTGCCCGCCCGGGTGAAACTTCCCGAATTCCTCCCTCGTGAAATTCCGCGCTGCCATCAGCCCGATCGCCAGCGCGTGCCCCACGGCCAAGGCCGCCACCGCGCTCGCCGTCGGCGCCAGGTTGTTCGGATCCGCCTCGCGCTCCACGCTCGCATCCAGGAGCACGTCGACCAGCCCCGCCAGCGGCGAGCCCGGATTCCCCAGAATCCCGATCAGCGGCGACCGGAACTGCCTCAGCAGCGGCACCAGCGCGAGCAATTCCGTCGAGGTTCCGTTCTTGGAAACCAGCACAGTCGGGTCGCCCGGCGTGTAGATCCCCAGATCCCCGTGGACCGCCTCCGCCGGATGCAGGAACACCGCCGCCGTCCCCGTGCTGCACAGCGTAGCCACGATATTTCGCGCCACGTGTCCCGACTTCCCGATTCCCGTCGCGACAATCTTCCCGGGGTGCGCCAGGATCAGCTCTACCGCACGGATCAACTCGCCGTCCAACCGCGCCGCGACAGAGCTCAGCCCAACTGCTTCGATTTCGACCGCCGCCCGCGCAGCCGCGAGCCACTCCTGGCCCACTTCAACTCGTTCGCCGGAAGCGTAGCGTATAGATCGCCCCCATCACCACCAGCAGCCCGCCCCACCAGATCCCTGCGTGCAGGTCAGCCCGCACAACCGGATGCTCCGGCGGGTTGGAGAGCTCCCATACCCCCGCACCGAGAATGAGCGCGCCGTAGATCAACAGCAGCACTCCGATGAAGAACCAGATCGAAAGCATTCCAGGGCGATGCATGCTGACCAATAGAAATAGCACGATTCACCGAGTCCTGGGTTAAACTGGTCGGCTCGTGGGTTCTCCCCTATCCATCCTCGACTATCGCCAGCCGGTCGAGTTCCGGATCGGCGACGTCATCCTCCGCACCTGGAACATCCTCTCGCGCCATTTCCTGACGTTCGCCCTGCTGGTCGGAATCGCCGAGCTGCTCCCGCTGGTCCTCACCCTTTTGTTCGCCGAAGGAAATGCGATTCCCGGCAATTTCCGCGTTTCCGCATTCGCCATCGGCGCCGGTATCGGCTTCTTTCAGTTCGTGCTCACCTCGTTCGCCCAGGCCATCGTGGTCTTCGCCGCATTCCAGGACCTGCGCGGACGTCCGGTGAGAGCCACCGAATCCCTGCGCCAAGGCCTGTCGCGCCTCTTTCCCGTGCTTGTTGCGTCCGTCCTTACCGGATTACTCATCGCCGTCGGCGCGATCCTATGCCTGGTCCCTGGCCTTGTGGCCCTTACCGCGATGGCCGTGGTACTCCCCGCCTGCGTAGTGGAACGACTCGGCCCCATCGAGAGCATGTCGCGCAGCGCCGACCTGACCACCAGTCATCGCTGGCCCATCCTCGCGGTCGGGGTCGCCTGGCTTGTAGTCGTGATGGTTGTTACCGGCGCCATCGAGGCCGCCATGCCCGGAGTCGCCACTCTGCCCGTGCAGCTACTCACCTGGACGTGGCAGGTAATCTCGGCTACCTTCTCGTCGGTTTACGCAGCCATCCTCTACCACGACCTCCGCGCGGTCCGCGAAGGCATCGGAATCGACGAAATCGCGTCGATTTTCGATTAGGCTGAAACTACTTGATGTAGATCTGCAGCCCGTTCTGAGATGTGCCGGCCGAATTCCACAGCAATACCGCCTGCGAACCCGACGGGACCGCGGACGGAATCCGGACGTTCACCTGATATACCCCGATCGTGCCGGGCGCCAGTCCGGAAAACAGCACATCTCCGGTCTGGCCGGCAAAGCTGACAAAGGTCGGCGCGGTAGTGTTATAGAGCGGGGTCGAGGGAGCTACCTGCCCGGCTGTAAAGCTCGGGGCGACTGGTCCCAGGCCGCCGGCATAAAGCGCCACGATCGAGCCGGCCGCCACCGGATTGCTCGACGAGTTGAGCGTGCCGTCCGGATTCACGGCTTTCACCGACGTCTGGGCGGTGTCTCCAATAGTGACCGGGAAGAGACCCGGAGATGCGAGCGCGATGCTTGTTACTACGGAATTTGAAGTCACGCCGTTGTAGACGATCGTGAGCTTCACCGTACCGCCGATCACGGCGCCGCTTCCGCCGGCGGAGTAAGGAAGAACGGCGACCACCAGGTTCGTCGATGAGAAAGCCAGCGGCGCAGGCAACGTATCGTTGATCATCAGTTGCGTGCCACCGAGCGTGGTCGGGAGATTGCCCGCAGGTGCGGTCACGGAGGTCGCGGGCCCGATGTTGGAGCCCACCACCGCCAGAAGCTCGCCGGGCGCGATCGGCCCGACCTGCGAGGTCAGAGGATTAAAGACCGTATTTGGAGAGATCGTCGGCGTCGACGGTATGGTGCCCGCGATGGACACCGTGACGCCGTTGACGACACCCGAATTCCCCGTGGTGACATTATTCTGAACCGCCAGCGTCCATGTGCCGGCGGCCGACTTATTGTTGAAGTTCGAGAGCGGTTCGTTTCCTTTCCAGGGTCCGCGGCCGGCCTCGGCCGGGCAGAACGAGCTGTACGTGGACGACGCGCTGTCGTCGAACGTGATGTTGACCAGAGTAGCGTTCGGCGTCCCAGAGCAATTCCGTTCCAGGAGTTTTGTGCGAGTCCCGTCCGGACTGAATATGTACAGATTCAGGTCCGAAATCTGCGGGTAGCTGATATTGACCGTAACCGTGACTTTGGTAATCGTCACCAAGCTCGATACTGGAATGGACATGAATGTGGCGGCGCTCCCCGTGGTGTAGCCGATATTCAGTGGCGGTCCGTTATACGAGTAGTTGACGGCTGGAACCGTGACTTGGGCGAATGCAACGCAGGTCCCCAACGACAATAGCAATATTCGTACCAGTGTATCTTTTGTTAGCTTCATCAGCATGCTACCTCCCCCGTAGCGGTGCGTAAGATGCCGCGCACGGCCGTTGGATGTAATTATTGTTTCTTAATTTGTATCTTTGCGCGCCTGCGGTGCAACCACCCCCGCCGCGTGAAACTTATCTGCCCTCTCCTCGCCCAGATTCTTCCGTGATTCCAGAAACGCCCTCTGCGCGCGATAGAAATCCCGCAGGAAACCCTCGATCTCCCGCCCCGTGATCGCCTGCGTCCAGCCGATCCTTTTCCGGATGCGCTCTGCTATCTCCGCGCGCAGCCGCGCCGACTCCGCATTGTGACCCTCGCGCAGCACGTCCTCCAGCACCTGTAGCTCTTTGACACCGTAGTGCTGCAACTGCTCCCGCGTAAATTCGAACACTTGCGCGCCGCGAGCGAGGTCCTCGGTCAGGACCCGTTTCGGCGACGCGATCACCACAGTGCCGGCTATCAAGTCGCCCGCGCGCAACCGGTCGGGGCTCAAATAGTAGATCGCCGCCATGGCCGCAATCCAGATTGCCGCCGGCAAAATATCCGCCGGCCTCCACACCCAGCCGCGAGTCATCAGCACCATCTCCGCGGGAAAGAAAAACTCCGCCTGGCGCGTCAGGTTCCGCGCCACCACCGACCCCGCGCGCAGCGGTCCGCCCCTCCGGTCGATCACCCGCAGTCCGAGCAGCCGCTTCCCAGGCGTCGTGCCTGCCCATCTCAGCTCGAAAAAAATGAAATACCCATTCCGCACCAGAAACGAGACAAACAGCGCGATGGGCAGCGTCACCTTCATGCCGGCGGACGCCAGAGCTCCCGCCAGCAGCACCACCAGTGCCCCTGCGGTCGCAAGCGATACATCCGCGAGAAACGCCGCGATTCGCTCCCCCGGCTCCGCCAGTTCGATGCGCAGCGGCACGCCCTCCGGCGTCATCAAGCGCCGCTCGCTGCGAACCAGCTTTCCCGCCGCATTCATCTCCGTCCCGCCAGGCAGAAATACAGAGTCCAGAACAAGAAGGTCGCAAAGGCGATAGTCAGCCGCTGATCGGTGTTCGCCACCGCCTCGCGGAACACGCCTTCCAGGACCGCCGCAGCCAGCAGCATCAACACGCCGCCAACCGCCGTTTCTCCGATCGCCCCGCCATGCAGCGAGAGTGCGTCCGTCCGAGAGTAGCGTCCCGGGAAGAGCACCAGCTCACCCAGCCGCAATCCCGCCGCAGAAAAGATCACGATCGCACCCAGCTCCGTCACACCGTGAATCAGCAGCCATCCCGTAAAATCCCGGCCCAGCCCGCGATGCGCGTGCAGCGCCATGAACGCTCCTACCATCAGCCCGTTCGCGAACGTCAATAGCAGCGTTGGGATTCCACCCAAAATCCCCAGGCCGAACGCCAAGAGCGACACCAGCGTGTTGTTCGAAAACAGCGCGTTGGCGAACGCCAATAGCGAACTTCCCGAATGGGTCTGCGCGAACAGAACCTTGCGCAGCTCCTCGCGCGTGCTTCCCGGACCGCGCCCGCCCGCGAGGCCCGCCGGAATGATTACGGGATACCAGCCTTCATCTGTATTGACCAGCGCGAAACCCGATACCGCGCCCACCGCCAGCGTTCCGAGCGCAATCCAGACATGGACCGAGATCGACCGCACTGCTCTCGGTAGCGATCGCGCGAGAAACTCCCGTATCGCTGCCCCGATCGCCACCGGCCGCGCGTAGAGCGCCAAAAACGCGCGGAGCGACAGGTCCTCCAGGTATGCAAGCAAGGCGCGGTCCAGCGCGATGCTCCTGGCCACCGATAGCGACGAGAGCGCCGACCGATACAGCAGCGGAAACCGCCGCAGCGCGTCAGTC
>DATJYW010000092.1:0-7955 GCA_035499435.1 Candidatus Acidiferrales bacterium | reverse complement strand
CCTAGCTACTTTCTAGCGCAAAATTCGGTTTTGAGATGTGCGAACCCTTGGTCTGAGGAGCCAGGAAACAGCAAAAGGCCCGGCGGAAAAACCGCCGGGTGGAAGGCATTGATTTTCGGGGACTTCGCCGAGGGCCTATTTTTTCTGGGCCATCGCTGCACCAATGTGGTGCAGATTGTCGGCGATCACACCCAGGCCGACCCAGCGCTTCATTCCCGAGTCGCCACGGTAGAAGCACCGGCGGAGACCATGCCGACGCTTGAGGACGCTGATCCGGCCCTCGCAACCGGTCCGCCACTTCTGTCCCTGTTTGAACCAGCGCTTCTTTTGTTCGCGCTTCCGCTCCGCGCTTTTTGTGGAGCGATTCGGAATGCATACCCGTTTGACCCCTCTGTCGTGCGCGGCCGCTTCATTCTTGGCTGAGTAGAAAGCCGCGTCGGCCGCCATCAGACCGGGAGTGCGGCCCAGCGCTTTCTCATGCGCATCGATGGCGGCAATCACCAGCTCCGAGTCACTGGGGCGCTTTTCATATACCTCGTAGTCGGTGATGATCTGATTCTCGCCTTCTTGAATTTTGACCATCTTGCCAAACTCGGTGGGCTTACTGACCTTGCCCTTGCGAATGATTTCGGTGGTGGGCTCGAAGATACTCACCAGTTTCTCGACCACATGGGTATTGCCGCCGAAGATCCGCTGTTTGGCTTGCCGCATCACCTGCTGTACCCGCGGGACAAAGGTGTCCAGTTCTTTCCGCAATCCTTCCAGAACGGCTTGCTGCATCACCTCCGCCGATCGCTTCACCCCTCCGACAATCTCGCTGGAAAACCGCTTGGCTTGGCCGACTACGCGTCCGACCGTGGATAGGAGCTTTCCGTACGCCTGCTGCAATCGCTCCCGATTCGGCCCGCCCTTGGTACGCGCTATGCGCCCAATTTCCAAAATGCGGAACTTCACGCTGCGGCTCCGATCGCGAAGTTTGGCGCCTTGTTGCACAGCCAGTTCCGATATCCGCTTCATCCCGCGGATCAGAACGCGCACGCCGTCGCCCAACAGATTGCTGTCTGTCGGATAGTGGATATTGGTCTCGACTACCGTCGTGTCCAGGCGCATCTTGCGCCCCTGCACAAGCTGGTTCGCTTTGGCGATCTCCACTACTCGTTCATGAATCTTCTCGACCGTCTCTGGTCCGAGCGCCAGTTCCCAGCGACCCATGGTTTTCGAATCGGGCACTTTGCCTGCTCCTACCCGCGTGAAATCGCGATACACCAGATTCGATCGAACTTCGCGTTCCACCACGTCGAAGCTCCAGTTGCGGCTGTGCTTCAGCAGGAGTAGCCGCATCACTACTTCCGCCGGGGTGCCTCTCCGCCCGCGAGTGCGGCTCTTGGGACTGCGCTTTGCCAAAGCTTCATACACCGTCGAGATCAGTTGCTCGTCGTCCAGCACCTTGTCGGCATGGGTCATCCATTCTTCCCGCAGATCGCTTATCTCTTCGGCGATTAGACCTTCGCCGAAGTGGAACTGCTGCCGGCGCGCCTCAATCATGAGAGTTGCTCCGAACGCGATTGCTTCTCTTGCTGCCACTGCTTGCGTAAGCGGTCGCGATTCAACTTGGCAAGGGAACAGCCAATCTCCCAAAAATCGGCCCAGGCTTGTTGCGCCCGTCGAGCGGTTTCGGCGTGCTCGGGCGGAACGTACAACGATCGGCTCTTGTCGTCCTCGCGGAACGTGATGTAGAGGTGCGGTCCATGCAAGCGTTCGGGGTCGCGATAACAGACGCAGCCGGGGTTGCCGCAACGGCGAGAGGTTTCCGAAAGACCGCCCTGGACCATGGTTTGGGTGGCGCGGAGAAGTCGCTCGATGAGCCGCTGTTGCTGCTTACGCATAGCTTAATATTAAGATACGCTTGTCTGTTTTGCCTGTCAAGGAAAAACTGACATGAACTACGAAAAATGTTTTAGAGCAGAATTTGTACGATCGTGCAGAGCCCGACCGCCGCAGCCTCTGGGTCGAAAAGACTTAACCCAGCAATTTTGCGCCGAAAAGTAGCTAGAAGTGTCCCTATCTTTCGGTCATTTCCGCTTTTTGCCATTGTCATGGTTAGATCGATCTATTTGTAAGGAACATTATGCTCGAAAAGAAGAAGGAACTCGATCCGGACACTTGTCAGGACATTGTGGTGGACGAGACGCCGAAACCGGGTAAATTTCGCGGTCCGGATCAACTGCTGAAGGACCTGGGGATCATCGGCGATATCGAAGCGGAGGTGCACAAGGCCGGCATCATCAAGAAACTCGACGGGATTGGATTCGCGATTGAGGCCACCGACATTTCTTCCGGACCGGCGATCAACGTGGGGGACTGTACGGCCTCGGTGCTTGCCAATGCGAAATAGCGCCTGCGTGATCATGGCGGCGCTCGCGCTGAGCGCCCAGCCGAATCGAAACCAGTTTCAGCTCAGCCGGGTGGCTAGCCACGTGTCGGTAACACCATCCGAGGTGTCGATTCAGGTCCCGACGATTCGAACTCCGCCGCCGCTTCCCGTTCTCACGGCCCCCGACCGGTGGACGATCACAGTGAAGGGCCCGGGACATGTGAAGTCTCCCATAACACCGTCCAAAGAACCGGGGTACGATCCGGCCACGGGTGTGATCACGATCAGCGTCGACAAGGCGGGATTCGGGACGACGGACCCAGCGAAGTGTACCTGGAGCGTCTCGTTTCGCTCCGATACCGGCACCTTGACGGCAGCACAGGATCCCGCAATCAGCGATGATTTCGCGCTCGGAGCGGTCAACGGCTCGGCTAGCGGCGACCCGGTCGTTGTTACGGTGCGCGCGTCGGGGATACCGCCGGCTGGCACCGTGGTAAACGATGGCTCGTTCTGGCGCGTGCAGGTGACCGACTCCGACGGGAACAGCAGGGCGGTTCAGCCGGTTGACCAGGCGCACTACAGTTTCGATTCCGGCTTTGTCACGCTGAGATTCCCGGCGAGCAAGATCGGGTCAATCAAGCGAGACAATGCGTCGTGGAGCGCGGCGTTCCTGCCTCCGGATGCAACGCTGGTCAGCCAGGCCGGCAGCAGCGGAGGCGGAGCGGTCGATCAAGCCAAGTCGCGCGACGACGCGGATCTCTACCTATCAGGAACTTACATCGCGGGGGTTGGGACCAAGCCGATCTGGGGAATCGATGCCAAGGCCGGGTATTCGGCGGCGCCGGAGAAATTTCCGGTATTGAAATGGTTTGTCAGCCGAAGCCCCGCGAATCTCCGTTTTGGCATCTACGGCGAAATGACCACGAACCCGGACACCAGCGCTCCAGTGGACCGGACGCAAGTAGATCCCGATTCGATCAGCGCCTACACGACTCTATTTCAGACAACCCGGCTGCCGCACAATCCCGTGTTCTACGGGATGAAGTGGGAAGTGCAGCCGATTGGCGGCGAATTTTCGCGGATGTATCCGGCCAGCAACCTGATCTCGGGTGGCCGCATTCGATTCATCTCCGTGTTGGCGAACCAGAAGCGCTGGGCCGCGGACCTGATTCCCTCCCCCGGATTCGAAGGCGGCAAGAATCTCAACAAGCCCGGAACCTTGTTCGGACGCTCCGTCGATTTGAGCAGCTACGATACGATCGCGCGGCTGCGTTTGGGAGCCGATGCGAACTTCTACCTATACCGGCGCGTGCCAAAGCCGGGGGACGCGTACGCGTTTACGCTGAACGGTTCGTGGGTGGCGCGCGTGCCCTTCACCGCGGAACCGTTTACCACCACGGCGTACCTTCCCGACCCGACGGATGCGACCACGATCACGCGGCAGCAGGTGGTCGCGATGCGGAAGAACACACGGCATTACGTGAAAATCGACGCGGCCTGGAACATTACGAAGTTATTTGGAATTCAGGCGGAGTATAAGTACGGCTCGCTGCCGCCGTTGTTCGAGTTTGTGAGTCACCAGGTGAGCGTGGGCCTGCTTTTCAAGGCTACGTACACGGGCAATCATAGCGTGGCTTCGCCGCTGCCGTAGCTTTGCACATATAGTTTTGCACACCGTGCCGGGGGCAAGAGGTCTGCTCGGCGTTGCGGTTCTCGCTGGGATGCGGGTGAGGCGGGGACTCGCGTTACCGAGGCAGGGTAGCTGAGCTATTGTATTGTTTCGATGTCCGAACCCTACATTCGCGCGCGCGACCTCACGAAGACGTACCGCTCCGGGGAGGCCGAGCTGGTGGTTTTCAGCGGGATCAGCCTGGATGTGGGGGCGGGCGAGATGCTAGCGCTGGTGGGGGAATCGGGGGCGGGAAAGAGCACACTGTTGCATCTTTTGGGAGGTCTGGACAGGCCTTCGGGCGGCACGATACACTACGGGAGTAGGGAGATTTCGGGTCTCGCACCGCCGGAGCAGTCGGACTTTCGGAATCGGGAAATCGGGTTTGTGTGGCAGATTCACTATCTCCTGCCGGAATTCACCGCGCAGGAGAACGTGATGATGCCGTTGCTGATTCGCGGACGGCAGAAAGCCGAAGCAGCCGCCGAATCGCTGATGAGGTTGGATGAAGTGGGATTGCGGGCCCGGGCGTCGCACCGGGCCGGCGAACTGTCGGGTGGGGAGCAGCAGCGGGTGGCCCTGGCGCGCGCGCTGGTGGGCAGCCCCAATGTTCTGCTGGCCGATGAACCCACGGGGAACCTCGATTTCCGGACCGGCGAGATGATCTTTGAACTCCTGGAAGAACTGCACCGCACGCACAGGCTCACGTCGGTTTTCGTCACTCACAATCTGGCATTTGCGCGGCGTTGTGACCGGGCGCTGACCCTGGAAAAGGGGGGGCTGGTACCCGGGGTACAACAGGGTTCGCATCCTGGAGGCGAGCCGGGGTATCTTTAGTCATAGGGAGCGTCACTTTATGTTTGAGCGATACACGGAGAAGGCGCGTCGGGTGATCTTCTTCGCGCGTTATGAGGCCAGCCAGTTCGGGAGCCCGTACATCGAAACCGAACACCTGCTCCTCGGCCTGCTGCGCGAAGACAAGGCACTGGCGAACCGGTTTTTGCGTTCCCACGCGGCGGTGGAGTCGATCCGGAAACAGATCGAAGGCCACACCACGATCCGGGAGAAGGTGTCGACCAGCGTCGATCTGCCGCTGAGCCACGAGTGCAAACGCGTGCTGGCATACGGCGCGGAAGAGGCCGAGCGGCTGAATCACAAGCACATCGGGACCGAGCACCTGCTCTTGGGCCTGCTGCGCGAGGAGAAGTGCTTCGCGGCGGAGATCCTGCACGAGCGCGGGCTGCGGCTTTCGACGATCCGGGAGGAGCTGGCGCGGTCGCAGAGCGAGAAGGTGGCGTCGGCGCGTCCGAAGGAGAGCTCGCTATTGGCGGAGTTCAGCCGCGATCTGACGCAGGCGGCGATGGACAACACGCTGGATCCGCTGATCGGGCGCGATTACGAGCTGGAGCGCGTTGTGCAGATTTTGTGCCGCCGCACCAAGAACAATCCAGTGCTGATCGGCGAGCCGGGCGTGGGGAAGACGGCGATTGTGGAAGGGCTGGCGCAGCGGATCGCGGAAGGCGACGTGCCGTCGTTCCTGGCCGACAAGCGAATCCTGGCGCTGGATCTTTCGCTGATCGTGGCCGGCACCAAGTATCGCGGGCAGTTCGAAGAGCGGCTGAAGACCATCATGAAGGAGCTGATGGAGAACCAGAACGCCATCATCTTCATCGACGAGCTGCACACGCTGGTGGGCGCGGGGTCGGCGGAAGGCTCGCTGGACGCGGCCAACATCCTGAAGCCGGCGCTTTCGCGCGGCGAGATCCAGTGCATCGGGGCGACGACGCCGTCGGAGTTCCGCAAGTCGATCGAGAAGGACCGGTCGCTGGAGCGGCGCTTCCAGGCGGTGAAGGTTCCGCCGCCCACGGAGACGGATGCGATCAAGATTCTGTTCGGCATCAAAGACCGCTACGAAAAGTTCCACGCGGTGGCGTATACCGACGATGCGGTGGAGACGGCGGTGTACACTTCGAGCCGCTATATTCCAGACCGGTACCTGCCGGACAAGGCCATCGACCTGATCGACGAAGCGGGCGCGCGGGTGAAGCTGCGGCAGACGACGCTTCCGGCGGACCTGGCGGATATCCAGAAGCGCATCAAGTTCATCGTGCACCGCATGGAGAACGCGATCGCCAACCACGAGTTCGAGAAGGCGCGGTTCTACAGCGACGAGGAGCGCAAGGAGCGCGAGAACATGCGCCAGCTCCGCGAGAAGTACAACCTGGACGATTCCTCGACCGGCGTGGTGACCAAGGACGATATCGAGGATGTGGTGGCGCGCTGGACGGGCGTGCCGATGACGTCCATCAAAGAGGAGGAGATCGCCAAGCTGCTGCGCATCGAAGAAGAGCTGCACAAGCGGGTGATCAGCCAGGAGAAGGCGATCTCGGCGCTGGCGCGGGCGATCCGGCGGTCGCGGGCGGGGTTGAAGGCGACCAATCGCCCGGCGGGGTCGTTCCTGTTCCTGGGGCCGACGGGCGTAGGCAAGACCGAAGTGGCGCGCGCGCTGGCGGGGTTCCTGTTCGGCAGCGAGAAGAGCCTGGTGCGGTTCGACATGTCGGAGTACATGGAGAAGCACTCGGTTTCGAAGCTGATCGGGTCGCCTCCGGGATACGTTGGCTACGAAGAGGGCGGCCAGTTGACCGAGCGGGTGAAGCGCAATCCGTACTCGATCATCCTGCTGGACGAAATCGAGAAGGCACACCCGGACATTTACAACATCCTGCTGCAGGTGTTCGAGGACGGCCAGTTGACCGACGGGCTGGGCAACCAGGTGGATTTCAAGAACACCATCATCATCATGACCAGCAACCTGGGCGCGCGGTTCCTGGAGAAGCGCGGGCACCTGGGGTTCTCGGCACCGATGGGCGAAGGCATCCCGTCGAAGATCGAGGACATGGTGCGCGGTGAAGTGAAGAAGGCGTTCAACCCCGAGTTCCTGAACCGGCTGGACGAAGTGATCCTGTTCACCTCGCTGACCGACGACGACCTAATCAAGATCATCGATCTGCTGGTGCAGCAGGTGAACGGGAACCTGGTGGCCAAGCAGGTGAAGATCCGGCTGACTCCGGAGGCTTCGAAGTACATCCTGGAGAAGACCTGCGGCGACCGCAGCTACGGCGCGCGTCCGCTGCGGAGGGCGCTGCAGAAGTACATCGAAGATCCGCTGAGCGAAGCGCTGATTCAGGGGACGCTGCCGCGTCCGGCGGACCTGGAAGTGTATCTGGGCGATACCGGGATTTACTACCGGCAGCTGAATCCCGAGCCGACGGGAGAAGGCGAGCCGGTACCGGCGGGCGGGCCGGTGGAGCCGCCGGCGGGGACGCTCCTGTACACGTTCTGACGCGCCCACGGCGCGAGGGCAGGCCGGGAGGCCTACCCTACAAAGACTACTTGCGACGTGCGTCGGCTACGATCTGCTTGACGCGGGCCATCAACGCGGGTGCGTGATAGGGGATGCCGTCCTTGATGGTCCACTCGACGCCACCGACACCGGCGGGGTAGAGGACCTTGAGGTTCTCGAGCGGGTTGCCGTTGACCACGATCAGGTCGGCGAGCCAGCCGGCGCGCACGCGGCCGAGCTTTTCTTCTTGGCCGAGAATCTTGGCGTTGTTGCCGGTGGCCTGCTGGATGATCTTGATCGGGTTGAAGCCGGCTTCCTGGTGGAGCTCCATGCCGCGGATGAGGCCGAAGCCGTACATCTGGTAGATGAAGCCGGCGTCGTCGCCCATGCCGATGAGGCCGCCGCGACGGTCGAAATCGAGCAGGGCAGCTTCCCAGAGGCGGTAATTCTCCTTCCAGAAGTTCTCGTCGGTGCTGCTCCAGCCGATGAAGTAGGAGCCGTGATTAGCCGGGTTAGGGCGGAAATATTCTTCGAGGGTGGGGTGCAGATATTCGGCGAACCAGGGCTGG
>DATJYW010000091.1:0-15409 GCA_035499435.1 Candidatus Acidiferrales bacterium | reverse complement strand
TGGAACTTCCGCCTGGAGCACGCGCTGGGGCGGCTGGCGGCGCGGCGCGGCAATAAGGCGGAGGCGGCCAAGCACGTGGCGGCGGCAAGGAAGATTCTCGACGGCGATGCGTCGATGGCCGCACAGCAGGAGCGCTTCTATTCTTACCTAGTGGGGTATGTCGCGCTGTACACGGGCGATTTCCAAACAGCGGAGGCGGAGTTCACCAAGATGCTCGCGGCGCCGGGGAACAGCAACGATCCGTTCATGATTTGCCTGCTCGGCATGACGTACGAGCGGATGGGCGATAAGAGCAAAGCGGACGAGACGTACAAGCGTGCGGCGGCGGCGCTGTCGCCCAACAGCCACAATCCGCCGGCGGCATTTGCGCGTCCATTCCTGCGCAAGAAGATGTCGCTATGAAGCGGGTTTGGTGCGCGCTGGCGATCGCGGGCGGCTGCTTTGGCCAGACTTTCGACCCGAAACTACCGGCTTCCGTGCCCGAGGTGACGGGTACGGTGGAGGCACGAGCGCCGCTCAGGTACATCGAGGTGCGCTTGGGGGACGGCGCGGCGGCACAGCCGGGACAGGAGTACACGGTGCACTACACGGGCTGGCTGCGCGACGGGACGAAGTTCGACTCGTCGGTGGATCGCGGCGAGCCGTTGAAATTCGTGCAGGGGCGGCGGCAGGTGATCGCCGGGTGGGAGATGGGCTTCGAGGGCATGAAGGTCGGCGGGAAGCGCCGGCTGTTTCTGCCCTATCAGCTGGCGTATGGCGAGAAGGGGCGAGGCAAGATTCCGCCCAAGGCGGAGCTGATCTTCGACGTCGAGCTGCTGGACGTGAAAGACGTGACTCCGGCGCCGGCGGCAGCGGAGGTGCTGCTGCCGTTCGACGATCTGGAGAAACAGGTGGTCGCGCTGGCAAGAGCGATTCCGGAGGAGAAATACGGGTGGCGTCCGGGGCCGGGCGTGAGGTCGGTGAAGGAGGCGCTGCTGCACATCGCGTTCGGGAACACACTGCTGCTGCACCTGCTGAACGGGGAGGCACGCGAAGAACTCGGCAAAGAGATCGAGCAGAACGCGAAGGGGGAGCAGGAGGCGCTGAGCAAAGCGCAGGTGATCGCGAAGGTGGCGGAGAGCTTCGCGGCGGTGCGGAAGACGATGGAAGAGGCGTCGGCCGGGGCGTTATCACGAGACGCGGATTTCTTCGGACGAAAGACGAGCGTGCGCGGAGTGCTGACGGTGATCGACACGCACATCGCGGAACACTTGGGGCAGCTCATCGCTTATGCGCGGATGAACGGGATCGTGCCGCCGTGGTCGCGGTGAAGCGCCGGACTGCGGCCGGGGACACGCTCAAGCCTGTCCCACATCGGAGCCCAGGACGATTTTGGAGCCGTCCACCAGGATGGGGCGGCGAATCAGGTTCGGATTCTCGCTCATGAGCTTGAGGGCCTCGGTGCGCGCGGGCGGATGGTCCTTCATGCCGCGCTCGCGGTAGAGCTCGTTGCGCGGGTTGAGGAACTCGCGGTAGTCGCGAGCGCCAATCAGCTTCTCCAGTTCAGCGACGGTCAGGCCCTTGTTGAGATCGACCTCTTCAAAACGGTCGCCCCTTTCGCGAAGCAAACTCTTCGCTTTGCGGCAGGTGGTTCAGGTGGGTTTCAGGTAGAGCTTCATCACAGCCAGTGTAGATCCGCGGAGCGCTCGCCGGTGAGGTGCAGGAATAGCGGCTCGAGGGCGCGGAACTGGCGGCCGTCGAATTCGATGGCGCCGTCGTCGTTGAAGATGGTGATGTCGCCCTGCCAGACGAGCTTGCCGGGGCTGGTGATGATGGCGACTTCGTGGCAGAGGCGCTCGACGGTCTCGAGTACATGGCTGGTGATGAAGACGGTACGGCCCTGGTCGGTGAAGCGCCGCAGCCACTGCTTCATCAGCGCCACGCCGGCGGGATCGATGGATTCGAAGGGCTCGTCCAGGAACAGGATATCGGGCGTGTGGATGACGGCGGCGGCGAAGGCCACGCGCTTGCGCATACCGGTGGAATACTCGGAGAGCGTCTTCCCGGCGTCGGTGAGCTCGAGCGCTGCGAGCAGCTCGGTGACGCGGCGGCGGGTGGTGGATTCGTCGAGGCCGAACATGCGGGCGACGAAGGCCAGGAATTCGTGGGCGTAGAGGGGCTCGAAGAGGCCGAGAGTTTCGGGCATGACGCCGATGCGGCGTTTGAGCTCGGCGCTGGACGCGGTGAACGGCTGGCCGAGCAGCTCGACCTGGCCGGCGGTGGGATCGAGCAGGCCGGTCATGCAGCCGATGGTGGTGCTCTTGCCGCTGCCGTTGGGACCGAGGAATCCGAACATGGTCCCGGCGCGCACGGCGAGCGAGAGGTTCTCGACGGCCACGGTTGGCCCGTATTTCTTGGCGAGGTTGGTGAGGCGTATGGCGTCCATGCGATCAGTCTCTTCCTTCGACGACGGCCAGCAGGCGCTCGCGGCGCGGGTTGAACAGGGCGCAGGCGGCATTCAGCGATACCCGATACAGGACGGCGGCGAGCGCGGCGAGGACGAGAATCATCCACCAGTTTTGCGGCTGGAAGGGCGCGGGCCACGCGCGGCGGAGGAGGCGCGGGCCCAGAAGCGCGGTCAAAACACCGCCGATGACCAGGATGTTGCCGCCGAGCGAAAGATCGTTGCCGATGCTGCTTTGGTAATTGCCTTTGCGCGGATTGAACAGGCTGATCCACAGCGCCAGGGCGTGGAAAAGGAACAGGCCGGTTACCGAAGAGCACGCCAGCATCAGGAATATTGCAAGGTCGAGGGGCTTGGGCGCCAGAACCAGCCAGGCGGCGAGCAGGATGGGGATGCTCGCGGCTCCCAGAAGGAGCGACGCAAAACTGCCCGCGCGGAGCGTGGCCGCAGGATCGGTGGGCAATAGAAAATAGCGGCGAAAGCCGCCAGCGGAATAGCCGAACTGGTTGACGGTGATGCGCGCGACGCCTATGAACGTAGCCACCGGGAAGGTGCCGAGCGCGGCGATGAAGAATCCGTTGGCGCCGCCCATCTGCCGTCCGAACTGAAAGGTCAGGAACGCGACCAGCGGAAGCTGGAGTAGCGACATGGCACGGGTGCGGCTGTTGCGGAGGTAGAAGCGCAGCCAGTGCGCTACCAGCGGGGCGGCGGGTCCGAAGAAGGCCGCAGCGCGCTCGTAACGGCTGTCCCAATGGATCTCGAGAGTCGCGGCGGCGGCGCGGGCCGGCGGGCGGTTTTCGATGGCGATGAGCAGGGCGAGCAGCCCGACGGTCCACAGCAGGATGAGCAGGATGCCGTTCGCGGCCTGCATTCCGGGATGGATCATAGCGGACGCGGCTCCGAACGGGGGTGAATACTGAAGCCAGCGAAGGACGGCCTGCGCGCGCTCGGGATGGCCTCGAAACACGGGCTGGAGGATAGACGGGCCGAGCGCCAGCAGCATGACCAGCCCGAGGAGCAGGGCGGAGCCGCCGCGGCGCTGCATCATGCGGTCGATGAGCAGGGCGACGATGCGCGCGAGCAGGTAATTGCAGACGAACAGCAGAAGCACGGCCACGAGGCCAAACCAGAAGGCGCCCGCGCCGGCGACGTAGAGTCCCACGGCGAGACCGAGATCCATGGCGAGGAACAGCAGCCAGAAGGGATCGGCGATGCCGATGAGGTGGCGCGCGATGCGGCGGTCGGCGGCGTGGAGCGGGTAGCGGCGGAGTTCCTGATCGCTAAAGATGGCGCCGAGGCCGAAGCCAAGAATGTTGCTGGCGAGGACGGCTTCGAAGAAAATTCCGCTGAGAACGGCCTGGGCGATCATTTCACCCTTGCCGCTGCGAACCGCGACGACCGCGGCGCCGAATCCGCCGGTGGTAAGGAGCGCGATGGCCGCGATGAGGATGAGGTAGCCGGCCAGGAAGAGCGCGATCCGGCCGTTACGGGAGCGGGTCTTTGCCCACAGGAGTTTGTAGCGGAGCCTGATGAGCTCGGCGATGAGTGTAGTGTTCACGCGCGGGAGGTTTCTTACAGCCTCCCATCAACTATAACCGGTAAGGGCGCCCCGCGGCCTTTAGCGGCGGCCGTGGTGTTCGTCGTGGTGCTCCTCCGGGACGGGATGGCCGGAGCGGAAAGCTTCGCGCTCGTGCTCATTGCGCTGGATGAGCTGGTGCGTCTCGACGCGCTGCGGCGCCTGATAGCGCTGAGCCGTGTAGGGGTGCGCGTAGGTGGCGCGGTTGGCCCAGGTGCGGTGCCAGGTCACGTTGTTGACGACGACCGTGTGCGTGTTCCACACGAAATGGTTGCCTCCCCAGCCCCACGGACGAAAAGCGGCGCCGATGGAGATGCCCCAGCCGAAGTTGATGGCGCCCGCGACCACGAAGCCGGGCCTCGGCGGAGCGAACACGACCGCGGGACTGTAGACCGGCACGCAGATAAACGCGGGGTTCACCGGGACGATCTCGATCCAGGGCCCGCTCCCTCTCACCACGACGGTGTTGTTGGTGCGG
Organism: Candidatus Acidiferrales bacterium; assembly: GCA_035499435.1. Lineage (GTDB taxonomy): Bacteria > Acidobacteriota > Terriglobia > Bryobacterales > Bryobacteraceae > Solibacter. The sequence continues at coordinate 10,912 of DATJYW010000091.1, read as the reverse complement.
AGATAGCCGTAGTTCTGGGCCAGGCGGCGCATGCGCTGCACCGCGTCCATCACGTCCTGCTGTTGGGCGAGGAAGGCGTCGCCGAGGCGTTGGGTCCAGCCCATGTCACGGGCCATCATGTCGAGCACGTTGGGAAACGGCAGGAGAGCCTGGACGCTGGGATCCCAGGGCAGGCGGTCGCCGGAGATGGCGGCGGCGAGGGCATCGCCGGTGAGGTAGTGATGCTCGTCGGCCCAGCGGGCGGCGTCGGGGATGTCATTGGGGAAGGTGGCCGCGGCAAGCACCTGGGCGAGCAGCGGGTCGGGGTAGAGCCCGATGCGGTTGACGAGATTGTCGAGTTCCGGCGGCGACAGCATGGGCGGCTGCGCGAAAAGGGCCGCGGAAAAACCCAGGGCCAGCGCGACCGAGAAGAGTTTGCGTTTCATTGGATGTGCCTCCTTTGGTTCATTCTGATCGAAGAAACGCGGATGCGGGCGGCGGAGTTACGGAGGGGGAGATTAAAGTTGGATGAAACTGCCGGTCACCGCAGAGACGCGGAGACGCGGAGGGAACGGGGAGTTGATGAAATCCGCTTCATCGGCGGCTAGGATTTTCGAATCACTTCTTCGCCGAGGTATGGGCGGAGGGCTTCGGGGACGACGACGCTGCCGTCTTTCTGCTGGTAGTTTTCGACGATCGCTACCCACGTGCGGCCCACGGCCAGGCCGCTGCCGTTGAGGGTGTGGACGTGCTCGGCCTTCTTCCCGGTCCGATAGCGGATGTTGGCGCGGAGCGCCTGGTAGGCCTCGTAGTTACTGCACGAGGAGATCTCCTTGTAGCCGTTCTGGCCGGGGAGCCAAACCTCGATGTCGTAGGTCTTGGCGCTGGCCGCGCTCATATCCCCAGTGCACAAGACCACCGTACGGAAGGGGAGGCCGAGGCGGCGCAGGATGTCCTCGGCATCGGCGGTCAGACTTTCGAGCTCGTCGTAACTGTTTTCCGGGCGGGCGAACTTGACCAGCTCGACCTTCTGGAACTGGTGCTGGCGAATGATGCCGCGCACGTCGCGTCCGTAGCTGCCGGCCTCGCTGCGGAAGCACGGCGTGTAGGCGCAGAGCTTGATGGGAAGCTGCTCGGGATCGACGACTTCGTCGCGGTAGATGTTGGTCACGGGCACTTCGGCAGTGGGGATCAGCCAGAAATCGTGATTCTCGATCTTGAACAGATCGTCGGCGAACTTGGGGAGTTGGCCGGTGCCATAGAGGCTGGCGGAGTTCACCATGAAGGGCGGCAGTACCTCGGTGTAGCCGTGGTGCCGCGTATGGACGTCGAGGAAAAAATTGATCAGCGCGCGCTCGAGTCTGGCTCCGAGACCCCAATAGAGGGCGAAGCGGGCGCCGGTGAGCTTGACGGCGCGTTCGAGATCGAGGATGCCGAGCTCCGGGCCGAGATCCCAGTGAGCCTTGGGCTCGAAATCGAATTGCGGAGGGATGCCGTGGCGGCGGACTTCGACGTTGTCGTCGGTGGAACGGCCGACCGGAACGGACTCGTGGGGTATGTTAGGAACGCTGGAGAGCATCTGCTGGAACTCGTCGTCCAGGGCGTTTCGCTGCTCGTCGAGCGCGGCGATCTGCTGGTCGATGGCGCGGATGGCCTTCTGTCGCTCGGTGGTATCGACGCCCTCGCGGCGCAAAAGGCCGACCTCGGCGCTTTCGGCGTTTTTTCGGGCCTTGAGCTGTTCGGCTTCGGATATGGCGGCGCGGCGTTTGCGGTCGAGCTCGCGAAACCCGTCGAGGTTCAGCGCACCACCACGTGCGGCGAGGCGCCCGGCAATCCGCTCGAAATTGTTCCGGAAGTATGCGAGATCGTGCATGTACCCCTACATGCTAGCGCATGCGGGGCTTATTCTTCCTCTTCTTCGACCTTCACCTCTTCCAGGTCCTCGGCCTCGAAAATCTGGCGGCAATCGAGGCATTCCAGGTAGTCAACCCCGTCTCTACGGGCGATCATCTGTGTGCGGGTATGTTCACAAGCGGTTTGCATAACAGCGCTTAGATGAAGTTTATTCTATCCAGGCGCGCATCCGTGTCAAGCCCCCTTCAGGGCTTTCGGTACCGTAACAGGTTGTCGCGGCAGCGGCGCGTTACAATCCTAAGTTAATGCCCTTCCCCACGCACCGATTGCGCCGCCTGCGCGCCACCGAATCGATCCGCAGCCTGGTTCGCGAGACTCGCCTGAGCCCGGAACAGTTCGTGCTGCCACTGTTCGTCTGCCCCGGCGAGGGTGTGAAGCGGGAGATCGGCGCCATGCCTGGAAATTACCAGATGTCGATCGACGAACTGGTAAAGGAGTGCGAGGAGGTGGAGTCGCTGGGTATCGGCGGGGTGATCCTGTTCGGCCTGCCCGAGACCAAGGACGACATGGCGTCGGGCGCGTACGACGACAACGGGATCGTGCAGCGCGCGATCCGGGCAATCAAGAAGTCCGCCCGCAAACTGCTGGTGATGACCGACGTTTGCAACTGCGAGTACACCAGCCACGGCCACTGCGGGTTCATCAAAGACGGCGACGTGGACAACGACACCACCTTGCAGTGGCTGGCACGCTCGGCGCTATCGCATGCGCGGGCGGGCGTGGACATCGTGGCGCCGTCGGACATGATGGACGGGCGGGTGTGGGCGATCCGGCAGGCGCTGGACGCCAACGGATTCGAGCGGGTACCGATTCTATCTTACGCCGCGAAGTTCGCCAGCGTTTTCTACGGCCCGTTCCGGGAGGCGGCGGAGTCGGCGCCGCAATTCGGCGACCGGCGGAGCTATCAGATGGACCCGGCGAACGGGCGCGAGGCGATGCGGGAGATCGAGCTGGACCTGGAAGAGGGCGCCGACATGATCATGATCAAGCCTGCGGGCCCGTACCTGGACCTGATCGCCAAGGCGCGCGAGCGGTTCGAGGTGCCGGTCGCGGCGTACCAGGTGAGCGGGGAATTTTCGATGATCGTGGCGGCGGCGCGGAACGGGTGGATCGATCACGACCGGGCGATGATGGAGAGCCTGACGTCGATCACGCGCGCGGGGGCGGGGATTATTCTGACGTATTTCTCGAAGCCGGCGGCACGGCTGCTGGGGTGAGATGAAGATCGGCTGACATTCCTTCGCCTTCCTCCGCCAGGCTGGTTGCAAAAATAATGCACCGGGCGCGTGGCGCGGACATCTGTCGGCGGAAAGGCCTGAGGGAGGCACCAGCATGTCGTTTTTGGCTTGGATCGTTCTAGGGCTGCTTGCCGGTTTCATCGGCAGCAAGATCGTCAACAAAACAGGTGAAGGGTTGATCCTCGATATCATTCTCGGGATCGTCGGGGCTGTTGTCGGCGGATGGCTCTTCACACTTTTCGGAGCCAGCGGAGTCACCGGGCTGAACCTCTACAGCATAGCTGTAGCGGTAGTAGGGGCCGTCGTGGTCCTTGTCGTCTACCACGCGTTTCGACGCGCCGTGTAACCCCGCATCCAGCATCCGCGCTGGAAGCAGAAGCGGTATAATCTCGCCGTTTACCACTCTCGATCGGATCGAATCCAATCGAGAAAGGCGAGAAGTCTGCCTGCAAAGTACCCGACAACAATCGCGAGCAGAAAATAGAGAATTGAAGGAGCTTCCAAGATCTTCTGTCCAAAATCGACCTGAGAGTACATTCCTGTACCCGCAAGCTGAGATGCCGTCACTTGTCCTGAGGCTGCAACCAGAGGTTCGAGAGCGAGCCTAAGCTGAAACCATCATACGAATGTGGCGCCGAAGCGGTCAAGTTTGACGTTCGTTAACGCAGCGAGGCGTCAAGAACGAGAGAGGTTTGGCAGGGAGTTGGCGCTATCGGAATCCTCCGCCGGAGACCTGGCGGGGCTCGGCGCGTGGTCGCGCCACCACTGCTCAGCGCTTTCGGGGGGCCATCGCTCCGAGAGCGAGGAAGCGCTCAATTGCCGCCACAATTCGATTGCGGAGGCCGGCCGCTTCTCGGGGTCCTTTTCCAGGCAGGTCAGGACGATCCGGTCGAGGTCTTCGGGAATCCGCTGCTTGGCTGCCGCGGACGGAGCGCGGGGAGCCGTGCGGACGTGCTTGAGCATGACCGCCATCGGCTCTCCAGCGAAGACCGGTTCGCCGGTCAACATGTAGAACGCGACGCAGCCGAGAGAGTACAGGTCGGACCGCTCGTCCGCCTGTTCGCCTGTGGCGCGCTCCGGAGGCATGTAAGCTGGCGTACCCGTGAGCGCGCCTGCGCGTGTGATGTGATCATCTTCTTCACGAAACGAGCACGCCAGGCCGAAATCGAGCACCTTGACCAGATCAGAATCGACGCCCAACCGGCAAAGGAACAGGTTTTGGGGTTTGATATCGCGGTGAATTACTCCCGCGCCGTGGGCCTCTGCAAGCGAACGGCACGTCTGCCGCAGGACATGCACCGCGCGCTCCGGTGGGAGCGGACCGAAGCGCTGCACCAACGAAAACAGATCCATGCCGTCGAGCAGTTCCATCACGAAGTAGGGGCTTCCTGTTTCACTCACACCGAAGTCATAGACGGTCACGGTGTTGGGCGAGCTCAGACGGGCGATGGTCCGCGCCTCCCGGCGGAAGCGTTCCAACGTCTCCTGGCGATTCTCTTCACCCAGCAACTGAGGCCGGATCAGCTTTACTGCGCAGGGCCGCGCCAGCAGATGGTGGCGAGCACGCCACACTTCGCCCATGCCCCCTTCGCCGAGTTTTTTCACCAGCCGGTATGAGCCAAGCGGCAAGCCCTCATCGAGCAAAGCCTCGTCCACCTCGATCAGGGGTCCTTGCGCCGAGGTCACGGCCCGCTCCATGAGGCTCTGCAATTCCTGAACGCCGCCTGGCCAGCGATACCTGCGAAGGCGTTTCATCGACTCCTCGCCGATTCCCTGGACCACGGAACCGACACGGTGAGCATTCTGCTGGACGAAAAAGCGCGCCAATTCGGGAATATCGTCGGAGCGCTCGGCCAGGGACGGCACGCGCAACTGCCGGGACTCCAGTTGAAAGGAGAGCTTCGGATGGAATCCGCCGGGCGCGGACGAGTAAGCGATCAGCCGCACGTCCCATTTCCCCTCACCGGCGATAATGCCGGTCAAACGTTCTTGCGTGTCCGCAGGCAGCCGCTGCGGCTCCTCGAGAAATAGAGTCCCGTGCTCGGCCATCTCCCACAAGCTCATCGGCTGGTTGTCACCGGACGTCCCAGGTAGCAATCCCGGCTCCTGACCGGCTGAAAGCAGACCGCAGTTGACGTGCAGAAACGCCTGTGCGCTTCGGGCCGATGCATGGTGGATGGCGCGCGCGACGGCTTCATGTCCCGACCCATGCGTCCCGGTCAGCAAAAGCGGATCCGTGGTTGCGGCGTATTGGCCGATCATTTCCCGCAGGGCGCGGACCGCGGCGCTTTCCCCGAGCAGCGGGCCCTCTACGCGCCGGCGTGCTTCGGAAAGGAGTTGCTGCGCGACTGCAAGCTCGCGCGCGAGATCGAGGACCAGCGCTTCGAGCTTGTGCCGCAGACGCTGGATCGTTACATGGGCTCTGACGCGGGCTACGACCTCCTCGCCTTGGAAGGGCTTGCTGATAAAGTCCACCGCTCCTAACTCGAGACCGCGAACTTTGTCCCGGGTTTCTTCCAAGGCCGACAGGAAAATTACGGCGGTCCCAGCGGTTTCAGGATCGTCTTTGAGACGGCGACAGGTTTCATAACCGTCCATTCCCGGCATCATGATGTCAAGCAGGACCACGAGCGGATGCGAACGGTGGACCACTTTCAGGGCATCGTCTCCGCTTCGCGAGATGAGGATCCGATACCCCTCACCGACCAGGTTCTGGCGCAGGATGGCCAGGCTGGACGGGTCGTCGTCCACTAACAGGATCGGGATCGGTTCTTCCGCGGATTCGGTCGTCATTCGGTTTCCCCCTTATCCTCCTCGTTGAGAGCGCGGAGTTGGCGGCGAACCTCATCGAGAGACAGGGTCATGGTGGTCCCGGCTTTGTAAAGGTCGGCCCGAACAGCCGAAGCCTCGCGAGGCGGCGCGCTGGGCGGCGGAGCGGCCAAAGTGGGACGAAGCGCGGCCAGCAGAGAAGCCGGGAGCACGGTTTCCAGGTATTCCAGAGATGTTCCCCGCACCCAGGCGTCCGTAGAATCGAAGGCCTTCGCGGCGATCTGCATTGGCTCCCGTTCAAACGCGAGCGCCAGCAGGTTGAAGACGAATTCGCGGCCCTCCCGCGAGTTGTCTCCCGAGTGAAGCTGCCGTTCCGCCGCCAGCAGCGCCGCGCCCTGCGGAGCAGCGAGGGCGGGGGTTCGTTCCGTGAGCGTCAGGAGGGCTCTCGCCGCGCGCGCGCGTACCTGCAACGGCTCCGCGGTCAGAGCTGCCGTCAAGCCGTCGCGCGCCAGCGGCGAATCGCAGGTCCCGAGCACCATGGGCAGCCGGCGCCGCACGACTTCGGGAGTTTCGCTGTCGAGTAAAGCCGAGGCCATCTCCCCCGCCGCACGCGGACCAAACGAATTCAGCGCCGCCACAACCTGGCGCAGGACATTGCGGTTGGCGAGCAGGGGAACCAGTGCGCCGATGAGCACGGGATCGTGGGGCAGCGTGTTCAGCGCCGCGCGAACCTGCGTGGAACTCTTCGAGCGAAGCGCTGCATACGCCGCGGTTACAGGGTCGGCAGTCGGCTCCACAATCGCCTGTTGCAGGGTGGTGACGTCCAGGCCTGCGAAACTGCGGACCATGGTGAAGTCGGAGAGCGATTGGTCAGCGGCATCCTCTAGTTGAGGGCCCTCGCGGCGAAGACCACCTGCGAGCTCCGTAACGTATCCGGCGTGCAGCCGGCGGGCGACCGCGAAACCGGCCGCCGACGCGATTACAATCGCCAGGTTTACTGCTGTCAGCGAATGCACCGGCCCCAGTAGAGTCATCAAAAAGATCAAGCCCGCTCCCAGGCCCTTGCCAGCCGAGTCGCCCGTAACGTCGATCAGAGACTTCACGCTCCGTTTCGCCGCGGGCGGAAGAGGCGTGTAGAGAAGCTCGTACCCGGCGCGCGTCACCGAGTTCCGGAAGACCATATCGAGCCCCCGAGGTACGACGGCCCACCACGGAGTTGGCACAAAGAAGCCAAGAATGCCGGCGGCGCCCACGGCGGCCGGGTGGCTGGCCACCGATCCGCCAAGCCCGAGACGTGAGAGCGCGAGGCGCCCCAGGCTGGCTTGCAGAAGGAATGCGCAGGCGCCGGTGGCGGCGTAGAAGATCCCGAAGAAGCGCACCAGGTGCTCCCCTTTACCGAGCTGAGCAACCGCTTCTGCCTTGAGGAAATAGTCGGAAAGTGCGGCGACTATGGCCGTCAGCACGGTGACCAATCCGAGGTCGCGAAGCAGAGGAATGCGGCGAAGCTCCCTCCAGGCGTTCGGGGCTTCACCGGACGGCGATTCGTATCGCCCGCCGGAGCTTTCGCCGCGAGCGATCACCGTGGCTCCCACAGTGGCCAAGCAGCCCAAAGTAGCGAGCGCGAGTAGAACTCCACCCCGCTGAAAGATGGCCGCGATGCGCTCCGCTCCTATGCCGCCTAAAAATCCGCCGAGCGTCGCAGCACCCGCCGTTTTGGCTACCAACGCCTTGGCGGAATGCGGGTCGAATCGTTCGTTCATCAACGACCAGAAGGTGGAGATCCCGATAGTGCCGAGCACCGTCGACTGCGCGTACAGAAGGACCGATGCCACGCGCGGCTGCCCGAGCAATGCCCACTCCACCAAAAAAAGCACCGTCCCGATGGCGAGGAGTATCGGCGACATGCGAGCCGGCCCGTATCGGGTAAGAAGGCGCCCGGACGTGTGAGCCGCCGGGATCGCCACGAGCGATGCGCCTGCGACGAAGTAGGGCAAAGCGGTGACCGGGTAGGTCGAGAGGAGCAGGCCGTCGCGGCATGCATTCGAACCCACCTGCTGGGCGATCAAAATGGCGGCCGTTGCCGACACCGCGGCAGTCATGCGCGAGGGGCTCAGGCGAATACCCGCCGTGGTTGGCTTATTTGTCACGTCGATTCCACCGGGCACTTGGGACGCGTCATGATGCGTCCCGCGCTTGGGAAAACAACTGAACCTCCCAAAACCGGACGCATCCTGTATTGTGATGGTGGGGAACCCGCTTACGATCTACGAAATCTCCTCACCGGCGGGACGAGCGTCATTAAAGCCGGCTCAGACTTCCTCGCTCACCGCCGCTTGCCTGCATCCTCCAGGAGTTTCTCCACAGGGGACGGCTTTGTATCCGCGGCGATGACCGCGCGACAGTATTCGGTGAATTCTCCGGGCTTTGCGCCGGGCAATGGGATTCTGACGCCCCGGTGCAGCACGACGGGCGCGCCTCCTTCCAGTACAAGGCAGGCGGGCGGGCGGCCGTAGAATCGCGACAGGCCTAAGTCTATGTTGACTACGCGCCCACCGAAGCGGGGCAGGATCGCCGTCCTGGTGACTGCATGCCCAATCACAATGCGGTTCACCCCGTGGAACCGCAGAACCGCACGCAGGTGAGCCTCCAGCGGGCTTTCCGGGTCCTCCGCGAGGCCGCGGTACCAGAGCGGCCCTTGCGTGTCGGTGGTCATTCCGGGAGGCAGCTTGGACGGATCCTGAAGTTCCCGCCGGATGGTGCCGTTCATCACCGAACGCGGCGTGCGGGCGTACTTCGGTGAGATACCGCCATGAACGAAGAGGGTGTCGTTGATGCGGATTACCGCGTTGTTCTTTCGAATCCAGGATCCATACTTTCCAGTGGGGCCGAAGGCGGCGCGGTGCTCGACGAATCCGGGCGGATGCCGCTCGAACCACGTTTTCTTGAAGTATTCGAAGTCCTCGGCACGGGAGGGGAACTGCCCCGCCTTACGCAGCGATGCAACCTCCTCCTCGAACGCTTTCGCGAGCCGCTCCTCCGAGCCGGCCTCGCGGAACTCGCCATACTCCTCGGGGAGAACATTTCGCAGGTCGCCATACATGTTCCCGGCATCGTGGTTACCGATGAGGGGATGGAGCCTGCCTCCCGCGCCCGATGCCTCGGGTTCCAGCCGCATGAGAAGGTCGTATGCCTCGCGGGTCTGGGGTCCCCTGGCTGGGATGTCGCCAACCTGGACCAGGTGCGTGCGTCCTCCAACCCAGTGCTGCGAATCATCGAGCACGCCCGCCATTTTGAGGACGGCGACCAGGGCATCGCAGTCACCGTGGATGTCTCCTACCGCGACCACGCGCGCGGCGCCCTGCCAATCGTCTTGAGAGGTTTGGGCCGCGATGAGCGAGCACATCCCGCCGCTCAGGAGCGAGCGCCGCGTGATCCGCATCCGTTCACTCCCTCGGCGGCTGGCGCGCCGGTTCAGCCGAAGAGAACATTCTGCTCGCCCTTCTCCCTGATTCGATTCTGGAAAAACTCGACGATGCGGTCCCGCCGGCCGAGCACCGCGGCGCGTTCGGGAGCCGTCAGGTACGAACTCTCCACCTTATCGACGGAGGCGGCGGTGAGGTTCTTCATGGCCTCGAGAAGGCTGCGACTGCAGCGGGTGAGATTCTCTTTATTGCGAATCCCGTGATAGGTGTTGAAAGATCTGGAGTGGTCGATCATCGCCAGCTTCCAGCTCTTGGTAATCAGGAGATTAGCCAGATTGCGGTCGATGTTGATGATCAGTTCATCGAAGACGCGGCAGATACATCGCTGCTTATCGAAAGCCTCGGGATCGGGCGGGGCGATGTCCTTTTTGACCCGCTCGGCCTCCTCAAACATGACGTTGTCCACCCACCAGGAGAACGCTGCCGGTTTGCCCTGGTATGCCCGCTGGACCTCTACAGTGACCATGTTCATGCCGAGCAGGCGGTCCATTTTGTAGGCGGCTATGTTGAAGCGCCAGCTATCCCGCGAAGGGGCCCGTGTTCCGTCGGTAGCGAAGAAATCGGGCAGTTCCTTGTCGATCATCTGGATGGCAGCGTCATGAGTGACGCCGGCCAGTTCCAGCTTCACCTTCACCGGATGAGTGACCCCGTGTCCGATGTCCTGGGCGGAGATGATTTTGCCCGAGAGCATGAACTTTTCTTTTTCGGCGTCCGAATAGGCGCCGAAGTCGGTCTCCGGTGCGAGGGCCGAAAGCGGAGATGCCGCGAGCATGGCCCCCATTGACTTTATGTACATGCGCCTGGACAGCATTAATTCCTCCCGTCGTCCGGCTTTGGAGCCGTGCCGTAGTAGCCGGTCCGCGTACGGACAATCAGTTTCCGGTGCTGCGGGTCCTTGACCTTTACTTCGATGCGGCGAAACTTGCCGTTGTAGTCGGCGTTGGACGGGGAGTAGGACAGCATATATTGGCTTCGCAGGTCTCGCGCAATGGTCTGACACAGTCCGCTGACTTCCTGGACGCCCTTTGGAAAGTAAGCCTCGCCGCCTGTATCCTGCGCCAGTTTCTTGACTACCCCGGGGTTGGCATCACCGTCCGATGGATCATAGATCCCGATGCCGTAGAACAGCGCGCCGGAAAGACCGGCGACCCTGATGACATCGGCTGATTTGTGGACGCTCATGTTGTCCCCGCCGTCGCTGATAACGATGAGGGCCTTCTTGGTCAGCTTGGACGTCTGCAAGTGTCTCAGCCCCTCGTAGATCGCATCGTAAAGGGCTGTCTTGCCGTCTGCTCGAAGGCTGTCGAGTGCCTTGTCCAACTCGGCGCGATTCCCCGTGAATGGCTGGTTCCGGGGCAGGCCGTAGGTCAGGTTCTCGTTGAAGTGCAGGACGAACATATCGTCCCCGGGATGGCTCGCGCGTACAAAGGCTTTGGCCGCGGCCACGACCTCGGTCCTCTTGTTCATCATGCTCTGGCTGTTGTCAACCAGCAGACCGACGGCAACGGGGACGTCGTCGCGGCTGAACGA
>DATJYW010000090.1:0-2297 GCA_035499435.1 Candidatus Acidiferrales bacterium | reverse complement strand
TGCGCACTTTCGGCCGCGGGATCCTCCAGGACGCTCCCGGCGCTCGCTCCGGCACAGCATCCTCCGCACCGGCAGCCGCGGCTTCGACCGTCGAACTCCCCATCACGCCCGAAGTGATCGCGGCGATTGAGCGGCAAATCGCCCGGGCAAAGAAAATGATGTGGTGGGTCACCTTCGGCGCGGTCGGCTTGTTCTTCCTGCTGGGAGTCATTTTCTGGCTCGTTTCAGACAACGCCGAAGATAAACGCCTCTTCCTGATGATCTTCGCTGGAGTCGGCGCGGCCAGCGGGATTCTGATTTGCGGCATCCAGTGGCTGTTTGCGGTCCGGCCGGTTCAGTCCGATCTCCGCGCGCTTTCCTACTTCCGCACCACCGGCCCCATCGAGCTCATTTACATCCGCAACGGCTACATGCTCCGCCTGGCCGACCGCGCCTTCCTGCTGAAGGGCCGCGATGGCGTGAACGCGTTGAAGGGCCTCGCCTGGGGCACCATCGACCACACCCAGCACGGCCACCTGATCCTGGCCGCTTGGAATCGCGAAGGCGCCTCAGCATACGTAGCCCCGGGCTACACCGCCAGCCAGGTCCTGCCTCGTCACGAGTAGCGCCCCGGCCGCAGTTCTTCCCCATTAATCGGCCAACTCTTCGCACCCGATGCTACGACCTGCGATCCTCCCAATCGACCCACTCGACCGGATGGGCCGCGCGGTAGGCGCTCACCGCTTCGTCGATCGTTGCGAAGAAGGTTCGTTCGCCCAGGCGCGTGAACAGCCCGAAGCGCTTCAGCTTGTCCTTCACCGGATCCTTCATCTCCGCGAAAAACAACTCGATGCTGGCGGCGTGCAGCGTGTCGTTGAGTTCGCTCACGGCATCGGCTGCGGTCACGTCGACACTGGTCACCGGCTCCGCCGCCACCACCAGCCAGCGGACCGGCGTCGGTGAGTTCGCAACCGCGTCCAGAACGCGTTCGTGGAACAGCTCGCAGTTCGCAAAGAAAAGCGGTGCATCCCAACGGAACAATACGAGTCCCGGGATCAACCGCGCCTCCGGATACCGGGTGATGTCGTGAAAGCCCCTGACACCCTGAACGCGCCCCAGCACGGCCGAATGCGGGCGCCAGCCATCCCACAGGAACTCAATCACGGCAATCCCGATTGCCAGCGCAATGCCCGGAATGGCGCCGAGCACCGCCACGCCCGCGAAGCACGTCATGGAAAGCCAGAACTCCCAGCGCTGGATACGATAGATGCGGCGCAGGTCCGACACTTCGATCAGGCCGATGGCCGAGGCGATCACCACGGCAGCCAGGGCGGTATGCGGCAGATGCTGGAGCAGTGCGGGCGCCAGGACCAGCAGCAGCGCGATGGCGAGTGCGCCCACCACCCCCGTCAACTGCGTCTTGGCGCCCCCCGCCTCGGCCACCGGCGTTCGCGATGAGCTGCTGCTGATCGGAAAGCCCTGAAAGAACGCGGCGGCAAGGTTGGCGGCGCCCAGGCCCACCATCTCCTGGTTCGGGTCCACTGGAGTACCCAGACGCGCCGCATAGGTTCGAGAAAGCACGCTCGTGTCCGCGAAGGAAACCAGGGCCACCGCGAGGCCGCCTGTGATGATCGGTACAAGGTCGTCGAAGCCCACAAGGGGAAGGCGCGGCAATGGCAATCCCTGTGGAAGAGGCCCGAGCGCCGACACTCCAGCACGCTTCGCAAGATCAAAGACCCCGACCACGACGGTGGCGCCAATCACGGCGATCAGAATGCCCGGGAGGCGCGGCCAGCGCTTGAGCAGCAGTATCAGAGCAAGCGTACCGGCGCCGATCGCGAGCGCCGCCACGTTTGTGCTTCCGGCGAGCACTTTGTTGACGATACCCCACACCAGGCGCAGCGGTCCGTTCGCACTCGCCGAAAATCCGAGCAGCTTCGGCACCTGGCTCAGCAGCACCGTGAGCGCGATGCCGTTCATATACCCGTAGCGGATCGGCTTGGAGAGCAAGTCGGTGATGAAGCCCAGACGCGCGACGCCCATTGCTACACACACGATGCCCGATACAACCGCCATCGCTGAGGCCACCGCGACCGCGCGTTGCGGATCGCCTCCCGAAAGCGGCAGCACCACTGTGAGGATCACCGCCGCCAGCGCCGAATCCGGTCCCAGCACCAGAATGCGGCTCGGCCCGAACACGGCGTACGCCAGCAGCGGCACGATGGTTGCGTACAGGCCGTTGATACCCGGCAGTCCGGATGCCTCGGCGTACGCGATGCCCACGGGCACGAGCATGGCTGTCATCACCAGGCCGGCCA
>DATJYW010000089.1:0-2358 GCA_035499435.1 Candidatus Acidiferrales bacterium | reverse complement strand
TTCGTGCCTGCTGTCCGGATGCGTACGATTCGGTCCGCATCAGGGTAAGGGAACGGGCGGAGCAAGGTCGCATACACCAGGCTGAGAATGGCGGTGTTGGCGCCGATCCCGACCGCCATGGTGAAGATCACAATAAGCGAGATCGCCGGTCTCCGCCGTAAACCGCGGAGGGCTTGTGAAAGGCTGGGGATTAGCGAAGTCATTTCTAGAACTGAAAGTGGATTGCTAACCAAACACTCGACCAAGTCTAATGATCTCGCAGCGCAATGACCGGATCGACACGCGTGGCGCGTGCTGCCGGGATGTAACATGCGGCGAGCGCAATCAACAAGAGCAGAACTGCCACACTAGCGAATGTCAAAGCGTCGTTCGCCTGCACGCCATAAAGCCAGGACGACATCAGGCGGCCGGCCATGAAGGCGCCCGCAGTTCCGATCCCGATGCCCAAGACGGCCAGTTTCAACGAGGAACCCAGCACGAGCGATAGGATCTGCGCCTTGCTCGCGCCCAGTGCTACGCGCACACCGAGTTCTTTCGTCCGGCGATTCACCAGGTACGAAAACACGCCATAGATACCGGCCGCCGCAAGCGCCAGCGACAGACCCGCGAACGTGGCCAGCAGCACCGCCGTTAACCGCTGTCGCCACAGGGAGCCTTGCAGCACATCCTTCATGGTGGTCACTTCGCCGATCGCGATATCGGGATCCAACTCGCGCATGGCTGCCTGAGCCGCTCTTGCCAGTCCAACCGGGTCCGCCGCAGTCCGGAGAGTTACCCAGCCGCCCGCGCTGGGCAACTGTGCCATGGGCCAGAAGACCTCGGGGTAGGCCTCTTTATCGAGCGCATTCAAGCGGCTGTCGGCGACCACCCCAACGACGGTCATGCGCGGAAAATAGCTGGTCATGTCGATGATGATGGTTCTGCCGATCGGGTCGTCGGCGCCGAAATATCTGCGTGCGACGGTCTCGTTGACCAGCGCCACTTTCGGCGCGTTCGCGTCATCCCGCACGTCGAAATACCTGCCCCGGACCAGCGGAATCCCGAATGTCTTGAAATAGCCCGGCGTCACCCGCTCGATGGAGACGTCGCCGTGATTGTAGAGACCTGTCGTCTTATTTCGCGCGGCTCCTCCGTATGCGTTCCTATTAGGTGGCGGGGCGGGCTTTCCCTCGATGTGCATGGCCCAGGGGTTGGGGCCATGACGAAGCGGCAGCAGGCCGGTCACGGCGGCGCTTCTCACTCCAGGCACGGCAAGCATGCGGCGCTCGATATCGGCGAACAGCCGAGCGCGGGTGGAGTTGAGGCCGCCCGTTTCATACTTGCCGTAGCGATGGGTTGGCACGCCGAACGAGAGCGCCAGCACCCTGTCGGGATTGAAGCCCGGATCGGTCCGCAAAAGTTGGACGAAGCTGCGAATGAGCAGCCCCGCGCCGGCCAGCAACACGAGCGAAACGGCGACCTCGCCGACGATGAGGATGTCGCCGGCGCGCTTGGCCGCCGCTCCAGCGGACCCCGATCTGCCCGCCTCTTTCAGGCTTTCATTCAGATTGGGGCGGGATGCCCGCAGAGCCGGCAATATTCCAAACAGCAAACCCGCCAGCAAAGAAATCCCGAGCGTGAAGGCCAGCACATGCCAGTCGAGGGCTACCTCTGCAATGCGCGGGACGCGGCTCGCCGCGGGCAGCAGGGAGGTGACCGGGCGGACAAAGCCAAACGCGAGTGCGGTCCCGAGCGCGGCTCCCCCAAGCGAAAGAATAAGGCTCTCCGTCAGCACCAACCAGACCAGCCGCCCGCGCGATGCCCCCAGCGCCGCGCGCACCGCAAGCTCACGGTGCCGCTCTGTGGATCTGGCGAGGAGCAAAGCGGCGACATCCGCGCAAGCGATCAGCAAGACCAGGCCGACCGCGCCCAGGAGGGTGTAGAACAATTTTTCATACTGGCTGAACAGGTAGCCGGCCACAGGCGTCAGAACGGCGGTCATGTTGTCGTAGTTCTCGGGATAGGCAGCCGTGAGCCGATCCGAAATGACCTCCATCTCACGTTGAGCCTGGTCGAAGGTGATGCCAGGCTTGAGACGAGCGAATGTAAACAGCTTCCACAAAACGCGGCTCTGCTTCACAGCGGGGTCCATAGTCAGGGGCAGCCACAAATACGCATCTTCCCAACGGGTGGGGTAGAAGCCTCGAGGCATTACACCGAGAACAGTGTGGGCCGCGTTGTCCAGCATTATGGTCTTGCCGACAATGCCGGGATCGCCGCCAAACCGGGTTTCCCACAGCACGTGGCTCAATACGGCAAGGCGGCTATTGCCGGAAGTGTAGTCGCTTGGCTCGAAGGTCCGGCCCAACTCCGGGCGGA
>DATJYW010000088.1:0-2733 GCA_035499435.1 Candidatus Acidiferrales bacterium | reverse complement strand
GTGGACACGCTGTTCGAGATCGGTGGGCAGGATGCAAAGTTCGTGGCGCTTCAGGACGGCATCCCTGTGGACTACTCCATGAACGATGGCTGTTCCGCCGGGACTGGGAGCTTTCTTGAGGAAGCGGCGTCCTCGGATATGCAGGTTCCGGTCGGACAAGTCGGTCCGCTGGCTTTGAGCAGTGCGAGTCCAATCGCATTCGGCGAACGGTGCGCTGCATTCATCAACTCCGAGGTGCGCTCTGCGCTCCAGCAGGGAGTTCCCTCGGCGGATGTTCTCGCGGGCTTGGTCTACGCGATTGTTGAAAACTATTTATCGCGCGTGGTGGGCGCGCGCCAGATTGGCCGCATGGTGGTGCTTCAGGGCGGGGTTGCGCTGAATCCTGCTATAGCCCCCGCGGTCGCGGCGCTTACCGGCGTTAACGTGATGGTTCCGCCAAATCCGGAACTGATGGGTTGCGACGGCGCGGCACGCATGGTCCGCGACCTTCTGTCGTCCGGGACCGTTCCGGCATGGGAACGAGATCTTGCCTCCTTCGGCAGGCTGCGGGCTCGGGCCAAGGCGCCGTTTACCTGCGCCGCTTGCGAGAACCGGTGCGAGATTCAGAGGTTTGCGCTGGGTGAGCGGACGGTCCCGTTCGGCGGCCTATGCTCGAAATGGGAAATGGCGCGCCGGCCAAAATCGCTCCGTCATCGGGAAGGTCGCGACTTAGTTGCCCTTCGACAGGACATGATGTTCGCAACCTTTGCCGCGGCGCCGCCCAGCCATCCCCGAGGGCGAATCGGACTGCCGCTCGCCCTCACCACTTATGAACTGTACCCGCTGTACGCACAATTCCTGAGCGGACTCGGCTACGAGGTCGTGCTTTCGCGAAGCGGGTATGGTTCCCGCCGAACTTCGGCTCCGATGTGTTACCCCGCTGAATTGCTGCACGCCGCTGTGGACGACCTACTCTCACAAGAGGTGGATTTCGTGTTCCTCCCCTACCTGCGGGAGTTTCCGAGCGCAGCGGACGACCCTCATGGTTATCTCTGCCCGATCACGCAGGACCTGCCGGGTGTGATTGCGACGTTCTTCGAATCTGCCGCCGATCGAATTCTCACGCCGGAGATGGGCCTTGTTCCAGGATTGGCAGCCGTCACTGCGCGAGAGATCGCAAACCTTGGCGCAAGACTAGGCGTTTCTCCTGGCCAAGCGGCCGAATGCTGGTCGGCCGCAATAGCGCATCAGAACGCTTTTGAGCAATGCTACAGAGAAGCGATACGTAAAGCCCTCAGCGAGATCAAAGGGCCCGCAGTCATTTTCACCGGCCGGCCCTACGTCGCCTATGCGTCGGAGGTAAATCTCTCCGTACCGCGCAAGATCGCTACACGCGGCTTCACCGTCATACCGGGCGATGCTCTGTCGGAGGAGAGCCCGCGGAACGAACGTAACGTCTGGCATTACACGCAGCAGGTGATGGCTGCCGTTGAATACGCTAAGCGACACAGTGACCGATACATCTGTGATATCTCGTGCTTCTCTTGCGGTCCGGATGCGATCACCCACCACCGGCTCCGCCGCGAATTGGCCGGTCAGCCGTTCTGCTTCCTGGAGATCGATTCCCACACCGCGCATGCCGGCGTCGAAACCCGCATCGGCGCGTTCTTGGACATCATCGAAGCAAATCGAAGTCGCCCACGCCTGCCGCCCGTCCTGACAGAAAGGCGCGTCAACCCGGCCCGTCTGGAACAGAACGGCACGGGCGCCTTCGTAGTGACCGGAGGCGGACGGCGGCTGGAACTCGATGATCCGCAAGTCGTCCACGTATCTCTGGCCGATGGTCCCCAATTCGTATCCGACATCTTTGCTGGCTTTTACGCGTCCATCGGGTGGAGAACGGCGTTCTTGCCGAATACCAACGCCGAGACGCTTCAATACGCGAAACGCGTGTGCTCTGGGCGCGAATGTCTTCCTTTCATGGCCATGGTCGGTAAGGCGGTGAAATATCTGGAGAATCGCGCACCCGGCGAAGTGACCGTATTTCAGCTTCTGGACCAGGAGGGCCCGTGCCAGATCGGAGGCTGGTACGATGCGGCGCCCATCATCTTCGAACGCCTGGGCGAACCGAATGCTGTTGTGGCGTGGCCCACAGCTAAGAACAACTATCTGGGCAAAGGCGACAAACTGGGCGCCATGAAAGTCGCCGCGTACGTCTTGAGCGATATCGTCACAGAGATCCGCTCCACTCTTCGCTGCCTCGCCACGGGACCCGCCGGAGCCCTCACGCTTATGGACGAGCTGGAAAGGAGCCTCATTGCAGCGAGCCAGGGCGGCATCATGGCCACCGAGCGCGAACTGCGTCGTACCGTGAAGAGGCTAGCGAGCGTGCCATTGTCTGCGCGCGTCGAACGTACTCCGCGGGTGCTGCTCTTCGGCGGCGTCAACCGAATCTTTGTCGATGGTCCGGTGAAGAACTTTTTCGAACAACGCGGCGTACTCACGAAGACCACCGAGATGTCGGAATTCATCTGTTTCGTACTGGCCGAGGATATTGTGCGGCTTGGCTTCTCGCATGGCTACCTCGCGCCAGGCGATCAATGCTCCGTGTCCGTCCTGCTGTCGGAACTGCTCTCTGAAAAAAACAGGAGTGCCGCCCGGCGGGCTCTCGCAGCCCGTGTTCGTATCGGACTCATCGAAATGCTGGACCAACGATGGCGCGGGATTGCGGCTGAATCCGGTTTGCTTTTCAGC
>DATJYW010000087.1:0-20305 GCA_035499435.1 Candidatus Acidiferrales bacterium | reverse complement strand
GTCAACAGTTTTGTGACACCCACGATGAGGAGGAGTTGCGAAACGTTAGAGCTAGTACCCTCGCGATGCGCTATCGTAATTCTTCTATGAATCGGCGGGCGGTGGTCTTCGGGGCCGCGGGACAGCTCGGGATCGAGCTGGTGCGCGAGCTAAAGGAACGGCGGTACGCCGTCATGGCATGGGACCGGTCGCAGGTCGATATCACGGATCCGGCGGCGGTGGAGCGCGCGCTTGCCGGCTACGACGCCGAAGTGGTTTTCAATGCAGCCGCCTATAACCAGGTGGATGTGGCGGAAAAGGAGCCGCAAGCTGCCTTCCTGGTCAACGCGCTGGCGGTACGCAATCTCGCCCTGGGGTGCCGGGGCGTGGATGCGCAGCTGGTCCACTTCTCCACCGATTACGTCTTCGATGGACAGGCGCGGCAGCCCTACGTCGAGGAAGATATGCCGCGGCCCCTGGGCGCCTACGCGGTGTCCAAGCTGGCCGGTGAGCTCTATGCCCGGGCATACCTGGACAGCGCGCTGGTGGTGCGGACATCGGGAGTCTTCGGCCCGGGCGGCCTGGGAACCGCCCGCGGAAATTTCGTCGAGCTCATGCTGCGGCTGGCGGCGGCATCCAACCCGATCCGCGTGGTGGAGGACCACGTGGCCTCACCCACGTTCGCACCGCTGCTGGCCGCCAGGACCCTCGACCTGGTGGAGGCGGGCCTTTCGGGCATCTTCCACGTCGGCGGCGGATTCCCGATTTCGTGGTTCGAGTTTGCCCGCCTGATTTTCGAGGCCGCCGGAGTTCAGGCCAGGCTGGTCGCCACCAACGAGCGCGAGTATCGCACGCCGGCGCGCCGCCCCCGCTATTCGGCGCTCTCCAACGGAAAAATGGAACGCGCGGGCTTGAAACCGATGCCCCCCCTGAAGGATGCCCTCGCCATGTACTTCGAGCGCCGCGCCAAATGATGTTGCAGTTGTGGGACCGGCTTCAGCCGGTCCAGGCCATCCCCTACTGCTTCACCGCGTAGTACCCCTTGCGTGCCTGCACCTTCAGGTCCTTATTCGACGTGCGAATCTCCAGGTGCCGGTAGCTGCCGTCCTTGGCGTCGTTGATCGGCGTGTAGCCGATCGAGTACTGGCTGCGCATCTCGTCCTGGAGTTCCTTGAACACCTGCTCGAGTGTGGTCTTGCGGTCGACCCGGTACACGTGGCCCCCGGTCTCGTCGCTCATCTTCTTCAGGTCGCCTTCGCCCGAGGGGCCGAACATCCCGTGAAACCGCGGGTCCTCGTAGTCGATCGAATAGATCACCGCGTCGGATTTCTGCGCCGCCTCGATAGCTTGGTTCCGGTTCAGGCGGCTGCCCTGGTCCACCCCGTCCGTAATCACCACGATCACCTTGCGGCCCACTTCGCTCTTCAGTTTCTCGGTGGCTGCCAGGTAGATGGCGTCGAACAGCACCGTGCCCCGCGGCTGACCCACCGTCGGCACCGGTCCCGGATGCAACCCGCCCACTCCACCGGAGACCCGAAGCTGGTTCATTCCGTCCGTCAGCAGGCGAACGCTGCCCGTGTAATCCTGCAGTAGCTCGCATTCCTCCCCGAAGCTGATCAGGAAGGCCATGTCCTTCTTACGCAGTACCGACGAAAAGAACTGCGCGGCGGCACGCCGCTCGATGTCGATCAGGTTCTCCTGGCTGCGGCTCACGTCGATCAGCAGGCCGATCGTAAGCGGCAGGTCGGTTTCCCTGGTGAAATATTTGATGGTCTGCGCCTTCCCATCCTCCAGCACGGTGAAGTCGTTCTTCTCGAGGTTGGGAATCAGGGCGTTCTTCTTGTCGCGGACACTGGCCAGTATGCTGACCACGTCGACATCGACTTTGAGGGTGGGCAACTGGTCCTGTGCCAGGAGCAGGGTGCCCGCGGTGAGAGCTGTTAGTATTCGCATCCCGGTAAAATGGGGGACGTATCCCCCGTGTCCATTGTTTCACTATGCAGGAAGCAATTCATCACCTTCGCCGCAACGATCCGGTTCTCTCCGCCATTATCGAACGGGTAGGGGAGTACCAGATACGGTTTCGTGAACCGAATTTCGAGACCCTCGTCAAGGCCATCGTCTTCCAGCAACTCTCCGGCAAGGTCGCCAACGTGATCTATGGTCGTCTGCTGCAGGGAGTCAAGGGCCGGATGCAGCCGGAGGATGTGCTCAAACTGCGCCCCGACCGCATGCGCAGGCTCGGACTGTCCAAGCAGAAGACGGCCTACATCCGCGACCTGGCCCGCCACACACGCGACCGCCGGGTGGCCTTCGAGGACCTGCTCGCGCTGCCCGACCACGAAGTCATCCAGCGCCTCACGCAGGTTCGCGGCATCGGCGTCTGGACCGTGCACATGTTTCTCATCTTCGCCCTCCGGCGCAACGACGTCCTGCCTACGGGTGACCTGGGTATTCGCAACGCCATCCGCAAAGCCTACGGCCTCGATGAGTTGCCAACCCCGGACGAGATGGAAAAGATGGCCGGGAAATGGCGGCCGTATTGCTCCGTCGCAAGCTGGTATCTCTGGCGAAGTCTCGAGCCGGATGCCAACCTGTAGGATGTTTCAACACCAAGTCCTTGAAAATCAGCTCATGCCGTTGCATATTCCCGCATTCCGAATATAATGAAATTCCAGGATAATGAGATCTCGGATGTCTGCCTGTCCGGGACGTCCTGTAGGAGACAAACACACGATGCGCGCATTGAAGTTGTTCCTGCCCGCCAGCATTCTGACCGCCGGATTCCTGATTTGCACCACGGCAAGCTACGGCACGCCGGACTATGCAAAGAAGGAGAAGAAGAGCTGCACGTTCTGCCACGCCAAGATCGAGCAGGGCACTAAAGACGGCAAGAACCCGGCCATGATCAAGAACCTGAACGACGCCGGGAACTATTATAAGGACCACAACCACTCGCTCGACGGCTACACCCCGAAAAAGTAAGCGGGCTGCCATGCCCTCGTGGGGCAGGTTGCCGGCCTGCCCCGTCTAACCCAGCGCCGCGCGGAGCGAGGTCTTGACCGTTACGAACTGCGGATTGTCGTATTGGTTGACCCGCTCATGCGGATCCTGTTTGTCGTCGTAAAGCTCTCCCGGCCCCTTCCCTCCATCCCTCACGATCAGCTTGTAACGATCCACGCGCGCCATCGCGGTGTTGCCGTAGCGCGCCACCACGGTAGTCTTCCACGGCTGCTTTTTGGGCAGCGGCTGGCCGGATGCCAGAGACATATAGCTGCGCCCCGTGAGATCGCGCGCCGGTAGATCTGCGCCGGTAAGGACGCACAGCGTCGGCACCAGGTCGAGAGCGCTGATCATCTCGGGCCGCAGGGCCATCGGAGGCACCCGTCCCGGCCAGCTCCAGATCATGGGCGTGTTCACCACCTCGTCGTACATATTGATCGGGCTGGATGCTTCGCCGTCTCCCCAAAGACCGTGCGCTCCGAAGAGCGATCCGCTGGGCGCGGTGAAGATGATCAGGGTGTGCTCGGCGATTCTCTTCTGCGCCAGCGCGGCCGAGATGGCGCCGATCTCGTCGTCCAACGCCGTGGTGGCGGCGGCCGCTTTGCGAAGGTTCTCGAGCAGGGCGGGACCCAGCCTCTCCCGATTCCGGGCGGCGTTCTTCGCGGGCGGCTCCTGGGCGAAGGTATCGAACGTCGCCTTCGCGTAGGGTGCCAGGTATCTGGCGTCGGGTGTCGATTGGTACGGCGCAAAGCCCGCCACCAGGCAGAATGGCTTGTCGGAGGACTGGGTCTCGATGAATTTCACGGCTGCCGCGCCTCCCGTGACGGTCTGGCACGCGTACCCCGCGGCGGGCAGAAACTTGTCCAGCGTGGCATCGCCGGAGAAGCGCCCGGTCAACAGCGCGGTGCGCCCGGCAACCGGAACCGGTGCGGCTGCGTAGTGGTTGAAAAAGCGCGTCCCGGTGGCCGCCAGGCGGTCGATGTGGGGAACCTGAGTCTCCTTGTTGCCGTAACACGGAAGCATCCAGGCGCCGACGCCGTCGGCAAGGAGGAGCACGATGTTGGGCTGCTCTCCCCCAGGTTTGGCGGCAAACGCGGGCAGGGCGAGACTGCTCCAGAGAAGGTCACGGCGGGAGAGGGTCATGGGTGAAATTTCAGTATACGGCTGCGGGGGCCGGGAGAGTTCATGCTGCCTGGCCGGCCATTTAGAGCCCGAGCACCTTCCGCAGCCGTTCCCCCAGCCCATCCGCCATCCATTGGAAGCCGAGGTCGTTGGGATGCGTGCCGTCAACCAGGCCGTCCACCCGCGAAGGACCCAGCAGATCGGTGCCCTCCACCAGTTGCAGGTTCGCATCGCCCGCGGCGATACGCCGGCTCACCACCTTGCGGATCAAAGCGCGCATCTGCTCGTTGCGCTGGCTTCCCGTGGACTCGCTGGCCGCATAGATGGGGGTGATCGAGACAATCGGCGTCTGGGGATGGCGCTGCCGCAAGACGCCGATAAACGGATCGTACACCTGGGCCAACGAATCCACGTCGCTGTTGTTCTGCGCAAAGTCCAGCACGAAAGCGGCGGCATCGATCTCGGCCACCGCTCGCGCCACCACCGCCTCGCCCTTGCCGTTGCCCGAGAAGCCCAGATTGACGTGGTTCAGGTTTAGCTCACGCCCCAGGATGGCCTCGTAGCTCATCCCCGGTCGGCTTGCACAGCCGCCCTGGGTGATCGATGTGCCATAAAAGACCACCGGTGCCGCCAGAGCGTAAGGCTTGGCCGATTCGATGGTGGCATCCTGGTCGAGGCCGATCGTCAGTACCTTGGCCGGGCTGTAAAGCGGAAGGTAGATGGTGATGTCGCGCATCGCGCGCGGCTGACCCTTGAAATAAACGTGCTCGTAAACCTTGCCCGGTGCGGCATCCTTATCCGGCACGGCGGTGCCCCAGTAGGTGTTGCCGATGTACAGGTCGACGCCGCTTTGCCCGAAGAAGTGCATATTGCGCATTCCCGGCGGGTGCGGCCATTCGAGCCGAACAGCCACCGTGGAAGAGTCGCTGCGGAAGCGGATTCGCCCGCCGGCGGGGTCCTGCGACAGGTTCCAGACCTCTCGCGGAAACCCATCCTGCGAGCGCGCGGGCAAACGCCAGAACTCGCCGTGGTTCTCCTGAAACCACGGCAGGCCGGCAACCTCGATTTTGGGACTCGCCACCGGCGTCCAATGGACCGGAGGCTCCTGGGCGGCGGCACATCTCGCAATCAGGAAGAATGCGCAGGCAAGGCGCGGCATGCGACAAGAGTAGCAGAGTGCCGCCTGCCGGGAACCGGCCCGTGCGCCGGCTGTCTCCGCTGCCCGCGCTCCGCCCGGTTCCGGGCGGTAACATTTCTCACCATCGGGATTCGTCCCGAAGGCAGTTTTCCGATCCAAACATCTCCACCTTTCGCGTATTGAAAATAGGTGAATCTCACAAGCATCTGGGGCAGTCCACTAGGCATGCCGCCGAAAAGAGGGGTTTCGGAGTTCGGGGGTGAGGTATTTCGACTGGCCTGCCTAGAACTGTACGGTGGCAACGGCGCCGCTCTGTACCGCGCCGAATTGCCGGGCTTGGACGCCTGGGTGTCCTGCCGCCCCCTGCATCCCGCCACCAGCGGCGGAGATCTCTATTATTTATCCACTTGCAGCAACGGATCGATCTCGCGCGTGACCATTGCCGACGTAGCGGGCCACGGCGAAGGCATCAGCGGGGCGGCCGAGATGCTACGTGATGCCCTGCAGGAATATGCCGACGATTGGGACCAGTCGGACTTGATCCGCCGGCTGAATACCACCCTGCTCGGAAGCTGGACCGGCAGCACGTTCGCCACGGCATTCCTGATGAGCCACTACGCCGAAAGCGGCGAGCTTCTGTTTACCAACGCCGGCCATCTGCCGCCGCTTTGGTACCACGCAGGACTCAGGGACTGGACCTTCCTGCAGGACACGACGCCCTACTCCAAGGAGATCGCAGACCTGCCGCTCGGCGTAATTCCAGGCACGGTTTACACCCAGACCGCCGTGCAGTTCGATCCAGATGACCTGCTTCTGCTGTACACCGACGGCGTCACCGAATCCCGCGACGATCGCGGCGAGCAGTTCGGGCTTGCCGGCCTGCTCGAGATGGCGCGCCGCCTGCCGACCGATTCGGCATCTGCCGCGGGCGAGGCATTCCTCGCCGCCCTGGCGCGTTTTCGCGGCTCCGTACCGGCAGAAGACGACGAGACGGTGGTTGCTCTCCACCACCAGCACCGGAGACCCGCATGACCATCTCGATTCGCGAGTCCGGCACGGCGCGGGTGGTCGATCTCGGGGGAGAAGTCGACCTCGGCTCTTCGCCCGGCGTTCGCAGGGCCCTCCTGGATTTGCTGGGACGCACCTCCAGGCTGGTCGTGAACCTGCAAGCCCTGCGCCGTATCGACAGCTCCGGTATCGCTACCCTGATCGAGGTGTTCAAAAACGCGCAGCGCCTGCGCACGGAGTTCGTCCTGTTCGGGCTGAGCCCGGCGGTTCGGGAGGTGTTCCATCTCACCCACGTCAACCGCGTTTTCCAAATCGTCGATACCGAGGAACAGGCTCTGGCATCTGTGTAACAGGTATCGCGTTCTGGAGGGCGCGAAGAGTTAATGCCCAGACCAGTCATGCTTGCCGTGGATGACGACCCCGATGTGCTGCGGGCCGTCGAGCGCGACCTGAGGAATCAGTACAGCGACCGCTACCGCGTCATGTCTGCCGATTCCGGACCCGGTGCGCTCAAGATCCTCACTCGCCTGTCCCAGCGCGCCGAGCCCGTAGCCCTGCTGATCGCCGATCACCGGATGCCCCATATGAACGGCATCGAGTTCCTGACCGCCGCCATACGCCAGTTTCCCGACGTGCGCCGCGTGCTCCTGACCGCTTACGCCGATACCGAAGCCGCCATCGGCGCGATCAACGTGGTCAAGCTCGATCACTACCTGCTGAAACCCTGGGATCCGCCGGATCGCAACCTGTATCCGGTGCTGGACGATCTGCTCGATCAATGGTCGGCATCCTACCGCGCTCCGTTCGAAGGCGTCCGGGTCATCGGGACACGATGGTCGCGCCGCTGCTATGAAGTCCGCGAGTTCCTGGCCCGCAATCAGATTCCCTACCAATGGCTGGATGTCGAAAGCGCCGACCGCGACCCCGAGGCCGCGCGCACCATCGAAAGCGTCCGCGACCAGCTCGACAAACTGCCCGTGGTGCTTCTCGCCGGCGGCACGGCCCTTGCCGACCCGACCCACGCCGAGCTGGCGGACCGCCTCGGCCTGCGAACCCACTCGGACACCAGCTTCTTCGATCTGGCGATCATCGGTGGCGGACCCGCCGGATTGGCCGCCGCTGTCTACGGCGCTTCCGAGGGACTGAAAACTGTGATCGTGGAGCGCGAGGCCCCGGGCGGCCAGGCCGGGCTCAGCTCCCGCATCGAGAACTACCTCGGTTTCCCGTCCGGCCTCAGCGGAAACGATCTCGCCCGCAGGGCCGTCGCCCAGGCCCGCCGTTTCGGCGCCGAAATCCTCGCTCCGCAAGAGGTGGTCAAGGCCAGAACCGAGGGTCCCTACCGCAACCTCACCCTGGCCGATGGCGGCGAGCTGTCGTGCCATGCCATGGTGATCGCCAGCGGCGTGCAGTGGCGCAAGCTGGACGTCCCCGGCATCGAACGCCTGCAGGGCGCCGGAGTATATTATGGAGCCGGCTCGACGGAGGCCCTCTCCTGCCGCGAGGAAGACGTCTACGTCGTGGGTGGCGCGAATTCGGCGGGGCAGGCCGCGATCAATTTCGCGCGCTACGCCAAAAACGTCGTTATGCTGGTTCGCGGCGAAAGCCTGGCCGCCACCATGTCCCAGTACCTCATCAACGACATCGCACAGACACCCAATATCCGGGTCGAGTGCGGCACTCACGTGGTCGCGGTGCACGGCGAAGATAAGCTGGAAGCCATCTCGATTTCCTGCGCCCGCTCCGGATCCGTCAACCGCGTGCCTGCCACCTCCCTGTTCGTATTTATCGGCGCCGCGCCGCGCACCGATTGGCTCGATGGGTTTGTCGAACGCGACGACCACGGATTCATCCTGACCGGCCCCGATCTGATCCGGCAAGGCAAACGCCCCGCCGGTTGGACCCTCGATCGCGATCCGTTCCTGCTCGAGACCAGCGTCCCCGGTGTTTTCGCCGTCGGCGACGTCCGGCACGGATCCGTCAAACGCGTGGCCTCCGGTGTCGGCGAAGGCTCCATCGCCATCCAGTTCGTGCATGCCCATCTCGCCAAGGTCTGATATGGAAACCTCCGTTGCCACAACCGGTCTCGCGCAACAGCTCAGGACCGTTCCCGTCTTCGCCGATCTTTCCGGGGAAAATCTGGCGTGGCTCGCGGCCCGCATGGAGCTGGCCCACTACAACCCCGGCGATATCATCGTCCCGGAAGGTTCTCCGGCCGACCGCATGTTCGTAATCCTCGAGGGCGAAACCCGGGGCCAGCGCGAACAGGCGACCGGAGATGGCCGCACGTACTCGGCGCGAGCTCCCGAAGTGACGGGCATGCTGCCCTATTCGCGCCTGACACACATCCCTCTGACCATTCGAGCCATGTCGCGCGCCACCATCGCTTCGCTCGCCGCGACGTACTTCGCGGAGCTGCTGGAGCGCATGCCGCAATTGGGGCAAAGGCTGGTCGGCGTGCTGGCCGATCGCATCCGCGAGACCACCAGGGCCGACCAGCAACGGGAAAAGCTCACAGCCTTGGGAAAGCTGTCCGCGGGCATCGCCCACGAGCTGAACAACCCCGCTGCCGCGGTGCGCAACGCCGCCGTCAACCTGCGGCAGGTCGTGGCCGCGCTTCGCACTGCCAGTCTCGGCCTCGATAAGCGCGACCTGCCGCCCGAGGACCGGATCTTCCTGGCCAGGACCGAGTGCGACTGGTCGAAGGATCATCCGCCCGCCGCGCTCGATTCCATCGAGCGCAGCGATCGCGAAGAGGCGATCGGCGACTGGCTGGAGAGCCGGAGCGTTCCCCGGGCGCGCCAGTTGGCTCCCGATCTCGTGGATGCCGGCTGCGACCTGGAATCCTTGCAAGCCCTGGCCGCGCGATTCGATGGCGACGCGCTCGCCGGCGCCATCACCCGCCTCACCGCCTCGTTCACGCTCAGCCGCCTGGTGGAGCAGATTGAGAGCGGCACTTCCCGCATTGCCGACCTGGTACACGCCATCAAGCAGTATTCTTATATGGACCAGTCCCCGGAGCAGGAGATCGACGTTCACGACGGGCTGGAGAATACGCTGATCATGCTGCATTACCGCTTGAAGCACGGCGTCGACGTCGTGCGGGAATACGATCGCTCCGTTCCCCGCATCTGCGCGCGCGGCAGCGAGCTCAACCAGGTCTGGACCAACCTCATCGATAACGCGATCGACGCGATGGAAGGGCACGGCGAGTTGCTGGTGCGGACCCACGCCGAGTTCGGCGGCGTTCTGGTCGAGATTCGGGACAGCGGTCCGGGAATTCCGCCCCAGATTCGCGATCGCATCTTCGAGCCGTTCTTTACCACCAAGGCGGTCGGCGAAGGAACGGGACTGGGGCTCGACACGGTCTATCGGATCGTTCGCCAGCACCGCGGCCACGTTCGCGTCGACTCGAAGCCGGGGAGGACTTCATTTCAAGTCTTTCTGCCGTTTGCCACCGAGTCCGGGAATCACGCGGCATGATCCGGCGCCGGGAGTTTCTGATCGCGTCCGCCAGTGCCGCCGTCGCCGGCGGAATCCGGGCGCAGCAGCCCGGTCGGGCCACGCTGGACCGCATCGCGATCATGAGCCTCTGTTTCAGTCCGGTGATCAAAAGCGCCGCGCATCCCGACGATCCGAAACGCACCCTCGAGATCATGGACCTTCCCGGCATGATCGCCGAGCGCTACGGCGTCCATCACGTCGAAATGCAGCATTCGCATTTCGCGTCCACCGAGTCCGGCTATCTGGAGCAATTTCGAAACCGGCTCCAGAAGGCCAAATCCTCGATGAACCAGATCAATGTGGAATTCGGTCCCCACAATATCTCCGCGCCCGATCCGGTGGTCCGCCAGGAGACCATCGATATGACCAATAAGTGGGTCGACTATGCCGTCCTCCTCGGCTGTCCCCGCGTGATGGTCAACCA
Source organism: Candidatus Acidiferrales bacterium (assembly GCA_035499435.1). GTDB lineage: Bacteria > Acidobacteriota > Terriglobia > Bryobacterales > Bryobacteraceae > Solibacter. The sequence continues at coordinate 10,130 of DATJYW010000087.1, read as the reverse complement.
GGGCACGCTTGCGCCCGACGTGCGCCAGGCCGCGATCGAAACCCTGCGGACCATCAACGCATACGCCAAACCGAAACAGGTTTTCATCACCATGGAGAACCGCGGCGTGGGAAGAGCTCCCACCTGGCAGGTGGTAGTGGAGGTGATCAAGGCATCGGGCATTTTCGCCAATCCCGACATCGGCAATTTCGCCGACGAAGAGTCGCGTGCCGCCGGCCTGCGCGCCCTCTATCCGCTTTCCTCGGGCAGCAGCCATTGCCATTACGACCCCGGGCGGTACAGCGAGGCGAATGCCATCCGCATTTCCAAAGAAGTCGGATACAAAGGACTGTACTCGATCGAAGCTGCCGCCAACAACGGCCCCGATCCCTACGTCGCCGTGCAAACCATTCTGGACGAGTTGCTCAAAGACATCTAGGCGCCCGCCGCCCCCAGCTTACAATCACAGCTATGCGACTGATCGCGTTGGAAGAGCACTATCGTAGCGAGCGCGTGAACAAGGAGATCGGCGAAGCGGGCGATTACTTCCGCACCGCCAACTCCGCGGGCGAGCGGATGGCGGCGGGCCGGCTGGCGAATCTGAGCGAGTTGGGCGAGCGGCGCCTGGCCGACATGGACCAGGCCGGCATCGACATCCAGGTGCTGTCTCACACCCATCCGTCGCCCGAGATTCTGCCGGCGGCACGCGCGATTCCGCTGTGCCGCATCGTGAACGAAGAGCTCGCCGGGGCGGTCGCACGCTACCCGAGGCGGTTCGCCGCGTTCGCCACGCTGCCGGTCGCGGACCCGCGGGCCGCGGCCTCGGAGTTGGAATGGGCGGTCGGCGCCGGCTTCAAGGGCGCATTGATCAACGGCGTCACGCAGGGGCGATTCCTCGATGACCCGTTCTTTGCGCCCCTGCTGGAACGCGCGGAAGCGCTCGGCGTGCCGATCTACATTCATCCCGCGCCGCCGCCGGAACCGGTACGCGAGGCCTACTTCTCAGGGCTCGAACCGGGGTTGGCGCGCATGCTCTCGATCGCCGGATGGGGATGGCACGCCGAAGTCGGCCTGCACACCATCCGCCTGATCGCCAATGGCGTCTTCGACCGGCATCCCAACTTGCACATCGTCATCGGGCATATGGGCGAGATGATTCCGTTCTTCCTGGCGCGCATCAACGCGGTGGTGACGCCCTTCGCCAACCTCCGGAAAGAGTTCGCGGACTACTTCCACTCCAACATCCACATCACCACCAGCGGAATTTTCACCCCGCCGCCCTTCAATCTGTCCCTCGAAGTGGTAGGCATCGACCGCATCCTCTTCTCGGTGGACTATCCGTACAGCCCGAACGAAGCGGGCCGCGAGTTTCTCGAAAAGATCACGCTCGCTCCTGTGGATCGCGAAAAGTTCACGCACGGGAATGCGGAAAAGCTGCTGAGGATCGAGTGAACTCGAGAATCCCCGTGGGGCAGTGCTTCAGCCTGCGCGGGACTTTCAGTCCCGCTGCCTCGGATGGCAGGCTCACGCCCCACCGCGAACTGGAGTCCGCCGCACGGGAACTTTTCCGCGCGGTCATCTCGCCAGCGCGTCAGAAGTCTCAGGCGGCCGTTCGAACCAAAGGTCCAATGGCCAGGTCTTCGTCGATCAAGGGCCAGTGAATGCCGTAGCCTGAGGGCGAAAGTTCGGCTCGGTCTCGTTCAGCTTGAGACGCGTGCGCGAGCCGCTCGGAACACTTTTCCCAGGGAATCGCAATGGTACCACTCTCCAATACCACAATGAGTGTCTCGGGCGTAGTCTCGATGGCTTTAGCCAATATCGGCCCTGTCTTACTCTGCACGATCTTCTCCGAAATGCTCGATGATCTGGCGCACCTCACGTCTCAAGCGTGGCGTGCAGTTGTATTCAAAATCCTCAGTGATGTCGAACCGGTCCGGATGAATCCAATACTTGCACTCGGCATCTCCCTTTATTGCGTGCACGTGCATTGGTTCGTTGCCCTCGTTCGAATAGAAATGGAACCGCCATCCATGATAGAGAATCGTCGGCATCGGTTCGCACTTCCAGTATAAAAACTCCCCGTCGCCGTAGGGGCTGCTCTCGACGGCCCCGATTACGCCGATCGCATGGGCGTATGTCTTTGGCTCGATTTTCACCGGTTTTCGCTTGATCGCGCAAGCCTTCTGACGGCTGCCGGCTTTGCGGCGGGGTGATTCCTATCAGGAACCAGGGCCGCCGCGCACGTTGGCCGGCTCGAAACATGTTCGTTGGTTATTGATTCCCGGCGTTGCCGCGGTGGCCGTTCATAGCGCGAAAATGATTTCGAGCTAAACCTTGCGCCACCGTCTCTCCCAGTTGGCGGCCGGCCTCCAGCGAATGATAGAAATGGAACCCCGCATAGATGCGGGCCCAAAAGACCTCGTCCATCAGGTCGCGAGTGTCTTCAAACACGTGTTGGTGAACGCCATCCGCAAATGCCAGGCTGTCGGTGACAATGTGTACCTTGGTCGTGCCGAAGAAGTCCGCAATCAACGTGCTCGCCGCCCCCGTCGCGCAGCCGTGCGCCGCCGGATACTCGGGATGGTTGGGAGTCGTCGCCAAGGGGACCCAGGCCGGGTCGGGGAGCGTGTCGGGCCTTTGCCCTCCCGCCTCGATCGCCGTGATCGGCCTCCAGAAACCATACTTGTACTTGGCGTTGAAACACCCGATGAGCGAGTCTGCCACGCCGGTCCAAAGCATAGCCATCATGCGAGCCGCGTCGGCCGTGCCCAGATTGTTGTTCGTCACCAGGTCGTTGAATGCGCGGGCGAATTGCTGCCCGGTATGTTCCGTCCAAAAAATCGCGATCTCGGTTTCCCGCGCGGATCGATCCGTGCTGTTCGTTCCTCCGTAGTTGCGAGTCAGGTTGTAGTCGCGGCTCCAGGGCTCGCTGCTGAAGGCTCGCGGAGGATCGGGGAGTTGATCGCTTGGCGATTTCATGGTGAAGGGCCGCATCTGGCCAAGCCATGGAACCGCGGGAGCCGCGTAGGCGGGCGGCGTCGGAATCCACGCGCCGGGGCCCGATCCGGGCGTGTAGCTTACGCTGGCTTCGAGACCGTCTCCCGTGCGCGCGCTGATGACTGCCATGGCCGCTGCTTCACCCACGGCGACCCCGGCCGTTTTGGCATCCGGACTCGCCGTAAGCGCTGCCAAAGACGCATTGTATTGAGTATCCAACGCGGCCTGTTGAGCCGGAAAATAGTTGACCAGAATGCGATGCGCCGCGGCCGCCGCGGCGGCGTCGACGGAAGCGCTCGAAGGTCCCGACATCCGGTAGTAGAACGGCTCGTACTCGCCCGTGATCGCGTTGACCGCGTCGTACATCGCGAGACTCGAGTAAGCGAACCAGACGAATGACGAGGGGGATGCCTTGCCTCCATTGGCGACGATCGTAGTGGACCCGATGGCCGTCCAGTCCGCGACAACATTCCCCGCATGCAGCGCCGAGGCCAAAGCCAGCGGCGTCATAAACCAAAGCTTGTTGCTCCGTCTCATGAGAAGTTCCTCCTTTGTGCTTGGGACGAATCCCTGGACTACACGCGAGAAACTGGGGTCGATACCGCAACAGGCCGCAAATTTTTTTCGGCTATCATGATTCTTGATCCGAGTGGACTCGCAAACATCGGAAACAACGCAGCTTCTTCTTGCCTGGGCGGATGGCGACGGGCGCGCGTTGGAAGTCCTGGCGCCGCGTGTCTACCGCGAGCTGCGTCACATGGCGGCGGGGTTCGTAAAGCGCGAACGCGATGGACAGTCGCTACAGGCCACCGACCTGGTTCACGAAGTCTATCTGCGCCTGATCGACTTCAAGAATGTCCCGCTGCGCGGCAGATCGCACTTCTTTGCCATATGCGCCCGGATGATGCGGCGGATTCTCGTGGACGCGGCCCGCAAGCGCGCCACCGGCAAGCACGGCGGCGGCGCCGCCCGCATCGAGCTCAGCGAAGTTCCCGGCCTGAGCGTCCCCAAAGACCGCGAGCTCCTGGCGCTGAACGACGCGCTCGAGCAGTTGAAGGAAAGCGATCCACGCAAGGCGAGCATCGTCGAGCTGCGCTACTTCGGCGGGCTGAGCGTCGAAGAGACCGCGGTCGTGTTGCATGTCTCCGAGGGAACGGTCACCAGGGACTGGCGTCTGGCGCGCGGGTGGTTGCTCCAGCAAGTCGCCAAAGCCTGAACCGCGGATTTCCCCATCCCGTCTTGATCCGGATGCGCCTTCGCCGGCGATACGCAATTCCGGACTATGACGGATTCCGGGGACTACCCGGGAGATCGATGAGCACGATATGAGAATTGCCTGGCAGGCGGTCGAACACGATTTTGCCATCCGGGCCGATATCGAAGCTGCGAATGATGCCGGCGTTGTTGAGGCGGGTGAGCTCCCTGGTCTTCATGGTCGCCAGGTCCAGCATCCATAGATTCTGCGCCGAGGGCATTCCCTGCAAGTAGACAAGCCCGGAACCGTCAGGCAGGAAGCGGACGCGCACGCCTTCTCGAAGCACTTCGATGGCGGGCAGCTTTACCCGGGTTCCATCCGGGCGCATGGCCAAAAGGGGGGCGAAAAAGCCCACGTTCTCACCGGCGTAAACGATCAGGTTTCCGTCCGGCGACCACACGGGGTTCAAGTCCAGCCCTGTCGTGAGTCGAACGGGAGCGCCCCCGCCGACCGGAATCTTGAAAATTCCCGGACCCTGGGCGTCGGTTCCTGCGGTGACAATCCATTGGCCGTCCCGCGACCAGTCAGCCGCTCCACTAACCTCCAGGGACTCTCCGAACGGCCTCAGCTCATTGCCTTCGGCAGTGGCCATGTGGAGCGTCAGTTTATCATCGCGTCGAAACGAGATCGCCACGTGCCGGCCGTCCCCGGCGACGGCCGGGGGCTCCAACAATGCTCCATCGGACCCCTTCCAAACTTCCGTGGCCTGGCCGTCCTCGAACCGCCACAGCCCGTCGCCGGTCCCGCGAGAGGACAAATAGAACAGTGACTTTCCGCCGAATCGCGGCCCTAAAGCCCTCACCGTCCCCACGGGGTACGGCCTGGCATCCCGCTCTTCGGCTACCCGGTTCAGAATCGGCACGCTCCACAAACTCGGGCTAAGACTCGATTCCGTCGCGGCAAGGTGCCTGCCATCGGCGCTGGCCGAGACCGAGACGTACTTCTCCAACCCGAAGCTGATGCGCTGAGTGGTCTTGCGGTCGGCGTCGAAGGCCCACAACCAGGGTCCTGAACCGTCCCGATCGCGGGCAACGTAAACAACCGTCCGCGCATCCAGGGGAGTCGGATCCCGCACATCGGTGTGGTGCTGCGTGAGGCGCTCGGGCTCTCCTCCATTGGGAGAAATGCGCCACAGGTCCATATCGCTGGCGGTGAGAAATCCCCGGACGAAATAAATCCACTGAGCGTCCCTCGACCACACCGCGAAATGATTGTGGATACCCGGGCTGCTTCGGAAGATCTGGCGCGGGCTTCCGCCGGTACGGTCCGCGACAAACATAGGGTCGCCCGCGTCAGCGGTGAAATACACGAGGCGGTTCCCGTCGGGCGACCACGCCGCGTTGTACGGCGGCGTCTTGAGCGGACTGCCTGCCAGAAAGACCTTGGCAGGTCCGCCCATCAGGGGAAGGACGCGCAACGGCGTCTCGACGTCGGCATCGTGGAACCAGACCTGAGAACCGTCGGGCGAAAAGCCCAGGGCGCGCACCAATGCGTCCAGGTTCGGGGCTTTTCCTTGGGTGAGATTGACGGCGCTTCCGGTACCCACTTGAGCGACCCAAATATCCAAGGGGCCGCTGCGGTTGGAGAGAAACGTCACGAATCGTCCGTCCGGGGAAATTGCCGCGTCGCGCTCGACGCCCTCAAAGTCGGTTAGGCGCGTGAATCTCGCGTTGGCGAGCGGATTCACCATAGCTGCCGGCGCGCGATGGGTCAGCCATCCCGCCATCCCGCCGGCCGCCACCAACAGCGGGGCGGCCAGCCACCCATACAGCCTCCAGCGGCGGTCCTTTGCGATGGTTTCAGCGCCTGAGTTGCTCCTCGCCTGAGCGGTGGTTGAATCCGGTTTGGCGGCCCACAACAGTTCGCTCCTCACGTCGGCCGCCGACTGCCAGCGATCTTCGGGATCGAGCGCCAGGCATCGCTCGATCACGTGCGCGAGTTTCTCCGGGAGTTGCGCCACCCATGGCTTCTCTTCCGGCAAGCAGCGCGTTCCGGTAGCCATCTCATAGAGAATCAGGCCAAGCGCGTAGATATCCGTACGGGCGTCGCACTCCCGGCCCTGCCGTTGCTCGGGCGCCATGTAGGCCGGCGTTCCCATCACCACGTTCGAATCGGTGAGATTCTCATCCAGCGAGCACTTGGCCAATCCGAAATCCAACACCTTTACGCCCGCTTTGGTGATGATGATGTTCCCCGGCTTCATGTCACGATGCACGATGCCTTTGGCATGGGCGGCGGCCAGCGCATCGGCGATTTCTCCGCCATAAGTGAGGGTCTGTTCGATCGAGAGCTGGCCGCACTTCAGTTTTTTCGCCAGCGTTTCGCCGGCCAGCAGTTCCATCACCAGATAGTTGGGGCCGACGTCGTAAAGCGAACAGATGTGGCGATGATTCAACGACGCGATCGCGCGGGCTTCTCTCTGGAATCGCTGGTTGAGCTCCTGGCGGCAAGTCTTGATCGCGACTTCTCTAGCCAGGCGGGTATCGATAGCCCGGTAGACTTCTCCCATCCCTCCCGCGCCGATTTGCCCTTCGATCCTGTACGGACCAACAAGCATTCCAGCCCTGACCATCGTCCCGGTCTGAAGAACGCTTGTACGCCCCTCCCAGGCGGGATGTTCCAGCGCCGATCCATTCTCGGCGAGAATTGCTTCGATCGCCGACCGCAGTTCCGGGTCGGCATCCTGCAATCGCTGGCTGCGCTCGGCGGTAGACAGGTTCGCAACCGCATCGTACAGATCCTCCAATTGCCGCCAGCGTCCCGGGGTCATGCGTCTATCTATCTTACTTAGTTGTTTCGCCATTGGAAAATCCATCCTCTCGAGGATCGAAAGCCCTCGCCGCTGTTCCAGGAGGCGCAGGCGATGCCCTATTCCATGATTGCTGCCGATTTGAATCGCGATCGCCGGCCGGATGTCGTAGTGGCGAGATCGGACGCGCTCAGTTTCCTGATGTTCAACCGGCCGCCGAAAAAATGAGCACATTCGACGTCCTTGCCTCGATCTTCACCACGTGGGGCAGTGCTTCAGCCTGCGCGGGACTTTCAGTCCCGCTGGCTCGGTTGGCAGGCTCGCGCTCCACCGCGAACTGGAGTCCGCCGCACTGAACTTTTCCGCGCGGTCATCTCGCCGGGGCGTTAGATGTCTCAGGCGGCCGCTCGAACCAAAGGTCCAATGGCCAAGTCTTCGTCGATCGAGGGCCAGTGAATGCCATAGCCTGAGGGCGAAAGTTCGGCTCGGTCTCGTTCAGCTTGAGACGCGTGGGCGAGCCGCTCGGAACACTTTTCCCAGGGAATCGCAATGGTTCCACTCTCCAATACCACAATGAGTGCCTCGGGCGTAGTCTCGATGGCTTTAGCCAATATCGGCCCTGTCTTACTCTGCAAGATCTTCTCCGAAATGCTCGCGCCATGCGGCGACGATCTGGTCGAAATGCTCAAAGATGATCTGGCGCACCTCACGTCTCAATGCAGTTGTATTCAAAATCCTCAGCGTTAGAGAATCGTCGGCATCGGTTCGCAATTCCAGCATAAAAACCCCCCGTCGCCGGAGGGGCTGCTCTCGACGGCTCCGATTACGCCGATCTCATGGGCGTATGGTCGACTCGGATATTCGATGCAAACGGCGCCCCGGAAACTTGGGCGAATACGGCAGTCGTAAGTCGCCTCGGGGCCTGCCTGCGCGAATTGGTCGGAAGACCCCTCCCCGCCGCCAAGGATCGAAAGCCTCGCCGCTTCCGGCGAGTTTTGCGACGGTGCGGGCGCCATCCATGTTCATGGCGGCCGGCGGTCTCGATGGCGCGGCGGCTGGCCCGATATCGTACCAGCGAGATCCGACGCGCCCAGTTTCCTGATGTTCAACCGGCCGCCGAAAAAATGAGCACATTCGACATCTTTGGCTCGATTTTCACCGATCATTCACCAGTTGCCTCGTCGGCAGCGAGTTCGTAAGGCCTGCTGTCCCACCTCCGGACTTCAGGCTCGGGTCACCTTATTCCGAGCTTTGTACGAATAGCATCATCCGCCAGGAGCAGCGGCGAGGCGTCGCGGGGCATGCCGCCACACCATCAGCCTGCGTGAGCTACAACTGACTCGCCGCGGCGCGCGCCAGTTCCGCACATGCCACGGCCGAGCCGTCCGACACCACGAGGCCGCGGAAATGGCCCGTATCGAATTCTGTGACCCGCTCCGCGCCTTGCCGAACCGGCTGCGACATTTCGCGTCGTGCGAGGTGGGGAGCGACAAAAACCGAGTACCTTCGCGCTCCGTTGTAGAACACCAGATGCAGCATCCGCTGACCGCCAATCGTGCAGGTCTTGGCGCGCTCCAATCGGTAGCCGGCCGGTGCAATACCGGTCGCCTGTGTAAGCTGCAGTCCATTTTGCTCCGCAAGCCGCGCCAGTTCCGGCGGGTTGGATCGCCAGCGCCGCGGTTGGCCCTCGACCACCTCTTTGCGGTGATCGACAGCCGCGTCGGCGTACCGTCGCGGCGGCCTGTTCCAATACTCCCGTGCGATTGCAGTGACGATCAAGAGAGTCGCCGCTGCCGCGATCAAGCCGGCCCAGGTCCAATGAAGCCGTCTCCGGTCCAGCGATATCGTGTGCCGTACCGCCTGCTCCAACCCGCCGGTATCCGGCACGAACTCGCCCAGGGCCGATTGCAAGGCAGAGTCAAGCTTGCGGTCTTCCGCGATCATGGCAGCGCAACCTGGGCAGATGTCAAGGTGGGCTGCGAAGGCGTCGCGAGCCTCCGCATCCATCTCTCCGGAGAGATACAGGGGCGCCTGCATCCGTATGCCGTCGCAGCGGTTCATAGCATTACTTCCGATAGCAGCTCGCGCATGGCCTCGCGGGCCCGGCTGAGGCGCGACATGACCGTTCCCATCGCGACGCCGAGGATCTCCGAGATCTCCCGGCACGTGTAGCCTTCGACAGCGGCCAGCAACAGCACGTTTCGCTGATCGCTGCCCAAACGTTCCAACGCCTGCCTCACCTCCACGGATTCACGACTGGGAGCCACCGCTACCGGATGCGCGCGAGCCAGGGTCTCAGCGGCGGCTGCGCCTTGCGCCCCTGCTGGCCGAAGACATTCAGAAGGATCCGGAAAAGCCAGGAGCGCACGTTGGTCCCTGGTTCGAAACGGGCGAAGCCGCGCCATGCAAGGAGCAAAGTCTCCTGGACCAGGTCCTCCGCTTGAAAAGAGTCGCCGGCCAGCCGCAGACCGAAGCGGAGCAGGCTTCGCGTCAGTATTCGTTTCATACTCCGTAGAATGCGCGGAGGGCGCCAATTCATCCCTTACGTTCGCGTTTTTCCCACCGGACTCGTGGCCGCCGCCGGCTTCGGACAAATGTCGGTAGCGCTTTGGCAAGGCTTCCCGGAACAGCACTTGGAGAGCGCCTGATAGGGGATCGCCTCTTGGCGTATGCGGTGAAAATGGAATCCTTCGACGCCGCTGGCGCGTGGCATGTCGCGCTGCATTTGGCGTCGTGCCCGCGAGTCGGCACGTCCACCAACATTTCAGGGCCGGACTGGACGCGGGACACACCCGGTGACCTGCCCCGAAACGGTAGTTCTGGGGGGACGGCGTAACTCCGAGTCCCCATTCCGGACAAAGATGCTAGGAACGACTGCGGCAGGAGATCTTTCTCCGAGTCGCGCGTGATCCGCTCGGGGCCGAGCCCCACCGGTGGCCCACGACTCCGTTGGACGTTGCCCTCGGCCCGGCGGGAGCGAAGTGCAATCGCTCGGCGGCATAATAGATCTGGAGGTCGCGCACGCAGGTCGCAGTTGTCCGTCGAAGGCTGATGACAGCCGATACTGCCATCCTGGTTCTGTGTGCCTTGGCGGTTGTCGCCGTGCATACCGCAACCAACGGTCAGTACGGATTTCACCGCGACGAGCTT
>DATJYW010000086.1:0-21455 GCA_035499435.1 Candidatus Acidiferrales bacterium | reverse complement strand
ATGCGCGAGTTCGACCTGGGGAGCGACGCGGACGTGAATTTCATTCTCCCCGACGCCGACAGCGGCGAACTCGTATTCTGGACGGGCGTGGCGGAGCGGATCGTGCAGACGCTCAGCTCGTATACCGGTGAGGGCGTGATGTTCGTCGCCGATACGCGCCTCAGGCCCAACGGGCGCGCCGGCGACCTGGTGCAGACCGAAGGCGGCTACAAAACATACTTCGCCGAGAAAGCCGAAGCCTGGGAAGGCATTGCCTACATGAAGTCGCGGGCGGTGGCAGGCAATCTCGACCGCGCGACCCAGTTCCTGTACGAACTGCAGCACGTGGACTGGAAACGATACGGGCAGAGCATGCGGTCGCGCCGCGAACTGGGCCTCATGCGCGCCCGCCTGGAACGCGAACAGGGGCCGCGGAATCCGCTCAAGGCAGGCGTCGGGGGATACTATGACATCGACTTTGCCCTGATGTATCTTCGGCTCAGAGAGGCCGGCGTCTTTTACAAGGTGCTCAATACGCCGGAACGGATCGATGTGATCGAGAACATGGGCAGTCTCTCGAGCGCCGATGCCCGGTTTTTGCACGATGCCGCCACCTTTTACCGCGCGCTGGACCACGGACAGAGAATTGCAGTGGGGCACTCCGAAGGCAGCCTTCCTTCGGCCCAATCGCAGTTCGAAGTCTTGACCAACCTGGTGAAGCGCTGGACGCCGCCGCGGCTGCACGAACAGCCGTTGGATGAGACACTACGCCAGATCCGTACCCGTACGCGCGAGTTCTTCGAGCGCGTGTTTGGAGGTGCCTGAGTGAGGCGGCAGAGAGTGGTGAGAGTGGCGGCATCGCTGGCCGTGGTAGTGGCCATTGTTGTGCTTTACAGGGATTTCATTCGCGTGAACCAGACAACGGTGGCCTTGACGCTGCTCTTGGCGGTGTTGGGAATCTCCGCCCGGTGGGGATTGGGCGAAGCCACCGTGGCGTCCGTGGCGGCGATGCTGGGATTCAACTTCTATTTCCTGCCGCCGGTAGGGACGCTCACCGTCGACGATCCGCAAAACTGGGTGGCGCTGCTTGCCTTCCTGGCGACCGCGGTCACCGCGAGCCAGCTTTCCGGACGCGCCCGGCGTCGGACGGCGGAGGCCGAAGCGCGGCGGCGCGAGATCGAGCAGCTCTACTCGCTGGTGCAGGCGATGATGCTGAGCGGCAGCGCGCGCCGCACCATCCGGGAGTTCGTGAATCGGGTGGTCCAGGTGTTCGGGTGCGAGGCCGCGGCGGTCTACTACCAGCCGACCGGGGAATTTTTCCGCTCGGGTCCGGAAAGCGCGCCGGTGAAGGATCACGACCTCCTGGCCGCGGCCGAAGTGACCGATCTGACCGTGGATGAAAGCCGCGGAGTTGCGACCGCCCCGGTCCGCCTTGGAGGCAGGCCCCTGGGAAGCCTGGCGCTGCTCGCGCCGCTGCCATCGGAAAACATCCTGCGCGCGATCGTCAACCTGGTGGCGATTACCATCGAGAAGGCGCGTGCCCTGGAGGACGCGAGCCAGGCCGAAGCGGCGCGCCAGAGCGAGGCTCTGAAATCGGCGCTGCTGGATTCCCTGGCGCACGATATCAAGACCCCCCTGACATCCATCAAGGCCGCGGTCACCAGCTTGCTGAGCACGCCGGCCGAAGAGGAGAAAGAACTGCTGACCATCATCAACGAAGAGGCCGACCGGCTGAATCAGCTCGCGGCCGAAGTGATCGCCATGGCGCGTGTCGAGGCCGGCAAGCTGCATCTGGACCGGAAAGCCGTGGCACCCGCGGAGCTGATCGAAGGCGCGCTCAGCCAGCTTTCGGTATCCCTGAAAGGACGTCCGCTGGAGATGCGCGTGCCGGCCGATTTGCCAATCGTCGATGCGGATCCGGAATTCACGCAGCAGGTGATCCGCCAACTGGTGGAAAATGCGCTGAAGTATTCGCCCGAGAACTCGCCGGTGACGATCACTGCCCGGCCGGAAGGTGCGAAAATCGTGATCGGCGTGGCCGACCAGGGGCCGGGGATCGATGAGTACGAGCGGGTGCGCCTGTTTGAGAAATTCTTTCGCGGCCGCCGCCACCGCTTCGATACCAAGGGTACCGGCATGGGGCTGGCGATCGCCAAGGGAATCGTGGAAGCGCACGGAGAGCGCATCTGGGTGGAGAGCGAGCCGGGCCGGGGTGCGGCCTTTTATTTTACGCTGGCGCTGGGCGGAGGTACGGAACATTGAGCGCAGGCAGGATTCTGGTGGTGGACGACGATCCGCAGATCCGGCGGGTCATGAAAGCGACCCTGGTCGGCCACGGCTACGAGGTGATCGAAGCGCGCACTGGCGAGGACGCGCTGCAACTGCTCCCGCACGAAATGCCAAGCCTGGTGCTGCTCGACATGAACATGCCTGGCATGGGCGGTCTGGAGACGTGCCGCGCGATCCGCTCCGGGAGCGACGTGCCCGTGGTGATTCTTTCGGTGCGCAACACCGAGAAAGACAAAGTGGCCGCGTTGGATGCCGGCGCGGACGATTACGTCACCAAGCCTTTCGGCATCGAAGAGCTCCTGGCGCGGATTCGCGCGGCGCTGCGGCGCTCGCCTCTGTCGCCCGAAGGGGGGCCGCACGGATTCAATGCGCCCGATCTGGAAATCGATTTCGACACCCGCCGCGTGCACGCCAACGGGAAAGACGTCCGGCTCACCCCGAAGGAGTTCGAGGTGCTTCGCTACCTGGTGGCGCACGCCGGGCGTCCGGTGACGCACCGCGAGCTGCTGCAATCGGTGTGGGGACCGGATTACGGGGACGAACCGGAGTATCTGCGGGTGTTTATCAACCAGGTGCGAAAGAAGATCGAGGCGAATCCGGCGAAGCCGAAGTACGTGCTCACCGAGCCCTGGGTCGGATATAAGTTCGCTGGTTGACCCTCCTGGTTGGAATCCGCCTCACTATGCAATCCTGATCGTTTCTTTATGACTTCCTTACGGGTAAGTTCCTACGCTGTAGTAGGTAACTCACCATGCTGCCACGTGGACAGCTTCAAATCGATCCCAGCGACCTTGCGGCAGATACGTTCGCGGGCGAGATCGAGCTCGTCGTGCCATTCACCGACCCCGAAACCACCCGCGCCGTGCTCAAGAAAGTAGAAACGCTGACCTCCGGATTGAACGCGCGAATCATGCTGGTGGCGATCCACGCACTGCCGTATCCCCTCCCATTCGTTTGCCCGACTGCCACGCACGCTTTTCTGGTGGATCAACTGCTTGAGCTGGCCAACACGTGCTCACTGCCGGTAGCTTCGGAAGTAGTGCTGGCGCGGAGCCGCGAGGAAGGCTTCCGGCACTCGCTGAAATCGGACTCGACCGTGATGGTGGGGACCCACCGCCACCTGTGGCGAACCGCGGAGGAGCGGCTCGCCAGGATGCTGGCCGCGGACGGGCACAAGGTGATGCTGCTGCACGTCGATTGAAGGAAAAACATGCTTGATTTGGCTTTTGTGTTGTTGACAGCGGCGTTTTTCGCCGCCAGTTGGGCATTCGTCAAAGGATGCGAGCGGTTATGACGGCGGAATATGCGATCGGCCTGTTGGTCGCGGCGGCGCTGGCGGTTTACTTGTTTTACGCGCTGCTCCGGCCGGAGAGGTTCTAGCCATGACGGCGAACGGACTGTTCCAGATCGGTCTCTTCCTGGCGGTGGTGCTGTTGCTGGCCAAGCCGGTGGGCTGGTACATGGCGCGGGTCTTCAGCGGCGAGCTGGCATGGCTGCGCAGAGTAGAGCGCGCCATCTACTCCGCCTGCTCGGTGGATGAAGCTAGGGAACAAACCTGGGTCCAATACGGCGGGTCGCTGTTGGCGTTCAGCCTGATCAGCATTCTGGTCACCTACGCCATTCTGCGCCTTCAGCAGTGGTTTCCGTGGAATCCACAGGGCTTGGGCAACGTAGGGCCGGATCTGAGTTTCAACACGGCCGCGAGTTTCGGCACGAACACCAACTGGCAGTTTTACACGCCGGAAAGCGCCATGAGCTATCTGAGCCAAATGGTCGCGCTGGCAACGCACAATTTCTTCTCGGCTGCCGCCGGGATCGCGATTGCCATCGTGCTGGTGCGCGGGTTCGCGCGGCATTCCACCCGCATGCTTGGAAACTTCTGGGTGGATCTGACGCGGGCGATATTGTACGTGCTGCTGCCGCTATCCATCGCCGGCGCTCTGCTGCTGTGCTCCCAGGGTGTGATCCAGAACTTGAGCCCCTATACCAAAGTGGCAACCCTCGAAGGCGCGGCCCAGACCATTCCACAGGGGCCGGCTGCGTCGCAGGAAGCCATCAAGATGTTGGGAACGAATGGAGGCGGATTCTTCAACGCCAACTCCGCGCACCCCTTCGAAAATCCCACGCCGCTTTCGAATTTCCTGGAGCTCGTATTCATTTTCGTCATACCCGCGGGCTTGACCTACACGTTCGGAAAGATGGTGGGCGATACCCGCCAGGGTTGGGCGCTCCTGGCCGCAATGACCTTGCTGTTCCTGGCCGGCGTGTTCGTCGTGTATCCCGCGGAATCGGCGGGCAACCCGGTGCTGCACGCGCTCGGGGCGCCGGGGCCGAACTTCGAGGGCAAGGAAGTCCGCTTCGGAATCGCCGATTCTTCGTTGTTTACCGTGGTCACGACGGATGCGAGCTGCGGCGCGGTCAACAACGCGCACGACAGCCTGACGCCCATCGGCGGGATGATCCCGATGATCAACATCGAGCTGGGCGAGGTCATTTTCGGCGGTGTGGGCGCCGGACTCTACGGAATGCTGCTGTTCGCGGTGCTGGCGGTGTTCATTGCGGGGCTCATGGTTGGCCGGACTCCGGAATACCTGGGAAAGAAGATCGAGCAGAAGGAGGTCAAGATGATGATGATCGCCGTGCTGGTGCTGGCGATTTCGATCCTTGGCTTCTCGGCCGTGGGTGCCGGGCTGAAGACGGTGGAAGGGAGCCTGACGAACCATGGACCCCACGGGCTTTCCGAAATTCTGTATGCGTATTCCAGTGGGACCGGAAATAACGGCAGCGCGTTCGGCGGACTGAACCCCAGTCCGTACTTGAACACCACGATGGGAATCGCCATGCTCTGGGGGCGATTCCTGATGATCATCCCACTGCTCGCGGCGGCTGGAAGCCTTGCGCAGAAGAAACTCGTGCCGGTATCGGCGGGAACATTCCCCACCCACGGTCCGCTCTTCGTCGTGCTGCTGGTTGGCGTCGTGACGATTGTGGGGGCCCTGACCTTCTTTCCGGCGCTCTCGCTGGGGCCGATTGTGGAACATTTTCTGATGCACCAGGGGAGGCTGTGGAGCTAGTATGCCTGTAGTCGCAGGAGTTCCGGCACCGGTGGAACCGACATCGATCGTCCCGAAGAAGGGGGCGCGCGCACGCCCGCTGTTCGACCCGCCGATTGTGAAGCGCGCCATCCGCGATTCGTTCGTCAAGCTGAATCCGCGGACGATGATGAAGAATCCCGTCATGTTCGTGGTCGAAGTCGGCGCTGTCATGACTACTGTCTTGGCGGCGAGGGATCTGGCCGTGGGGGCGTCGATCGCGGCGTTCACCGCGCAAATCACGCTCTGGCTGTGGTTCACGGTGTTGTTTGCGAATTTCGCCGAAGCCATGGCCGAGGGGCGTGGCAAGGCACAGGCGGATACCCTCCGCAAGACCAAGACGGAAACCACCGCACGGCGGCTCCTGTCGGGCGGGCGCACGGAGACGGTTGCCGCGACCCAACTGCGCAGCGGCGACCTGGTCTTGGTGGAAGCGGGCGAGATCATCCCGGGCGATGGCGACGTCATCGAGGGCATCGCCAGCGTGGATGAATCGGCCATCACGGGCGAGAGCGCACCCGTAATTCGCGAATCCGGCGGGGACCGCAGTGCCGTAACCGGCGGCACCAAGGTGCTCAGCGACTGGATCAGGGTAAAAATCACATCGAACCCGGGCGAGACGTTCCTGGACCGCATGATCGCGCTGGTCGAAGGAGCGCAGCGCCAGAAGACGCCCAACGAGATCGCGCTGAATATCGTGATCGCGGGGCTGACGCTGGTGTTTTTGCTGGCGGTAGTGACGCTGCAGCCGTTCGCGGTGTTCAGCGTCAAAGCCAGCGGGTCGGGCGAGGCCCCGAGCGTGACGGTGCTCATCTCGCTGCTGGTGTGCCTGATTCCGACGACGATCGGCGGTCTGCTTTCGGCCATCGGGATCGCAGGCATGGATCGCGTGATGCAGCATAACGTGCTGGCCATGAGCGGCAAAGCCGTCGAGGCGGCGGGCGACGTCAATACGCTGCTCCTGGATAAGACCGGGACCATCACGCTGGGCAACCGGCAGGCGGTGGAGTTCATTCCGGTGGACGGCGTGAACGAGGCGGAGCTGGCCGACGCGGCTCAACTCTCCAGCCTGGCGGACGAAACGCCCGAGGGTCGATCGATTGTGGTGCTCGCCAAACAGAAGTACGGCATTCGCGGGCGTGAGGTGGCCGAGCACGATGCCCACTTCATCCCGTTCACCGCCCAGACCCGCATGAGCGGCGTCGATATGGACGGCCGCCGCGTGCGCAAGGGCGCGACCGAGAGTGTGGTCGAATTCGTCCACGAAGCGGGCGGCAGCGTGACCACGCAGTTGACCGAGATCACCGACCGCATCTCGCGCTTCGGCGGAACTCCGCTGGTGGTTGCGGACGGACCGCGCGCGCTGGGCGTGGTCCATCTCAAGGACGTGGTCAAGGGCGGAATGCGCGAGCGCTTCGAGCAATTGCGCGCCATGGGCATTCGCACCGTGATGATCACGGGCGACAATCCGTTGACCGCGTCGGCGATCGCGGCTGAGGCGGGCGTGGACGATTTTCTGGCCCAGGCGACGCCCAAAGACAAGATGGACCTGATCAGGAAGGAGCAGGCCGGCGGCCGCCTGGTCGCGATGACTGGGGACGGCACGAACGACGCTCCTGCACTGGCGCAAGCCGACGTGGGACTCGCGATGAACACCGGCACCATGGCCGCGAAAGAAGCCGGCAACATGGTCGACCTGGACAGCAATCCGACCAAGCTGATTGAAGTCGTGGCCATCGGCAAGCAGTTGCTGATGACGCGCGGCGCGCTCACCACGTTTTCCATCGCCAACGACATCGCGAAGTATTTCGCGATTCTGCCGGCCATGTTCATGGCGACATACCCGGTGCTGGGAAAACTCAACGTGATGGGCCTGCACAGCGCGCGGAGCGCGGTGCTGGCGAGCGTGATTTTCAATGCGCTGATTATCGTGGTGCTGATTCCGCTGGCTCTGCGCGGGGTGAAGTACAAGCCCATGTCGGCGGCGTCGCTGTTGCGGCGCAACCTGTTGATCTATGGCGTGGGCGGCGTGATCGCGCCGTTCCCGGGGATCTGGCTGGTAGACCGGTTGCTGGGAGTGTTGCATTTAGCGTAACGCGGGCCTCCAGGCCTGCCCGCGCCGGAGGCGCGTGAGGTTCTTATGAAACAGCTTTGGATTGCTCTGAAGATCGCCGTGGTTCTGACCCTGATTACCGGCGTAGCCTACCCGCTGCTGGTGACCGGCCTGGCGAAGGTGATCTTTCCCCATCAGGCCGGCGGCAGCCTGATTCGAGCGGGGAATCGCACCGTCGGGTCGGAGCTGATCGGGCAAAAGTTCACCAGGCCCGAGTACTTCCACGGCCGCCCGTCGGCCGCCGGCGACGGGTACGACGGACTGTCTTCCGGCCCGTCGAACCTGGGTCCGACGAACCAGAAGCTGGCCGATCGCGTGAAAGCCGACGTCGAAAAATTCCGGCAGGAGAATCCTTCGTACACCGGGCCCGTGCCGGCCGATATCGTAACGGCCTCGGGGAGCGGGCTCGATCCTCACATCAGCCCGGAAGCGGCCGATGCCCAGGTGGCCCGAGTGGCTGGCGCGCGCGGCATCGCCGCCGACGCCGTCCGCGCACTCGTGGCGTCAAACACCGAAGGCCGGCAGCTCGGAATTCTCGGCGAGCCGCGGGTGAATGTACTGAAGCTCAACCTGGCCCTGGACCAATCTGCGCCAGGAAAGAAGTAGGCTGGATCTTGGAACAGGATGGAGCGCCGACCTACCCCGGATGAGTTGTTGCGCCGCGTGCAGGCGGAGGAGCGCCGTGAGAACCGCGGACGCTTGAAGGTCTTTCTCGGATATGCGCCGCGGGTGGGCAAATCCTTGCGCATGTTCGACGAGGGCCGCCGCCGCAAAGAACGAGGGCAGGACGTGGTGGTGGCGGCGGCGCAGGACAAAGTCACCGACGACGTTCGCAAGCTGCTGGGGTGTTTCGAGAGCATCCCCCAGATCAGTGGCGCCATCGACCTGCCCGGTATCTTCAAGCGCAACCCGCAGGCCTGCCTGATCGATCCGCTGGCCTACGACAATCCTCCCGGCGCCCGCAATGCTCAGCGCTGGCAGGACGTCGAGGAGATTCTGAATCACGGCATCGCCGTCATCACCGCCCTCAACGTACATCACATCCGCGAGCAGCAGGACCAGGTGGAGCGCATCACCGGCAAGCGCGCCGCCCGCAGTGTGCCCGAGGCGTTTGTCCGCGAGGCGGAAGAAATCGAAGTGGTGGATACCCCCGCCGATACCCGGGAGTTGGCGGAGTTGCGCGAGCTCGCCCTTCTGGCCGCGGCCGACGTGGTGGATCAACAGCTTCAGGAATACCTGGATTGCCACGGCGTGGTGGCGCACTGGGGCACCCAGGAACGGATTCTCGTCTGCCTGACGCCGCGCAGTGACGCGGAAGCCATGCTCAAGAGCGGCCATCGCAATGCCCAACGTTTCCATGGTGCCCTGCTGGCGGCGTACGTGGAACAGGACAACCTGAAGCCGGAGGATCGTGCGAAACTCGACCAGCACATGGCTCTGGCGCGTGAGCTGGGAGCCGAGATGCACAGCTTGAAGGGTGATTTCGTAGGCTCGGTGGTGGAGTTGGCGCAGCGCGAGCGCATCACCCAGATCTTTCTTGGACATACTCAGCGCGAGCACAGCCCGATCGAGAAGCTGATTGACTACGCCGAGAATTTCGATGTACGGCTGTTCCCGCACGGAGACCATTCGTGACCCGGGGACGCCTGAAGGTCTATCTCGGATACGCTGCTGGAGTCGGCAAGACGTACCGCATGCTGGACGAAGCGCAGGCGTTGCGAGCCAGGGGTGTGGACGTCGTGATCGGGTATTTTGAGCCTCACGGGCGTCCGGATACGATCGCCATGACCAAGGGCATCGAGACGATTCCGCGGCGAAAAATTCAATACGGCGGATCCATTTTCGAGGAGATGGACACGGAGGCCGTCCTGCTCCGCAAGCCTGCCGTGGCGCTGGTAGACGAGTTCGCACACAGCAATATTCCAGGTAGCGGGCGCGAGAAGCGCTGGCAGGACGTGCGGGTGCTGCTCGATGACGGTATCGACGTGCTCACCACCATGAACGTGCAGCACCTGGAAAGCCTGAACGACCAGGTGTGGCACGTGACCGGAGTCCGCGTGCGCGAGACGGTGCCGGATTGGGTGGTGGACGAGGCCGACGAGGTGGTCCTGGTCGATCTCACCCCTCGTGCGCTGCGCAATCGCATCGAACGCGGCGCCGTGTACGCGCCGGAGAAGGCGCGTCGTGCCATGGAGAACTTCTTCACCGAGGCCAACCTCAGCGCCCTGCGCGAGCTGGCCATGCGCCACACCGCGCACGAGGTGGAGGAGAGACTGTTTCCACCGAAGCCGGGAGAGCGCATCCTGATCTGCCTCACCGGGCGGCCCGCGTCGGCAAACCTGATTCGGCGCGGAAAACGTGTGGCGGATTACCTTCAGGCGGAGTGCCTGGCGGTCCACGTGGCAGCCCCGGGTGAAAACGACGAGGCCGTGAACCGCCACATGAGTTTTGCCCGAAACCTGCGGATTCAGACGCACGTCATTCAAGGCGAGGACATACCGCGCACTCTCGCGGAATTCGCACACTCCCAGCGCGTTACCCAGATCTTCATGGGACGTAGCGGTCCGCGGCCCTGGTGGAAGCGCTTTGGCGAGACCGTGGTGCAGCAGGTGGTCCGGCAGGCACGCGACTTGCAGATTACGATTGTGGCGGAGCGCCGCCGGTAACGCTAATATACCCACATGGGGCGGATCTTGGCCTTAGCTCTGTTGCTGTGCCTGCCGGCGCTTGCCGCGGAGCCTGAGAACATCGACACCGCTGTCCAGCGTATGTACGACTTCAATTTTCCTGCCAGCCAGGAAATCTTGAGCCGCTACGTCGCGCAGCATCCCGAGGACCCGCTTCCCTACGCCTTTCGCGCTTCTGCATATCTGTTCAAAGAGCTCGACCGGATGAGCATCCTGGAAAGCGAATTCCTGACCGACGACAACCGGATCGCCGAAAAGAAAAAGAGGCTGGACCCGGATCCGGCGACCCGCAAGAGTTTCCTCCAGGCTGTGACCGATACGGAATCCCGCTCCAACACCGTCCTGAAGGCCAACCCCTACGACATTCGGGCGTTGTTTGCCATGTCCATCGCGCAGGGAGTTGCCACGGACTACATGGCCTTCGTGGAAAAGCGCCAGATCGCCAGTCTCTCGGTGGCCAAACGCTCCAACAGCTATGCCCAGCGGCTGCTCAAGCTTGACCCGAAATTCTACGATGCCTACCTGACTTGCGGGATTTCGGAATATATGGTCGGCAGCCTGCCGTTTTTCGTCAAGTGGTTCGTGCACTTTGACAACATCGAAGGCGACAAGAAGCGGGGTGTGGACCGGCTGATCCTGGTGGCGCGTGAGGGGCATTACTTCAAGCCGTTTTCCAAAATCCTGCTGGCCACGATTGCACTCCGCGAAAAGCGGCCGCGCGATGCGCAGAGGTTTCTGCAGGAGCTGGCCACTCAGTATCCGGAAAACCCACTGTTCCGCAAGGAGCTGGATAAACTGAACGTCAAGGTTGGCGCGCTGGGCAATTAGCTTGACAGCCATCGGCAATCAGCTTTCAGCCATCGGCTTTCAGCCGTCAGCCAAGGGCCGTCATGTGTGGGTTGCTGTGCGACACACGGGAAAGAGCCTTCGTCAATGAAGGCTTACCTCGCCCTGTTCCGCACCAACATTCGGCTGGAGCTGCGGGATCCCGGCGTGCTGTTCTTCAGCTACCTCCTTCCGCTGATCTTCTTCTTTGCGCTCGCCAGGCTGTTTCACGCGGGTGTGGGCCAGGGGATCGCGTATTTTGTCAGTGCCGTGCTCGCCATGGGCATCCTCGGCAACGGCCTGTGGGGCGCGGGCAGGCGCAGGGTCCGGTTCAAGGTCGCGCCGATTTCGCCGATGCCGATCCTGCTGGCCGCGATGCTCAGCGGCTGGCTGCTCTACCTGCCCGTAATCTTCGTGGTGCTGGCTCTCTCGCACTTTCTGTATGCGATGCCCCTGCCGGAAAACTGGACATCCCTGCTGGTGCTGGCAAGCCTCGGGGTGTGCGCTTTCCGCGCGATCGGCGCGATCGTGGCCGCGGTGACCAACACCGCGCAGGAAGCCGCCATCGCGATTCTGCTTCTATACATACCGATGCTGTTTCTCAGCGGCGCCACCATCCCCGCTGCGATGCTGCCCACCTGGGCCCAAACCGTGGCGCCGTTCATGCCGGCATGGTACCTGGTGACCGGATTCCAGGGGATCTTCTTCCGCAACGAGAACCTCGCGGCGAGTGCCCTGCCCGCGGGCGCGCTGCTCGTGACGCTGGTGGCGGGCACGTTTCTGGCCATCCGCCCACGCAACAAGCTGTGGGTGGTCGCGGCCCTCGGCCCTTTCGTCGCGATGGGCTGCTACCAGGCATACACCAGGGAACACCTCGGCACCAACGAGGCCCTCTTCCGGCAATTGCAGCGCTCGGAGCAGTTTCTCATCCGCAACGCCCGGATATTCACCGGCGACGGAAAGGTCATCGAGAATGGCGCCGTGCTGGTGCGCGACGGGAAGATCGCCGAGGTCTACGAAGGCGCCGCGCCCGACCCGGAGAAGATCAAGGCGCAGGTGGTCGAAGGCGCCGGCAAGACGCTGCTGCCAGGCCTGATCGATGTCCACGTGCACCTCGGCTCGCCCGGCGGCATCTCCACCTCTGCCGAGGACTACGCGGCCGATAAGACCATGCCGCATTCCGCCGCCGCGCTGCTCCATAGCGGCGTGACCGCCGCGCGCAGCCTGGGAGACGGGCTGGATGCCTCTCTGAAGCTGCGCAACGCCATCCGCAAGGGCGAGAAACTGGGCGCGCAGCTCTTCACCTGCGGGCCGATGTTCACCGCCGAGGGCGGCCACGGCACGGAGTACCTCCAGAACCTTCCGCCGGCGGTCCGGGAAAACGTCAAAACGCAGGTGGTGCGAACGCCCAGGACGCCGGAAGAGGCGCGCCGCCAGGTGCGCGAGCTCAAAGCCCGGGGAATCGACTGCGTGAAGACGATTCTGGAAGCCGGCTGGGGCGACGGCATGCTGTTCGATCGCATGGATCTGCTGATCGGCAGGGCAGTGGCTGAGGAAGCGAACGCCCAGGGACTGCCCGTCGCCACCCACACGGGCGATGCCGGCGACGTGGATGACGCGGTCGAGATCGGCGCGGCCAGCATCGAGCACGGTAGCTGGCGCGATGAGATTCCGGATCGCCTGCTGGAAAGGATGGCCTCCCAAGGTGTCTACCTGGATCCCACGCTCGCGGTGGCCGAGGCCTACGCGCAGCTCTTCTCGGGGCGGAGTGATGCGCTCTCGGACTCGCTGGTGCCGCAGGTGGTGAGCGCGCGCATTCTGCAAGGCACACGCGATTTCGTGGCTTCCGGCAAGGGCGTCGACCCGGGCCGGGCGGAATTGTTTCAACATGCCTTCGATCAGGCGCGTGCCAACCTGTTGCGCGCATGGAAGGCCGGAGTGCCGCTGGTCATGGGCACCGACTCGGGAAATCCGCTGGTCTTCCCCGGCCCGTCGCTGCACCACGAACTACAGCTTTGGGTCCAGACCGGGATTCCCGCGACGGTCGCGCTGCAGGCGGCAACCCTGAACGCAGCCGGGTTGCTGCACGCCGGGAGCCGTATGGGCTCGGTGCGCAAGGGACTGGATGCAAACCTGCTGCTGGTCGACGGAAATCCCCTGGAGGATATCAGGGCCACGGAGCGGATCTCGCTGGTGGTGTTTCAAGGCGAGCGCATCCACCGCGCCGCACTCTTCGATCAGAAATAGAACGTCAGCGCGCCAGCCTCCTGATCTCCTCGGCCACGAGTCCGGGGTTCTCCATGGCGATGTAGTGCGAGGCGTCCTCTAGGACGATTTCGCGCCCCTTGGCAAAATGGCAGGCCAGGCCGGGGGCTGTGGGAGAGGCGCCGAGGTCGAATACGTCCGGCTTGCGGGTATTCGCGGCACGCAGGATAGTGACCGGTTGCCGCACCACGGAAATCTCAAGATAAATATCCGATGACGTGTCCTTGGAGTACTCGTAGATGGAGGCCTCTACGTGGGGCGGACAGGCGAGCACGAAGCCACCGCCATTTGGCAGCACCCCGAAATCGCAATAGTCGCGCAGAATCTCCGGCTGCCAGCGTGCGAAAGGCGGCCTCGAGCGGAAGCGCTCGAACATTTCATCCGCGGACGCAAATTCGTTACGGCGGCGCAGGGTGGCAGTCACGTCGGGAATGGGGCCGCCGTAGTAGGCGCGCGGGAAGATCGTCGGATCCACCAACAGCAGGGCGGAATAGGTCTCGGGTCGAATCGCCGCGGCCTGAACAGTGATGTGGCCTCCCATCGAGTGTCCCACGCCGATGGCGCCGTTGACATCGAACATGGAAGCGATCAGCACCAGGTCGCGGCCGAAGTTGCGCCACCGGTAGGGAGGGTCCGGCTTGCCGCTGCGTCCGTGTCCGCGCGCGTCGATCGCCAGGCAGTGCCGCCCGGGAAACATGCGGATAATGTGATCCCAGCAGCGGCCGTGAAAGCCGGTGGCGTGCGCGAAGAGAAACGGAGGATCTTCACCCGGCCATTCCCACACTGCGAGAGCGATGTGGCGGGAACGAAGAATCTTCAGTTCCGGTTGCCGGGCCATGGTTGCATTGTCGCATCAGCGGAACGGCCGGCAGGGCGTGTGATACTCGAAGAGATGTCCGGACTGCTGTACCTGGTTGCCACGCCGATCGGCAATCTGGAAGACATTACCTATCGCGCCGTGCGGGTGCTGCGGGAGATTGACCTGATCGCCTGCGAAGACACCCGCCAGACGCGCAAGCTGCTCGAACATTTCGACATTCACAAGCCCACCGTAAGCTACCACGAGCACAACGAAGCAGAGCGCTCGGCCGATCTGGTGGAACGGCTGCGAGCCGGGGCTGCCATCGCGCTGGTGTCCGATGCCGGCATGCCGCTGGTATCCGACCCCGGTTTCCGGCTGGTGCGCGCGGCCGTGGCCGCCGGCATCGCCGTGCAGCCCGTTCCGGGGCCGTCGGCGTCGCTGGCCGCGCTGGCCGCATCGGGACTGCCTACCGACTCCTTCCACTTCGCAGGCTTTCTTCCCGTCAAGCCGGGCCAGCGCGCGAAGCTGCTGGAATCGCTGGCCGACGAACAGGCCACCCTGATCTTCTATGAAGCGCCGCACCGTGTGCTGGAGTCCCTGGAGGCCATCGGGAAAGCGCTCGGCCCGCGTCCGGTCGTGGTGGCGCGCGAACTCACCAAGATCCACGAGGAGTTTCTGCGCGGCACGGCGGAGGAGATCCGCGCACAGCTTGCCTCACGCGACGCCGTGAAGGGCGAGTTCACGATTCTTATCGGCAAGAGCCAGGGGCCGCCGCCGGACGACACACCCCTGGCCGAGGCCGTGGACACCCTCGTCCACAACGGCGTGGGCCGCATGGATGCAATCAAGCAGGTGGCTCGCCGCCGCGGGCTTTCCAAACGCGAGGTGTACGATCAAGTGTTGAAGGAGAAGGAATGAGCAGGTATTGGCTGATGCTGTTCGCCGCCGCCGCGTGCCACGCGCAGGATTACCTCGACTCGGTAGTCGAGCGCGCCCGCAAGGAATTCGCAGTGCCCGGTATTGCGGTCGCGATCGTGAAGGACGGCGACGTTGTCCTGGCCAAGGGCTACGGCATTCGCAAACTGGGCGATCCGGCGCCGGTGACTCCTCAGACGCTCTTCCGCATCGCATCGAACACCAAGGCATTCACGGCCGCTGCCCTGGCCATTCTCGTCGACGAGCGCCGCATCCGCTGGGACGATCCCGTCACGCAGCACCTGCCGGCGTTCCAAATGTACGATCCCTACGTGACGCGCGAGATGACCATCCGCGACCTGCTCACGCACCGCAGCGGCATGGGGCTCGGCGCCGGCGACCTGATGTTCTTTCCTTCAAGCGACCTCAGCCGCGAGGAGATCGTGCGGCGCCTGCGATTCATCAAGCCGGCCACCAGTTTCCGTTCCACTTATGCCTATGACAACCTTCTCTACCTGGTGGCGGGGCAAATCATTCCCGCGGTGACGGGTAGGAGTTGGGACGATTTCGTCAAGGACCGCCTCTTTACGCCGCTCGGCATGGCCAACTCCTACACCAGCACCGACGCATTGAAGAACGGCAAGGACGTCGCCACTCCGCATAGCGAGCTCTCGGGCAAGCTCGAGCCGCTCCCGCAGGAAGATGTCGACAACAACGCGCCGGCCGGATCAATCGTTTCCTGCGTCGCCGACCTGGCCAGGTGGATGAACCTGCAACTGGCGGGCGGAACGGTTGGCGGGAAGCACATCTTCAGCGCCGCGCAGAACAAGGAGATGTGGAGCGCGCAGACCATCCTGCCGATCGCCGATCCCGCCAAGGACGAGCCGGCCGCGTTCACCGCGACCCGTCCCAACTTCAGTGCCTATGGCCTGGGCTGGACGTTGCGCGACTATCGGGGGAAGAAAATCGTCGGGCACACCGGCGGGCTCTCCGGTTTTGTTTCACGCACGGCCCTGATTCCGGAGTTGAAGTTGGGCGTCGTGGTCCTGACGAATCAGGAGGCCACGGCGGCGCACACCGCGATCGTCAATACGGTCCTGGATCACTACCTCGGCGCACCGGAAACCGGCTGGGTGGCGGCATACTCGGCGTACGAGAAGAAGACCCGCGCCGAGGCTGAAGAGACGATGAAGAAGGCGACCGGCAGTCGTCGCACCGACACCCACCCGTCCCTTCCGCTGGCGGGTTATGCGGGCCGCTATCGCGACGCATGGTATGGCGATATCCGCATCGAGGAAGACCGCGGCAAGCTCTATATCTTTTTCACGCACTCACCGGATCTGGCCGGCGCCCTGGAGCACTGGCAGTACGATACGTTCATCGCGCGGTGGGCCAAGCGCAGCCTGGACGCGGACGCCTACGTGACGTTCAGCCTGAAGCCGGATGGGAGCATCGACGAGATGCGTATGAAAGCGGTGTCGCCTCTAACCGATTTCAGTTTCGACTTCCACGACCTGCTCTTCCGGCCGGTGGCGATTAATGTGAAGCCGTTGTAGCCGTACGTGGGCTACCCCCGCACGCTGGCCGCCGGAATCTTCTTCAGCAGCCCTTCAAGATCGGCCCGGCTTTCGCTGCCGATCGTGAAGCAATCAAGCACGTCCTGAGCGGTCGCGAACTGGAGCGCTTCGTCCATCTTGCTCACCAGGTCTCCCTGGCCCAGAATCTTCATGCCGATCACGCCCTTGCCCGCCTGCTTCATCTGCTGGAGCACGCCGATCACGGTCTGCGGATCGCCATCCATGTGAAGACCGGCTGGATTCAGCCGCGCGAGATCGACTTCCACCCATGGTTCGGCAGCCGCGGCTTTCAGCGCCGCCAGCGTGTGGCAGGAGCATCCCTTGGTGCGCACAATTCCTTTTTCCTGTGCTTCGGTGATCACATCCATGACGGGGCGCTGGCGGATGTTCCAGTCGGGCGCGGTCTGCACATGAAGCAGCAGGATATCGATGTAATCCACGCCCAGCTCTTTGCGGAAGCGGTCGAGATCGGACTTCATGGCGGCCGCGGTGGTGGCCTGGGTCTTGCTCATGATGACCACCTTGTCTCGCGGCACCGTCTTCAGGGCTTCCCGAAGGTAGGTGTGGCTGCCATATGCGTCCGCGGAATCCCAGAAATTGATTCCCTGGTCGTAGGCGGTGCGGAAGAGCTCCGACACGCCGCGATAACCGAGTTTGCGCGTCTGGTTGGAACTGCCGTTGGAGCCGATGGTGCCGGTGCCCATAGCCATGCGGCTGAGCTCGATTTTGCGCGGGCCGAGGATGACGCGATCCGTGGGGTGCTTGGGTCTTGCAGCGGCGAACAGGTGGTAGGGGAAGTTGTTGAGCGAAACCACGCCGGCCGCCCCGGCCCGCAGAAAATGGCGACGATTCATCCAGCCTCCTCGTGTGTATCGCAGTATATCAGGCAGGCCGCCCGCGCTACTTCACCGACATCGTAACCGGGGCCGTGCTGGACGCCGCGCCGATTTTGATCACCACGGGAATCCCGTTCCCCGGTGCGACATTCGCCGGCACCTGCGCGTTGATCTGTGTCAGGCCGGCCACCGAACCCGGCACGCCGCCGGCGTAGCTCACCGTGGCGTTGATACCGCCAACGCTGACCGAGACGGGCTGCGTAGTGAGTTGCGGCAGAGGCGGGGCAGCGCTGACGATCGAGCCGTCCGCTACGGCTGGACTGGTGGTGCCTCCGCCCGTACAGTAGATCGACACCACGCTCCCCCGCGCGGCCGGTAGTGCCGTGCTGTTGATGGAGAAATCCTGATTGAGAATCGCGCCCGGACCGAGCCCCGTGGAGTCCAGGCTGAATATCCCCGGTGTGGACGCCTGCACCGGCATAGTCACCGTGTTCGACACGATCCCGTTGTAGTTGACCTGCACCTGCGTGCTGGTCTTGCCGGCGAGACCGTAAGGCGCGACGGCGCTCACCTGAGTTTGAAAGCTATAAATCATCGGCGCCGCCACGCCATCGAACAGTACCTGTGTCCCGCCCAGGCTGGTGGTTAGCGCCCCGCCGCTGACTTGCAGCGGAACCAGCGGCTTCGGACCGAGATTCTGGCCGAAGAGAGTGACGATCAGACCCGGCGATACCGCATCCGACGCATAGCTCGCCGCATTGTTCACGCTGTTGAGAACCGGCGCGGGAGGGCCCGGGGCCTGCTGTGTGACGGTGAAAGGGATCTGCACGCCCGGCGCCGCAAAGACAGTGATGATCCCGCTGCGCGCATCGGACGTATTGCCATCCACCTGGTAGCCGACATTTCCGCTGCCCGATCCGCTCGATCCCCCGGTAATGTGCAGCCACGAAACGTTGCTGGAGGAACTCCAGCCGCACCCTGGACCCGTGGCGACATTGAAGAAGCCGGTACTGGCAGCCGCTCCAACCGTCGCGCTGGTCGCCGACAATGTGAAATTGGAAGTAGAGCCGTCCTGCGTGACGGCGGAGACCAGAGGCGCTGTGAGTCCGCTGCCGCTGAGAGAGATGTGTCCCGACCGGCCGGACAGGCAGCCGTTGCCCCCAACCGTGAACGTAACCCCGCCGTCGCTGACCCCGTTGACGCTGTTCCCAAGTGTGATCCATTGCGGTGAGTCCGTGAACACCTGCCAACTGCAGTTGGCTGACACAAGGACTGCCCCGCTTCCCCCCGCGATAGAAAAATTCTGAGAACTCGGGCTCAGTTTGAAGTTGCATATCGCCGCCGCCTGCGTGACCGTGACCTGTTGGTTGGCGATCACGATCGTTGCCTGTCGAGAGGTGCTGACAATGTTTGCGTCCACGGAGAACACGGCGGAGCCGGAGCCGTTGCCGGCGCCCGTTGTGATGTGGACCCACGGGAAGTTGGTAGTGGCTATCCACCCGTTGTTGAAGCAGTTGGCGGGCGTTACCGCGACCGCTATCGTATTGCCCGTACTGGCCGTGAAGGGCACGCTCAGCGTCAGCGGATTGACTGCGAATGAGCAGTTCTGCGCGGCCAGCGGAATAGCCAGGACCAAAGCGGCGACGAAAAGCCTCATTGTGAATTATGGTAACGTGCTTCGGCCCGCTTCACTCCAATGCTTCCCGGCAAGCCCTCAGAATCTCCACCGAACCCGGCGTGTCGCCATGCACGCAGACGGTCTGCGCCTTGCCTTCCCGCGCCAGCCGCAGTGCCTGCGCCGCGGCCTCTCGCGGATCGGTAACCAGCGCGTCTGGAAATTTTCGCGAGCGTAGCGTGCCATCGGGCTCGTACCGCCGGTCGGCGAATGCCTCGCCCACCGCGATCATTCCCATCTCGCGCCACACATCCAGCATCGGCGATCCCGCCAGCCCGAAGATCGGCGTCCCGGGATTCCAGCGGGCCACGCCCTCCGCGATGGCCTGCGCCACACCGGCGTTCCTCACCGCCACGTTGTACAGCGCCCCGTGCGGTTTGATATGCACGATCCCGCCGCCCAGTCGCCGCACCACCCCGTCCAGCCGTGCGATCTGCTCGTAAACCGTAGTTGCAATCTCGTCACCGGACATGGCGATCTCCAGGCGGCCGAAATTCGCCCGGTCGGGATAGCCCGGGTGCGCGCCGATCTTGACGCCGCGCTCCATCGCCAGCCGGGCGGTCCGCTCCATGGTCCGCTCGTCGCCGGCATGGCCCCCGCAGGCGATATTGGCCGACGTGATGTACTGCATCAGCGCGGCTTCGTGCTCCGCGTCTTCCAGTTCTCCCATGTCGCAGTTCAGGTCGATGATCATAGCGAATACAACCACTCCTCCTGCTCTCGCAGCAATTCGATCGCGCCTTCCATCGTGACACGCTCGAATCTCACCTCGTCGCGCGGCCGCATCTGGCCCAGCCGCCAGAAGTCCGCCGAAATCACGTTTGCCGGCTTGGGATAGCCGCCGGTGGTCTGGTGCTCGACGAACAGCACGATCGGCTGTCCATCGGGCGGAACCTGAATCGCGCCCAGAGGCACTCCTTCCGTGATCATATGCCCGCCGGGATTGGCCAGCGCCGGCCCCTTCAGGCGAATCCCCATGCGGTTGGATTCTTCGCTGACCGCGTACGAGCCGAGATAAAGGTCCCCGCCGAACCACGCAGCCTGCGGTCCCGGAGTGACGCGCAGTGCCGTGCGAGGGACGTATTGCGGCACGTTGCGCGCAGGCGGCCGCGGCCGGCGGACATGGGCCTCGCCGATTGCAAGCACGTCGCCCTTGCGCAGCGGACGGCCGCCGACCCCGGTCATCACGTGGACCGAAGCGCTCCCCATCACCATGGGCACGTCCAGCCCGCCGCGCACCGAGAGGTAGGCCCGTGCCCCGTTCCGCGACGGGCCGTAGCGCAGCGTTTGCCCGGATCTTACCGGCATCGAGGTAAAGAGCGGCAGGCCCGCGCCGAAATCCGCACCGGTCAGCGCCACGACGGCGTCGCCTTCGAACTGAAACTCTCCGCCGGCCAGGGTCATTTCGAGCGCGGGAGCGTTTTCTGCGTTGCCCACCAGCAGGTTTGCGGCCCGTAAGGCCAGCGCGTCGGCGGCGCCGGAGGCAGAGATACCGAAATGCGTCCAGCCAAAGCGGCCCAGGTCCTGCACCGTGGTCAGGAAGCCCGGTGCGATCACGTGTATCCGGCTCAGGCGCGCCCCTCCGCTACGAATCTGACCCGGTCGCCCATTCGCAGGACCGGCGGAGGCGTGGCCGCCGGATCGAACAGGCGCATGGATGTCCGGCCGATCAGCCGCCACCCGCCGGGAGAGGCGATCGGGTAAATTCCAGCCTGAGGCCCGCCGATCGCTACACTGCCCACCGGCACATGCTTGCGCGGCGCGGAGAGCCGCGGTGTCGCCAGCTCCGGTGGCAGCCCCCCGAGATACGGAAAGCACGTCGAAAACCCGACGAAGTACACCACGTACTCGGCGTGCGTGAACAACTCGATCACTCGCTCGGCGCTAAAACCCGTGTGCCGGGCGACGTCCGGAAGGTCCGGACCGGCTTCGCCCCCGAATGAGACCGGCACCTCGACCACGCGATCCGGCGGCGCGGCATCCTCGCGGTGCGCTTCCAGGATCCTCGAGATCAGCCTTTCAGCCTGCCCGTGGTCCAGCAGGTGCGGATCGAAATCGACCAGCACGGACGTGTAAGCCGGATGCAGATTGAGAATGCCGCGTACGCCGTGCAGAGATTGCACGGCTCGACGCACGCGCTGGTGCGCTCCCCATGAGATGGCTTCGCCAAACGACACCAACAGGGAGCGGTCGCTGGCAGCCCGGATCGTCACTTCAGGTTGATAGTAGCAGAGGCGCCGCGCAAGCTAGACGGCGGCGCGGCAATGAGGCTTCGCCGTCACCAGCGCATTCACCGCATCGGCGAGCTGCGCCACAGTGAAAGGCTTGGAGAGCAGGTTCGCCCGTCGGTCGAGCAGGTACTGCTGTGCCACGTGCGCCCGATCGTACCCGGAAATGTAG
>DATJYW010000085.1:0-2079 GCA_035499435.1 Candidatus Acidiferrales bacterium | reverse complement strand
TGGGCACGACCGCATTCCATGGGCACCAGAAGATCACACTCCGCAGCGGGCAGGAGATGCTGATTCGCATCACCGGTCGCTAGTCTCGAACGAGCGGGCAATTATCATGATGTACCTTTGCGTCATCGCTCTTGCGATGCTAGTCACGAGCATCCCGGCTTGGGGTCAAAATGCGGAGGATTCGATGCCAGCTTGTGCCGGCGCGTCGGCGAATCCGCCGCTCATGACGTACGACGAGCAGGTTCAATACCTGGCGAATCCCACGTGCCGGACCAGCCTCCTCGATTCGGTCCGATTTATTCCACTCAAGGCAGACGATTTCGACTACTACCTTTCACTTGGATTCTGGATTCGTGAACGCGGCGAATACGCCAGCAACCCAAACTTTTCACACTCTCCACCCGGCAACGTATACCAGATGCAGCGATACTTTCTCCACGCCGATCTCCGCCTGGGTGAACGCTTCCGCTTCTTCGGTGAACTGGCAAGCAGCCTGGTCAACGGCAGGAACGGAGGGCCGAGGCCAGGGATCGACGAGGAGAAGATGTATGTGCATCAAGGATTCTTTGATCTCGGTCTCTGGAAATCCGGCCGCAACAACCTGACGTTGCGGAGCGGCCGGCAAGAGGTCGCGCTGGGGTCGGCGAATCTCGTTTCGACTAGGGATGGCCGCAACATCCGGCACAGCTTCGATGGGGCCCGGCTCACGTGGGTGAGGGGGACCTGGTCCGTCGATCTCCTCGCTCTGAAACCAACGTTGGAGAATACCGGCTATTTCGACAATCCCCCCGACCATCGCAGCAGCTTCTGGGCCGCATATGCGGTCCACCCGTTCCAATACCTGCCGCGTGGAAATGTCGACCTTTATTATATGGGCGTGGATAACCGGAGCGTCCCGTTCGACGGCAAAGGCTCCGGCCGGGAACAGCGCCAGACAATCGGCACACGCTTTTGGGGGACGACGGATCGCTGGGATTACAACTATGAGCCTGACTTCCAGTGGGGCAGCTTTCGATCGTATGCCATACGCGCGTGGGCGGTCTCAACGGAAACCGGTTACCGGATTGACTCGACGCGCCTCGCTCCTAGGTTTGGGCTCCGAGCCGTTGCCTTCAGCGGCGATCAGGAGCAAACCGGCCATACTCTAGGCACTTTCAACTCAATCTTCGAGAAAGGTCCTTACTTCAGCTTTGCCGAGTTGTTTGCGCGGCGCAACCTGGTGGCGTTGCAACCCTCCGCCGAGTTCAAGTTGAGGAAGTCCGTCTCCTTGACTGTCAATCCGGCGTTCTTCTGGAGGGAGAGCACGAGCGACGGCTTGTACAGCATCAGCAACGCTCTGATCGTATCGGGTCTAAACAGCAATGGGCGATACATCGCCACACAGGCTTCCACTCAACTGCGCTGGGAAATGACCCGCAACGTTACCTGCTTCACGGAATTCGGACACTTTTTTCCCGGAGACTTCCTAAAGCAGGCGACGCCGGGCCGCAACCTGAACTATTGGACTGGGTGGGTGGACATCCGGTACTGAACTCATGATCCTATGGCTACCCAACTGAAACCACCTGCCCGTACGACGGATCTCACGGCCGCCGCTAGTGTTGAGACCGCCGCGGCCGCACCGAAGATCCCTAAATGGCAAGCGCTCTTGCCGCTGATCGTAACGATAGTTCTCGCGATCTTGCCGCCGCCGCCCGGTTTGGCGAGTTTTGCCTGGTTGTATTTTTCGATCTTCGCCGGCGTGATCGTCGGTCTGATTCTGGAGCCGCTGCCAGGCGCCGCGATCGCACTGATTGGCCTGACACTGGTTACTGTGCTGGCGCGCTTTGCCCTGTTCAGCCCCGACCAGCTATCGGCCCCGGGATTCCGTCCCGCGAGTGCCGCTCTCACGTGGGCGCTATCGGGATACAGCAATCCCACCGTTTGGCTCATTTTCGGAGCGTTCATCATCGCCCTCGGCTATGACCGGACCGGGCTTGGGCATCGCATCGCCCTTCTGATTGTGAAAAAGATGGGGAAGAGCACGCTCCTGCTCGGATACGGCATCACGCTGGCCGACACGCTACTGGCGCCTTTCAT
>DATJYW010000084.1:0-10100 GCA_035499435.1 Candidatus Acidiferrales bacterium | reverse complement strand
CTGGGCTACGCGCTGCACCGGCGGCTGCAATTGCGCGAGGATTGCGGAATTCTGGATGTGGGAGGAGCTTGCGCAGGACTGGTGAATGCGCTGTTCGTGGGCAGTTCCGTGTTGCGGTCGTCGTCGGCGGGCGCGGCCCTGATCGTCACGGCGGACCTGCACAGGCAGGCGCTGCGTCCCGGGCAGGTGGATGGACGGTTTGCCGGGCTGTTTGGCGACGGAGCCAGCGCGTTCTTCCTTCGCCGGGTGGCGCGCGGGAGCAACGGCTCGCACTATTGTCCTGGTGAATTTTTTCTGGGATGCACCTCAGATTCCACGCGGCTCATCTCCGTGGCGCCGGATGGACAGGGAGGCGTGCAGCTCGAATTCAACGGCGATGCGCTGGGGAGGGCGGCGGTCCGCCAGCTCGATGCGCTGCTGCGCCAGCTCGAGTCGCGCTCGGGCTGCCGGTTGGAGAGCGCAAGCAGTTTCGCGACGCACCAGCCGAATCCACGCCTGCTCGAGATGCTGGCGCGGCAGAGCGGAATCCCCCTGGAAAGATTTCCGGTGGTCTGCCGCAGCTTTGGCAATCTGGGCTCGTCGACCACCGGTGTCGCGCTGAGCCTGGCACTGGAGCGGTACTCACCCGGAGGCGGGCAACCTTCCGGGCCGATTTTCGTAGCCGCACTCGGGCCTGGACTGGTCTTGGGCGGGTGCGTGCTCCAATGCGGGGGCGGAGCCGAATCGAGCCAGAAGCGCTAGCCAGACGCAGGATGGCTTAGAGCAGGTACTCTTCGGAAGCGCCGCGCCAGCGGGTGCCCCCAGCGAGGGCATTTTCTGTTACATTTCCACCCACAGTCACGAGACAGCGCCGAGGTTGCCGGCCATCGCGGCCTGACAAGTATTGTAATTTCAGTGAGTTATGGTCTTCAGGCGAGCGGCGGCTCAAATGCAGAATCACTGGCATGTTTTTCGGAAACCTTGGCGGTTTGCCACAGGCAAGGAGCGCCTCAATGAGCCACAACCACAAACCGCGCACGCGCAGAACTGAACTGGGATTCTCGCTGATTGAGCTGCTTACGGTAATCGCCATCTTTCTGATTCTGGCGGCAATGGCCATCATCAGCATCAACGGCGCTCTGCCAAGCCAGCAATCGGCTGCGGGATTGAACGCCGCAGTGGCGGTGTTTCGCCAGGGTCGCGACGTTGCGATTGCCGAACGGAGAAGTTTTCAGCTCGTGATTCCCGCGGTGAGCCCGCTGAATCAGATCGGTTTGCAGCGACTCGAGCTCGGCGGAGGCTTCACCGCCCTGCCGGTAACGACGCTGCCCAAGCCCGCACAGTTTGGACTTGATCCCAGCATCACGATCCCGCCGGAGCCCGGCCTGGTTCAGCCGACGTGTTCGAACGGGCTCTGCTTTGGCGGCACGCTCACCGAGACGTGGCTGAGCGACGGCACGTTCATTCAAGCCAACGGGCAGCCGCTGAGCGCGGTGATTTACGTGATGATTCCCGGGCAGCCGGCCGCGCAGCGGGCATTCACGGTGCTGGGATCGACGGGCCGGATCCGCACCTACAAGTGGACCGGCTCAGCGTGGGTTCTGCAGTAGGGGGAAAAGGAAATGTTGAGAGACTCCACAAATCGAAGGAACCGGCAAGCGGGCTTCTCGCTGATCGAATCGGCGGTGGCCATCGTAATTCTCACCATCGGGGTCACCGCGGTCGCAGCGGTGTTCGTACGCGGCTTCAGCCTGATGGGGAACTCACAAGACGACCTGATCGCGCGCATCAAGGCGCAGGAAGCAGTCGAGAGCGTTTTTGCGGGACGCGACGACCAAAGCCTCACCTGGTCGCAAATCCTGAACGTACAGGGAGCGACCGGTGCCGACGGGGGAATCTTCATCGACGGTGCTCTCCCGGTGAATGATCCCGGGGCGGATGGCCTGGTAAATACGGCGGACGACCAGCCCGGCACACTCGAATACATCGTGCAGCCGGGGCCCGACGGAGTGTACGGCACGGCGGACGACGTACAGGTGCCGCTGGCCAAGTTCACCCGGGAGATCCGAATCCGTACGGTGTCCCCGAACCTGCGGAGCCTGACGGTGATTGTGACGTACGTCTCAAACGGCCTGCCGCGCAGATACACCATCACGACGTATATCTCACCGTTTGTATGAAGAGGGGACAGGGTGACGGCATGAAATCGAACCACAAACGCGAAACGGGATTCTCGCTGATCGAGCTGCTGGTGGCCATGGCGGTGACGCTGATCATCACCGCGGCGACACTCGGGCTGTTCCAGTATGCGCTGAACATGAACGCCAGCGGCACGCAGTTGAGCAACATCAACGGCAACCTGCGCAGCGCCATGAACCTGGTGACGCGCGACCTGCTGCAAGCCGGGCAGGGAATCCCCACCGGGGGCGTCGCGCTGCCGGTGGGAACCGGATGCCAGAACATCAATCGCCCGGTGTACACCGGCACGCTGCAGTTCCCATACGGATGCCCGAATGCGGCGACGTTTCCGAACATGCCGGCAGTCATCCCCGGAAACGGACTGGGGCCGAACGTGCTCCAGAATCCAACGCTCTCGTGGATGCCGGAGGGGGCGAATAAGAACAGCGACATGATTACGGCGGTGTATCAGGACAACAACTTGATCACGAATCTGGTGCCGGCGACACTGCAACCGAACTACCTGACTACGATCTCGACCACCCAATTGGTCTTCTCCAATGCCGTGCCCATTACCGGCGTCTCCGTGAGCAATCCAGCAGTGGCCGGGGACGTGTTCCTGGTATATGGAGGCGGACTGTACCGTTACGTGGTGGCGACGAATGTGTCCGGCCAGACGGTTACGATCAGCTCGGGCGACCCTTTCAACCTGAACCAGCAGGGACATGCGGCCGGGGGCACGATCAGCGATATGAGTACGGCGGGCGTGCCGTTCGGGGTTTCGTGCAACCCTGCCCTTACGCCCCTGCCGGCAGCGTGCGCGGCGACGGCGCAGCGGGTGCTGTTCGTCACCTACTTCCTGGACAACACTACGGTGATCAACGGGCAGTTGATTCCCCGGCTGATGCGTCAGGTGGGAATGAACGCTCCCACGTCGGTGGCGGAAGTCATCGAGGATCTGGAAATCTCCTACGACTACGTGAACGGGACCGCGCCGATCAACAACGTGGTAGTCACTCCTGCCGGACTGACCGACAACCAGATCCGGAAAGTGAACGTTTACCTGGCCGCGCGGTCCGACGCGGTGTTGACCTCGTCCGGCCAGTACCTTCGCAACAATCTCGCCACGCAGGTTGACGTCCGCAGCCTGGCCTTCGTCAACCGGTACCAGTAGAGGAATCGACGGTCATGAACAAAAGAGGAGAAAAAGCCATGCTTCCCCTGAGTTGCAAGCGCGCCGAACGGGGCATCGCCCTGATCACGTCGCTGCTCATTCTGCTGCTGTTGCTCTCGCTCTCGCTGGGATTCACGCTTCTGGTGACCAGCGAACAGAAATCCAGCGGCGTGGACCTGGACCATGCCCAGGCGTTTTATGCCGCTTATGGAGCGATGGAGCAACTGAACGCCGCGGTCGGTACGCTGTTCAACTCCAACTATGCCCCGTCGGGCGCCCAGCTCACCACCCAGGTGACCGGCCCGACCGACGCGAACGGGATCGTTTCTCCTCCCGTGGTTCCTGGCGTTACATTTTACGACCCCTACACCGGGGGAAGCGGCTATCAGATTTCCTATCCCACGGACGCTTTTGGAAATCCCAAGTCCACGACCGGGCTGATCACCCAGGGACAATATCAGGGATTCCAGGGCCTGATCACCGATTACACCATCACGATCAGCGCGCAATCGCAGAACTACTCGATTACAACCGGCGGCACCAGCATCGCCAACCGCTACGGTTCGGAAGTGCGCCTGCGCCGCAGCTTGCAGACCGTAGGGATTCCGGTCTTCCAGTTCGGCATTTTTTCGCAAACGGACCTGAGCTTCTTCCCCGGCCCGAATTTCAGTTTCGGCGGCGTGGTGGCGACCAACGGCAACCTGTATCTGGCCAGCGGAAACACACTGACAATGAGCGCGCAGACCTCGGCGTTCGGCGACATTATCCGGGACCGGCTGTCGAACGGGTACACCGGGTCCGCCTACCAGTCTGCCTATCCGGGCACCGTCAACCAGACCACGTCGCCGGGAACCGGCTCGTTCCGGGCGCTGGCGTACACGGAAGGAAGCATCAATGGCGGCCCTTCCGGCGGGTGCCCTATCGCGACGGGAGGCGGGACGCCGAATGCGAGCTGGACCACGATCTCGGTGAGCAATTACAACAGCACACTTCGCGATGGCGCGTTCGGCTGCTCGCGGGGTACCGGCGCGAAGAACCTACAGCTCCCCCTGGTTACGGCAGGGGCCAGCGGAATCGACCTGATCAAATTGCCTCCGAAGAGCGAGAAGACCAACAACCCGTCCGTGTACACGCAGCGCTACGCGACCTATCCCAACGGCACCAACTATGCCATGTTGCGCATCTTCATCGCGGACACGAGCCAGGAGATTCTGGACATACCGGATGTGAGCGCCACAGCCCCCATCAGCATGCAGGGAGGAACCGCTCCCGCGTTGGTAGTTGAAACCGGAGGCGCCACCGTGCTGCCCCCCTGGGCCGCGTCAGCGGGCAACACCACCAACTGCACCCCGGGCAACACCACCACCAATTGCGGTGATTGGTTTGCCGCCAATCAATCACGCCTGGGAATGGGCGACACCGGCGGCGGCGGTCCCTACATCAAAATCGAGTATCAGGACAGCACTTCGCTCGGCGTATGGAGCGACAAGACCGCTGAAATTCTGGGCCTTGGCACCACGGGCAGAAACCTTTCCGCGGCAAGCACCGCCGGCAACTCCACCAACGTGGCCAGTGGGACCGTGAATACGGGCAGCGGCGGCACGGCCGGCACTTGCGGCGAGCCCTATCCCAACGCCATTCTGCGCCTCCAGCGCGTGGTGGACGTGCCGAGCACCTTCGCTACCAATAACAAGAAGTGCGGCTATAAGCCGACCACCCCGGTAGGCACCGGCGTGACCTGTATTGGCGGCCTACCTGCACTTCCCAGCGCAAGCAATTGCGGCGGCGTGGCAAGCGATCTGATTCCGAATATGCTGTTCGATCCGCGCGAGGCGCTGCTCCGCGACTCCGCTCCTTCGGTTGCTGGAGGCACTTGTAACGGGTCCCCCACCCCATGCCTCGTACTTGGCGGCGTGATGTATTACGTGGAGGTGGACGTCAATAACCTGTCCCGCTGGTTCACCGGGGCGATTGGTCTGAAGGGGGGGGCCCCGTCCGGTGTTGCGGGATACCTGCTCTACTTCTCGGACCGGCGCGGCAATCAGCCGTGCGCGCCGATCGCAAACTGCACGCCGATGTTGCCTACCACCCTCCAGCGCAAGCTCGGCAATCTGGGATGGTCGGACTTTGTGAATCCCACAAGTGCTGCCGGGACGCCCAACAACCAACTGGAAACGGGCGAAGACCTGCAGGGCGCAAACCTGTCACTTCCCGGGCAGCCGCCTGTCGCCATGCCGCTGGATACTTACGGCGGCGTTCCCGGATACGCCGTGTCCACTGGCTCTCCCTATGCACCGGCCGCTTCGCCCGCGGCCTCGGTCCCGGGCCCAGTACTGCTCAACGGCGCAACCGCGGTGGCCAACAATGCCATCGCGCCGGGAACGGGCACGACCTCGCCGCTCACCGGGACCAATTTGCAGACCAAGGTAACCATCAACGAGGCGCGTGTGAACCCCGCGCTCTTCTTCCGCCGCGCGCTCAAGTTGACGGATGCCGGGTCTTTCTCGCTGGGGAGCTGCGGCTCGGGGATACCCTGCGGCCTCACCATTACTTCCGAGAATCCGGTTTACGTGGAAGGGAACTATAACGCGACCGGAGGATCCTGCAGTGGCAGCCCGCTCACCTGCACGTACACGGGCACAGAGGCGCCTTCGGCCGTCCTCGCCGATTCCGTTACGCTGCTTTCCATCAAGTGGAACGATATCGCGTCCTACAATACGCCCTACGCTCCGAGCCGGGTGACCGCCGCCACGACCTACTACCGCATGGCCATTCTCGCCGGCAAGGGCGTGAGCTTCCCGCTGCCTTCGGCAGGCAGCCCGCCGCAGGACTTCGGCACCGACGGTGGAGTCCACAACTTCCTCCGCTACATCGAGGACTGGGGCTCCGCGAACCTCGCGTACACGGGGTCCATCGTGAGCTTCTACTTCAACGAACAGGGAGTGGGCGTGTACAAGTGCTGCACCACGGTATACAGTCCTCCAGGCCGCGGCTACAGCTTCGATACCAACTTCCTGACGCCCACGCTATTGCCGCCGCGCACGCCCACGTTCCGCGACATCAACACGCTGGGCTTCACACAGTTGATCATGCCCAACCAGCAGTAAGTTGGCCGGCCCGCACCGGGAACCGCAGCCCGGGTGCACGCGAACGGGAAAATGAAACGGCTTCCGGGCAACCGGGAGCCGTTTCTGTTTTGGCGGTGCGGTCCGGCGGCCGGCCCAGGCGCATGCCTATGGCCGGATGCGGGCGTTAAACAGCGTGTTCACAGCGGGAGGAATGCATGAATTTGCGCTGCCGGGACGGCACGGCTGGCCGGCCAGCGGGCCGGAGAGCATCGCCGGCGACACCGGGCCGGTGAGCGGCTCGGCGTACACTGTGTAGCTGCGTTCCAGAGGCAGGCCGCCGATGGCGTAACTTCCATCGAAATTCGTGCGCTGCGTCGCAGGATCGCAGGACCAACCGGACAAAGTCCCGGCGATCACCGCGCCGGTCGCGGCGTCCACGGCCACCACGTCAGCCCCGAAATAGCCTGTGACCGCCATTCCTGGCGATGTGGCTGGAACGCTGGCGAGCGAGAGAGGATTCGCCGGCAGGATCCGGCCACGGATCGTTCCGTAGATTGCCGCGCCCGGGTAGGCCACGCGCAGCGCCGCGCGGTCGTCCTCGGCAAGCGGCGCGTCGGGAGTTCCCGGCACCGGACGCGCGCCGCGGAAGGTGCCCGGAGCCGCGGCAAATGGAAACATCGCAGCGCCGGCCACCGGAGATTCGGCGAAGCCGAGGGTGTGGCCCAGTTCGTGGATCAGGATCGATTCGAGATCGTAGGCGGCGGGGTTCGCGGCCAATGCGCCGGGAGTGGCGAAGGAGACGGCTGGATTCAATTCCACGTCCGCGTCCAGTATCTGGCCGATGAACGACGCCGTCTTGGCACCAAGCGTCTGGCCGATGGCCTCAGCCGTCACCACGCGTGTGTACGCGAGGACGCCGGGCGCGAAGCTGTCGTGCTGCGAGAAGCAGATGGTGTTGAGGCCGTCAGAGGCGGTGCAATTGTTTCCGCCGCTCGTCGTGCCGAGCGCGGCGTAC
Source organism: Candidatus Acidiferrales bacterium (assembly GCA_035499435.1). GTDB lineage: Bacteria > Acidobacteriota > Terriglobia > Bryobacterales > Bryobacteraceae > Solibacter. The sequence goes on along the minus strand of DATJYW010000084.1, from coordinate 2,686 downwards.
GACGCCGGCGCGAGCGCGGTGCCTGTGACTCCGGCCCAGGCCGCGAAGGAGTCCTGAATCACCCGCTGGAGTTCCGACTGAGCTCCCCCCGGGTATCCCGGAGTCGTAAGAATGTTCACGCCAAGCGTGGTGTCCCACCTGCGGTCCAGGCCGCCGGGCTCGCTGAGAGCCATGTGCGTCGGTGCGGGGCAGGCGGAGACGCCCGCATTGCGGGGGTCGCTGGTGTCCGCGATCTGTTGGTTGATCACGTAGCCGCGCGCCCGGTTGGCGAAGCCGGCCAGGAGCAGGGCCGTGACCGCGACAGCGGGAAGGAAATTGCGCCTCATCGTGAGCCCTCCCGCACTGCTCGAGAAACCGCGGCTCGAAGTTCCGCAAGCGGGAACTGCCTGCGGCCACCGGTCGAACGTCTGCCTGAATTCGCGTCGAGGATCTGGAGACCCGCTGTGTCCTGCACCGCTTCTTCAACACCGGTGCGCGGATTCTGTCGGATTCGAAAGGTGCCTTGCGCCCAACTGACGATATTCATCTGGCGGCCGCGGTCCGCGGTCACAAAGAGGACCACTTCCTCGCCCGCGGAAAAGCGCGGCGCGCCTTCCACCGCTACACGAAGGCCGGCGGCTTCGCCTCCGGGCAGACGCAGGATGAACGGGCTCGGGGGACTCCCTTTCCAGGCTTCGATGACGTCAAACCGGGTAAGCGTCCAAACCAGGTTTTCATCGGCCACACTGGCCGTCTTCGCGCAACGGACGCGAGCCACATAGGTGGACTGCTGCGCCAGCTCTTGGACGCTCATGCGCGCCAGCGTGGTGGCCGTGGCGGGAGCGAGACCTGGCGCGAGCAACGCAACAAGTGCCGACGCAGCCAGCCGAGCCGGCAAACGAAAATCGCGCCCGGCTCGCCGCGCTGGTTGCTGCCTCCCTCCGCGGGAATGCGGTGCAGGAATGAGCTGTGTCATGGCTATTTCACCTCCACCGCGCACGTAAGCGCGGCCTGATCCTGATTTGTTGTTGCGGCGAACAACGTTCGCGCTCCCGGAGCCGCGCCGGCCGGCACCGTTACACTGAATTCGAGAATCAAACTTCCCAACGCTGTATCGGCATTTGTCGCTTCCAGGTCCACGGCTGCCGGAGAGGAGAACCAGATCTGCGTTATCTGGTCGAGCGCCGTTCCTAGCGCGCAGACCTGTACGACTGCGCTTCCGCTCGCTGGCCGCAAGAGGACCAGGGGCGGGGAGGAGAGCGTGCATGCTCCCGTGGATGGGTCGACCAGCCCTATTTCGAGCAGGCTGAGCTGGCCGGGCGAGTCTCCACCGGCCAGCGTGGGTTCCACGACCGTGATGTCCACACCTGCGGCGACCGGAGCGGAGGCGTCGAGGGCAATCACACTCTCGGTGCTCTGCGGCGGCACGACCACCAGGCTCACCGCGTTGCTCGCCGTGCCGTCCGCGTTCGCAATACTCACAGCCAGCATGCCTGCCGCGGAGAGGCCGGCGGGATCAAGCGTTGTGTCGCACTCGGTTGCCGAGGGGCAGGTGGTCGCGCGGGGCGCGCCGTTTATCAGGATGGCCGAGCCGGGGCCGGGCGCGGACGCCGCGAATTGCACGCCGGACACGCGCAGGCCAAACGGCGCAGCCGCCCCGGCAAAAACACTGGCGGGCACGAGGCCGGTGATAAATGGCGCTTTGCTGATGGTGACGAGCGCCACGCCCTGCGCCACGGGACCGGCCTCGCTCGTGGCGCGCACGCTCACAACGCTGGGGCTGGGCGGCGCAGCGGGCGCGCGGTATTCCACCGGCCCTGCCGATGGGCCATTCGGCGCCTGGCATGGCGAGCTGGCTGGCAGGCAGATAAGGCCGTTCGCGATGCTGCCGCCGATCGAGCCGTTCACGTCCCAGGTGACGTTCTGGTCCGCCACTCCGAGAACTGTGGCCGTGAGGGTGGTGATCTGTTGAGGAGGAATTGTGAAACTCGCGGGAGAAATGCTTACGCTGATTTGCGGCGTGATGGTGACGCTGGCAGCGGCAAATCGCGCCGGGTCCGCGACGCTTACGGCCGCTACGGTCACCTGCGCGGGGGAGGGAATGGAAGCGGGCGCCTGATAGTCGATGCTGCCGGGCGGTACCGCCGCCGGCGGCGCCGTGCACGGATTACTACCGGCGATGCAGATCTGCCCGGCGGCCCCGTTTCCATTCGTCACGCCATTGACCGTCCAACTGACCAGCGGATTCGAAGTCTGCGCGACGGTGGCCACAAACGTCTGGCGAGCGGAGGGAACGCGAGTGGCGGAGGCTGGATTGATGCTGACGGCTATGTTGCTAATGAGAGCGAGGGCAACGGAACTAGTGAGCGCCGGATAGGCATTGCTGACGGCGGCGATGGTTACCGCGCGCCCTGCGGGCATATTCACCGGCGCGAAATAGAGCCCGTTCTGCGAAGGTGAGTTCGAAATCGTCCCCACCGCCGTGTTTCCGCCTGGGATACCGTTTACGCTCCAGGTAACGGCGGTGGTGGGAGCGCCGTCGAGTGCCGCCGCAAACGATTCCGTTTGTTCCAGCGCGACCGTGGCGTTCGTGGGCGAGAGGGCGAGCACGTGCGTATTTACGAGCTGCACGGTCGCACTTGCGGCCTTCGATGGGTCGGCGACGCTCGTGGCCGTCACCGTCACACTCGGTTGAGCGGGGAGAATG
>DATJYW010000083.1:0-12637 GCA_035499435.1 Candidatus Acidiferrales bacterium | reverse complement strand
CCCCCCCCCCCCCCCCCCCCCCCCCCCCACCCCCGTCTTCCCGGCCCCCAAACTAATGTCCACCTACCTTTCTACTCGCGATATCGATTGGACCATGCTGCTGATCGCGCTGCTGATCTGTGCCGTGGGCGTTCTGCAGATATACAGTGCCACGCGCGACACCGACTATACCTCTGCCTGGTGGAAGCAGATCGTGTACGTGATTGGCGGGCTGGCCCTCATGTGGATCGCCATGTCGATCGACTATCACAGCGCGCTTCACTGGGTACCGGTGCTCTATGCGGCGGCGGTGGTGTCGCTGCTGGTTACATATTTCGTCGGCCAGAAGGCCTATGGGTCTACCCGGTGGATCCCTTTGCCGTACGGGATTCATTTGCAGGTATCGGAATTTGTCAAGCTGGTGATAATATTGTTGGTAGCCCGCTATCTGACCGATCTGCGCAGTGATGAGTTGGAAATACGGGAAATGCTGAAGTTGGCGGGCCTGGTGCTGGTGCCCACCGCGCTGGTAGTCAAACAGCCGGATTTGGGAACGGCGCTTACGTATCTCGCAGTTCTGGTAGCGTGTTCGTTTCTCGCCGGGCTGCGGTGGAAGTATGTGGCCGCCATTGCCGTAGTAGCGGTGGTCGTGCTTCCGATCAGCGTGCATTTCCTGAGTGATTACCAAAAGGGGCGCATCGAAAGTTTCCTGGATCCCGAGCGCGATCCGCAGGGCAAAGGATATCAGCTCATTCAATCGCAGATTGCGGTTGGATCGGGCGGAATGTTCGGCAAGGGAGTAACCAAGGGGACCCAGACGCAGCTCCGGTTTTTGCCGGTGCCCCATAAGGACTTCATCTTTTCGGCCTTTGCCGAAGAGCATGGGTTCGCGGGTGTCGCCGTGATGTTGTCGCTGTTTTTCGTGCTGCTCATGCGAATCGTTCAGAATGCACAGACAGCGGCGGACCGGGTTGGAATGTACGTTTGTATGGGGGTGGCGGCTCTGCTGTTGTTCCACATTCTCGTCAATGTGGGAATGGTGGCGGGCCTGATGCCGGTCACCGGCATTCCGCTGCCTTTCATGAGTTTTGGCGGTTCCAGTATTTGGACGTTTTTTATGGCTCTGGGGCTGGTGAACAATGTTCGCCTCAGACGCTTTGTGAACTGATGGAATCGGGAGCTGACAGAGGTTCCCCCGGGGAAACGGGTGCCTGGGCGCTCACCCGGGTTGAGGAAAAGGTTCTTTGCGCGGGGGGTGTCGAGGTTGTTCTACTCCATCCGCCGCCCATGCAGGACAGGCCGGCCTGTCCCTCCGAAAAAAAGGAGACCCCATCCTTTACCTCTCCAACCTCCCGGGGAGGATTAGATGTCAAGAGAGTTAGTGATTTCAGCCAATCGCCATGAAACGCGCGTGGCGGTGCTGGAAGACGATCAGTTAGTCGAGGTCTACCATCAGCGCGAAAATGAATATTCCCTCGCTGGCTCCATTCACAAGGGCCGCGTCACGCGCGTATTGCCCGGGATGCAATCGGCATTTGTCGATATCGGCCTGGGCCGCGACGCATTTCTGTACGTCTCCGACTTTTTCGAAGACAACGAAGAATACGACAAGGTAGTCACCGCTGCCGAAGAGCGGGTTGCCAAACTCGACCGTCCTGCCGCCCCGCCTCAACCCGCGCCAAACGCCGCCGAGCATCCGGCAGAAGGTCCACCGGTGACTGCCGCCGCGGAAACCGCGCCGCCCGACGCCGAGGCGCCCTCGCCTGCTCTGCTGCCGCCCGCCAGCGCGATGCACGGTCCCGCAGGCGACCGCCGGGGAGACCGGCGTGGACGACGTTCGCGCCGTGGCAGGGGAGGACGCGATAGAGGCCGCGGCCTGCCCGATTCCAAGTTCTACTCCCCGCGACAGGAAGGCGAACATCGCTATCAGCCGCCGCCCGCACAGGGCGAAGTAGCACCGGCTGAACCCCCGGCCGCGGACACTGGGGAGGCGGATGATTTCCTGGTACTTCCCGGCGAATCGCTCGCCAAGTACACCGAAGCTGACGATGTGGAGCAGGCCTCCTGGCCCGCTCACGAGGCGGAGCCCGAGCCTGAGTCCGGGGAATCCGCTTCGGCTGAACCTGAAGCCGAGCCGGAAGCGGTCACGGCTCCCGAGCCCGCACTGCAGGAGGATGCCGCACCGGCGGAAGAGCCGATGCCCGATCTGCTCGTCCGCGAAGCCGTAGCCGAGGCCCGCGCAGAAGGTGTGCAGGCCGCGGCCGAGGCGGTCCTGGAAAAAGAAGCCGCCGCGGTGCCGGTAGAAGAGCATCTGGCGGTGGAGGCCCTTCCCGAAGCCGAACTCGAGCCGGAGCCCGTCGCCGACGAGACTCCGTACGATACGCCGGACACCGAGATCGATCTGCTCGCCGCCGCTGTCGAGGTTCTGGAAGCCGCCGACGCCGAAGCCGCCTCGGTAGCCGCCGAAGCCGCGGTCGAAGGCGAGACCCGAATCGAAGAAGAAGGCCCTGAGCCCGCTCGCATTCCCACCAGCCTCACCGCCACCCTTCGCGAGCAGGGCCAGCGGCATCTGCATCGCATTTCGCGCCGCACCAGGCGCCGCGGCCGCGGCGGTGACCGCGGCCCTGCGCAGGAAGGCCAGCCACGCCAGCAGTTGCCCGGCGAAGGTCGCGTCGAGCAGCGCTCCGCCCCCGATCGCCGCGGTCCGCAGGAAACCAGGGCCGAGCGCTCCGCCGCTCCGTCCATCTCCGATCTCCTCAAAGAAGGACAGGAAATCATCGTACAGATCGCCAAGGAGCCCCTCGGTCAGAAGGGCGCGCGGATTACTTCGCACATCGCGCTTCCCGGCCGCTTCCTGGTCTACATGCCGACCGTCGATCACATCGGCGTCTCCCGCAAGATCCCCAGCGACGAAGAGCGGCAGCGCCTGAAGCGCGTCCTGCAGGGCAACCGCACCGGCATTCCGGGCGGATTCATCGTCCGCACCGCCGGCGAGGGCCGCAGTGAAGAGGAACTCCGCGCCGACATGCACTTCCTCTACAATCTCTGGCTCGATCTGCGCCAGAAAGCCGAGCGCCGCAGCGCGCCCGCGCTTATTCATCACGATCTCAACGTGGTGGAGCGCATCCTTCGCGACCAGCTCACCAGCGCTTACAAGAGCGTTTGGGTGGATAACGAAGAAGTCTACGAGGCAGTGCTGCGCTTCGTGCAGCGTTTCCAGCCGGCCCTCGTGAATCGCGTGCGCATGTACACGCGCCCCACGCCGATCTTCGACGAGTTCGGCATCACGGCGGAGCTCGAAAAGGCTCTGCGCCCCAAGGTCTGGCTCAAGAGCGGCGGTTACATCGTGATTAACCAGACCGAGGCACTGGTAGCCATCGATATCAACACCGGCAAATACGTGGGCAAGTCTGCGCGCCTCGAAGACACCATCGTGAAAACCAATACCGATGCCATAAAGGAAATCGTGCGCCAGATCCGGCTGCGCGACCTCGGCGGCATCATCGTGGTCGACTTCATCGATATGGACGAGCGCAAGAACCGCCAGAAGGTGATGCAGGCGCTCGAGGAAGCCATGCGGGCCGACCGCGCTCCCTATAAAATTCTCCAGTTCAACGATTTCGGACTGGTCGCCATCACCCGCAAGCGTGTCAAGCAAAGCCTGGAACGGACACTGTGCACTCCCTGTCCGTACTGCGAGGGCGCGGGCTACGTGAAGAGCCCGCAAACCGTCGTCGGCGAGATCCTGCAGGAAGCGCAGAAGATCGCCAAGGCCATCGACACCAAGGACGTAATGCTGCGCGTCTCTCCCGACGTTGCCAAGCTCCTGAAGTCGAACCAGAACACGTATCTCCAGGAGCTCGAAGAGATCCTCGGCCGCGCTGTGTTCGTGAAAAGCGACCACCAGCTCCACCAGGAAAAATTCGACCTGGCGTAACACGGGCCCCCGGGCCCGAGTGTGTTAATCAACAAAAAAATAGGCCTTTGGCCAGCACCAGAGCATCGGAGGAACCATGCGCGGTAAATACCTGCTGCTGCCTTGTATCGTCTTCGTTGGCTACGGCGACCAGCTCACCCTCAAGAATGGCGATCGCGTCACCGGCGCCATCGTCAAGAAGGACGACAAGGCGATCACCATCAAGAGCGATGCGTTCGGTGAAATCACCGCACCGTGGGACCAGGTCGCAGCCATCACCGCCGACAAGCCGCTCACTGTGGTGCTCAAAGACGGTAAGACCGTCGAAGGCACGCTCGCGACCTCGGCCGGCAAAGTCGATGTGGCCACCAAAGACACCAAGGTCTCGGCTGATCTTGCGGACGTCCAGGTCCTGCGCAACGCCGACGAAGAAAAAACCTACGAGCGCCTGCAGCATCCGCGCCTGACCGAACTCTGGACCGCCACCGGCACGCTCAGCCTGGCCGGCGCCGTTGGCAACGCCCGCACTCAGACCTTTGCCACCAGTGCTACCGGGGTCCGTGCCACCCGCAACGACAAAATCACGCTCAGTTTCGCCGCCGTCGATGCTTCGGCCACCACTAATGGGATCAACGCCGAAACGGCGCGCGCAGTGCGTGGCGGCATCGCCTACGAGCACAACGTCAGCGCCAGGCTCTTTGTTGCCGCCTTCAATACCGACGAATACGATCGCTTCCAGAACCTCGATCTGCGCTTTACCGCCGGCGGCGGATTCGGTTTTCACGCGGTCAAGGGCAAGCGTGCCAGCCTCGATCTCAGCGCCGGCCCCGACTACGCTCACGAGAGCTTCTCTACCGGCCTGCACCGGGCCAGCGGCGAGTTCAACTGGGGCGACGATTACAGCCTGCAGCTCACCAAGGCCGTGGCGCTGGTTCAATCCTTCCGGATGTTCAACAACCTCTCCAATACCGGCGAATACCGCGTGAACTTCGACCTGCGCCTGGCCACTACCCTCCGAAAGTGGCTTACCTGGAACGCGGCCGCCAGCGACCGCTACCTGAGCAATCCGCTGCCAGGCCGCAAAACCAACGACTTTCTGTACAGCACGGGAGTCGGAGTGTCGTTCAAGTAGCCGCACGCAACAGGGCTACCGCGCCTCGTCTGCCGAAAGGTGGCACTTCTTGTACTCTTTCCCGCTGCCGCACCAGCAGGGATCGTTCCGGCCTCTCGCGGTTCGGCGGCATCCATGCTTCAGTGCGCCGAATACTGTTGCTGCGGCGGGTTCAGCGCGATGTTGACGGTCTTTTCCTCGTCGGTGATATCGTAGATCTCTCCGAAGGTCTGGTAGCCCTTGGCGATCACTTGAATCCGGATCTTGCCTTGCGGAATCGAGGGAATCTGGACTTCGCCTTCCTCGTTGGTCTTCATCTCATACGTCGTGCGGATGGCCTTGCCCAGCTTGATGACCGAGTGTCCCTCCACGAATCGAACCACCACGCTTGCCCGGTCGACGGGCTTGCCCACCTGGTTTTTGACCAGAATGTTGATCTTGGTCATGGGAGCGGCGGCAGCCGTCAGCGCAAAGGCGGCCAGCACGGTCGCCCAGATCGGCACAGTTCGCATCGTCTTTCCCCATTCAGGCATGCCTCAATTATAAAGCGCCGGGGCTGCTCCCGTTCGCCCTGCGCCTGCTAAAATGAAATCGTAGTACCCACTATGCCGCAACCGGATGGGGGCGCAACGGATTCGACGGGATTGAATCGTGGTGGGGAGGCGTGCCGGGTTCCGAGCTCCCGTAAAACGATCGGAAACCATAACTGCCAATACGCAGTTTGCATACGCTGCCTAATTAATTAGGTAGCCGCTCCAGCCGCTGAGCCCGCGCGGCGGTGAGTGAGCGTCATCTTGCGGGATAGGCCAATGGCTTCGGTCCGGAGCCGGCGGCTGAGACCCAATCGGGCTAGGGTGCCGCCGCTCTCGCCGGTTCTGAAGCGGCAACCGAAAACTCTGAGCCGGCTACGCACGTAGGCTCTTCATTGCGGGCTTTCTCGGACGGGGGTTCAACTCCCCCCGCCTCCACCAATCTTTCGGCCGGCGCGATCTTTGACCCTCGCCCGCGCACGAGTGCACGATACTCAACCGGTGAAGGGTTCCGAGTTTCTGCGGAAGGCACGCCGTGCCGCTCGATCGAACAACCTGAACTACCGCTGGGTCCCTTCACATGGCAAAGCTAGCCACGGAACGTTGTACATCGGTACGAACGGCAAAGCCACCGTTCAGGACTTGAAACGCGAAATCCCGACTGGGACTCTTCGCGCTATGATCGATCAGTTAAGGGCTCCAAGCCGGAGATTTTGGTTTGACCTGACGGAGTGCGTCATGCATGAATTCGCGTATCCTGCCCACTTTGCCAGCGATGACGGCGGAAGCTTGATGGTCCGTTTTCGGGATCTCCCGGAAGCCATCAGCAGCGGTCGCGACATGGCAGATGCCATTGAACAAGCGGCCGACTGTCTTCAGGAGGCCCTGGCAGGGCGCCTCGTTCGGCACGACGTGATCCCGAAGCCCTCACGGCCGCGCCGGGGAGAGCGGCGAATTCCGGTGGCCATGTATCTGGCCCCCAAATTGGCCTTGCGCGATGCCATGCAGCGAGCCCGGATCAACGATTGCCAACTGGCGCATCGCCTGGGAGTCGCGGAATTGACTGTACGGAAAATGCTCAACCCGAAGCACGAGACCAAGGCGGGCCAGATCGAGGCGGCCCTCCGCGCCCTCGGCAAGCAGGCGATTGTCCACGTCAGCGACGCGGCGTAGCACTCTCTCGGACGGGGGGCAACCTTCCCCCCGGCCTCCACGAAACTTTCCCTCGTGCGCGCGATGTGTGCGGCTGCTTACCGAACGCTCACGATGATCGCGCCATGTCGAGCGTTGCCGCTTCCCCATTAGTAGCCATCACAAACTCGTGGAAGATCTGGACAGCGGCGGTGAATCGGTCGCGTTCCAACCGGCGCGTACGGAGATCCTTCGCACTGTGAAATGCCATGTGGGCAAGTACAACGTTCAGCAGCAGATCCGCTTCGCGACGGTCCCTTTTACTGCGTGCCTTGACGTAGGGCATCTCTCGGTTTCGGGGGAGACTCCTTCCTTGAGAAACGTACGACGCCTTGGCCGCAGACACAAGACTCTAAAGTGCCTAGCCGATTGGAATAGCCGAAATGACGCGCGCTGGTTTTCGCCCGACGGAGCGTCGAAGAGTGAGAAACAGCACCATCCGGCGGCCCTGGAGTCACAGTCTTGGAGGACTCCCCGAGATGTACCTGCATCCTGAGGCCGACAGCCAGGACCGCACTCACAGTATACAGGCTGGGGCCTTACGCCTAACAGTACTGGACGGGTGATGCCTCATCACGACCCGGCCCGGCCGTTCTGTCCCAACAGCTTGCCGACGATCCCGGCACGAGTGGCCACGCCCATCTTGATCATGATCAGGCGCAGAAAGGCTTTGACGGTGTTGGGGCTGATGTCCATCCGCCCGGCGAGTTCCTTGCTGGTCAGCCCCATGGCCACCCCGATCAGGACTTCCTGTTCGCGGTCCGTCAGATGGTAATCGATACCCACCTGGTGAACCGCATCGACCACCGAAATCTCCTTCTTCAGGTGCAGAGCCAGCATAGGCCCGACATTCGAGTCCCGCGATTTCACCAGGAACGCACGGCAACTGTACTCGTGGCGAGCCGAAGCCAGGTGAATGGGGTTCCCAGCGACCTGTCCGCCCTGGCAACCCGCCGAAAGCTGATTCAGCACATCGGCCGGGAGGGCGGGTTCGATGCCGCCCGGGCCGTTCAGGTCCGCCAGGATAGCCTCGGCGCCGCTATCCAGCGCAATCGGCTTGAGATCCAGGTCAACCAGGACCACCCCTTCGGCCGCCGATGACGCCCCCGTACTCTCCCGGGTCGTCTGTCGCATCATTTGAGGTTTCATTGGGCTCCTCTCTGACTGGCCCTGCCCGATCGATTCGAGGTCATGGCTGTTTCCGAATCACGAGGGTATTCCAGTTGGCGAACTGCGTCCGCGGATAGGAGCCGATATACTGCACCACCATCCAAATCGCGCCGTCGCTCGTGACCACCGCGGTGTTGTAATCACCCCAACGCGCGACTCCCGCACCGCTCCCGCCGGGGTACCCGGTAAATCCATCTTCAGGCAGCGATCCGGCTGCCGCGACCTGGATCGTCGATGGCGTCGAGAACGTGTCGAAGGGAATCACCGCGGCACTGGGATACCAGTCCGGACCGACCAGCGTTGCCGCGATCGCACCGTGGCCCTGCGCGTTGACGGCGATTGCCGGCCGCAGCAGGTGATTGCTGTTGACCGCCAAATATCCCTGGTTCAGAACCGAAGCGGCAAGGATCCCGTTTCGATAAGTCGGCGAGAGCACGATGTAGGCCCCTCCGACTACCCCGCGCCCGTTCTGATCGACTACGCCGGATTGCAGCGTGAGATAGAGACGCCCGCCCGCGTACGTCAGCGCCTGGACGCGTATGTCCCCGCCGTCCAGGTAGGCAAGCTGTCCCGGCGGTATGAGGGTCGAGCCATAGGGGAGAGGACCAGGCCGCTGCGTGGCTACGTCCGGGTTCGTGTACGTAAGCGTGTTCACAGTGATCCGCGTCAGGCCCGGATTGGGAGAGGTGGTGGCCAGCGAACTCGTGTTGTACATGGCCCACAGTGCGACCTGGGACCCGTACCCGAATTGGTAGAACGTGCTCACGAAGAATTCCATGCCGCCGCTGGCCAGAAAGTTGGATGCACCGGGCGGTGTGTAAGCCGGCTGGATGGCAAACTCGAACCCCGTCGTGGGCGCGATGAAAAACTGAAAAGCCGTCGGTGTGGAAGCGCCGGAGGCGAGCGAAGCCTTGGAAATGCTCAGAATCGTCGCGTCGTTGAAATTTAGATACGGCGCGGAGAACTCATTCCAGGCAATATGAAATCCGTACTGGTCGGAACCGATTTGCGGATAGTCGTCTATGCACGGACATCCTGGATGATTCGGATTCGTTGTGTCCATTAAGTATATGTAGTAAGTGCCCGTCGGGTCGGCGGTCTGGCTCACCGCAATATACAAGTGAGACTGGTTGAGCGCGTTTCCCGCAGCGTCGTTGTCCTGCGAGCGCTGGACGACCATCCACCGGTCCATGCCCTGGTCGTAGTAGACGCGCATGTCTGTCAGGTAGACGCCGTTGATGCCCGTGTTCCTGTCGATCGTCGGCGCCAATCCGAACAACTGATTCGACGCAACCGTGGCGATGCTCGGCGAGCCGGAGGTGTTGAAAATTCGGACACCGTCGTTCACGCCTTCCAGAACATAGCCGTTGCTGACCGCGATACTTTGATTCGGTGGTTCGATGCTCCACTGATTGCCGTTATCTGCCAGCCTCTGGTCGGTGTGCGACAACGCGTTGAATGCGGTGAGACCCGACGCCGGCACCACCGTAAGCACCTCTGCTGTACCCGTTGTCCTCGTGTTGAGCAGCGTGGGGATGACCGGAGGCCGCAGCCTCGGTGGAGGCATCTTTGGCTTCGTTTCACTCACCGGCGAGGCGGAAGCCGCCGTCGAGGCCGCCAGTAGCTGTTGTTGAATGTTGACCGTGCGCACCAGGACGAGTCCGGTCACGGGAGAGCCGCTGTAGTAAATCTGCTGCGCCTGGAGCGCACCTCCACTCGCCGCAATCGCCAATATGACCGGTATCCAGACAGAGCCATGCCTGAGCAGCGGCCGTTTTCTCCGTCGGAAAATCCAACTCGCCACAAAGCTGCCAATCCCAATCGCCGCTAACTCAAAACCATCCGGCTCGGGCGAGGAAGGCCCCGAGAAGTTAGTGATGGTAAGTACACCTGGCTCTCCCAAGTTGTCGAAAGTTCCTACACGAAATCCAATTATTTGTCCTACGAGTACCGGAAGGATCACGGTACCGGATTGCCCGGAGGTATCAGCTTCCTGGAAGAAGTCGGCGCCCAGTAAATACCCGGCATAATCATACCCCGGATCGGGATCGAGCGACGTATATATAAAGTCGAACTGAAGCACCCCGCTTGCCGGCGACGGCATGGTCAAGTCGGTCGTACCATCCAGACCGCTGCCGTTGTTGGGACCCGTGATCACCAGGGTCGCGTCATCGGGGCATGTAGCCGACCCGTCTGCCTCCGCGCTGTTTGTAAGCGTGAAGTTCGAGCAGGCGTAAGCCCCGATAAAACCGGCCCTTGCCGCAGGAGCCAAGGCGCCCGCGAGCAAAAGCGCGCATCCGATGGACCAAAGACGAGGCGCAGCCCCACGCGTCTGCCCGCTTGCCCAACTAGACCAAACCAACCTCATGTAGCCTCCGTTCCAAAACCGTTCACGAAACCAACGGAGGTTTATTTCTCGCTAACGGGCTCCGTGCCGGCGCCAGGCGGCGTCGGCACGATAGCCCGTCAGTCCTCCGATCTCATGGCTGACGACTCACCACTGGCGGCAGTCAGCCCAGTACTCCCCGGACCCAGGACACGGTGAATCCGCTTCCGCGTGTCGTCTAGAATAAGGTCCAAATCCCGTAGTCCCTTGCTCAGAGTGGTTAAGTCGCCACTAAGATTACCAGTAGGGGTCCGCAGCATCTGCACCTTTAAGAGAACGGCGGCCCTTGCGAACTCGGCCACACTCCGCGCACCGCATTGAACGCAGGAATGTGTAAGATCGTCGTACTCCTCCGCGGAAACACGAAAGGTAACCAGCCTAGATCTGCGTTTGAGTACCACCATTCTCGGGCTCCAATTCCGGTCCGCTTTGAGCGATGCCGATTCCCCAGGACCCGTCCCCCGTTTAACCGTACTTCAAAAAGCGGACCAGTACGGTTGTTACCGCTATGACTTTATTGCGTTTTTGCCTCTTATCAGCTTACGTGCCGTTGGCAACCCGGTCACGCTTGGGAAGTTTAGGATACTCGTCTCCGATTGTCAAGGGATTTAGCACAATAACCAAACAGCTATACAAAAGATGTCTAGAAGCTAGGTTCGCGATGCGCCTTCGCTTCAATATATAGACAACTCCTTATCCTCCGCTAGATGCAGGCGGCAATAATATAGATGCAACATATTGACGCAATAAGGCAAACCGCTTTTCTGGAGCCGTGCATCGAACGATGGGAGGCTAATTCGTTCGGCTAGTGCATTTAGGGAATTGTAGCCCTCCTTAACCGATGATAATGTTCGACAACGGAGGACCTATCCACATGTACCTGCGAAACGTAATTCTGGCGACTCTCGTTCTTGCGATGGTCGCCTTTGCTCAGAACCCTATCTCCGCGGACTCGCCCTTCCAGGTGAGGTACGCGGCCAACCTGCAGTTCGGGGAGTCCTACATTGACATCAGCAACTCCGGTGCCAATGGCGCTCCGCTGAACGGCCCGGGGTTCGGTGGCGCTGCCGGCAATATCTGCGTGAACGTCTATGCGTTCTCGCCGGATGAGCAGTTGGTTTCCTGCTGCTCCTGCCTTGTAACGCCGAACGGCCTCGTGAACCTCGGTGTGAACCGCGACCTCACGTCAAAGACCCTCACTGGTGTCATTCCCACCTCGGTGGTCGTGAAACTGGTCGCGACTCTAGCCGGCACTGGCGGCTCCGGAACCAGCTGCAACAACACCGCAGCAACGGTTACCACCGCCACCCTGGCGACCGGACTGCTCGCTTGGGGAACGACCATCCATGCGACTCCAGTCGCGGGAACCTACGCGACAGTCGAGACGGCGTTTACGCCTGCGACTCTGAGCGCCGGCGAACTCGCCAGCATCGGCGGGCGTTGCACGGCGATCATCGGCAACGGCAGCGGCTTCGGCATCTGCGCGTCCTGCCGCGCCGGCGGCTTGGGTGCTCCCAAGCAGTAACAACCGCACTGCAGTTACCTGAGCAAGACCGGGTGACCCAAGTCAACGGGCACCCGGTCTGTTTTGGCTGACCGTAGTCAGACTTAGTACACGACTTACCACCCCACAATGCTGAGAGGAATGTTATGGCATCACATATTCTATTTCGAACTGCGGCGAGCGCCCTCGCCGCAGTGTTTTGTCTGGCGGCAGCCGGCGCGGACCGGGACGCAACTCCCGCCGCGAACGCCGTGGTGATCGAAGTTAACGGCGTGTCCCTGACCATGGCCGATGTTGAACAAAGGCGCCCGTCTGCTCTGTACCAGGCTCGCACAAGTTTCTACGAGGCCCAGCGCAAGACGATCGAGGACGTAGCGGATGAAGTCCTTCTCGAACAGCAGGCGCGCAAAGAAGGTCTTACCGTCGCGCAGCTCCTCGATAAGCATGTGAACAGCGTGCTCCCCAAGGACCCGTCCGAAGAGGCCTTGCATGTTTATTACGAAGGTGTAGAGACCGCCGAGCCCTATGAGAAGGTGCGCGATCAGATCGTCGATTCGTTGCGCCAGCGGCGCATGGCAAAAGCCAAGACTGCATATCTGCAATCACTCCGCAGCCAGGCACGCGTGATCATTTTGCTCGCGCCCCAACGGGCGCCGATTTCGATGAAAGGAGTGCCGGTGCGCGGCCCAGAGGCGGCGCACATTACGCTGCTGGAGTTTGCCGATTACGAATGCCCGTACTGCCAACAGATCCGACCCGTTCTGGAACGGATCGAAGCCGAATATAAGGGAACGCTGGCGTTTGCCTATAAAGACTATCCGCTGGCCATGCACCCGAACGCGCAGAAGGC
>DATJYW010000082.1:0-6744 GCA_035499435.1 Candidatus Acidiferrales bacterium | reverse complement strand
CCGCCGTTGATGTTGAAGAAGGAGGGCGACGCGGCTTGAGCCTTCACGGAGAACACGGCGCTGGCCTGCCCGTTGTTGGTGAGCTGAACCGCGACCGTGCCGGGCATCGAATCGGGCGGCGTGAGGACATTCACCTGCGTGGGGCTGATGTAGTAGACGTACGCCGCCTTGCCGTTGACGGTCACGCTGACGCCGTCGAGCGCGGCCGGCAATTGCCCGTTGCGGAAATCGGAGCTCTGCCAGATGCGCGAATCGCCGGCGGGGGCGAGATGCGTGCCCTTGATTTCCACCCAGGTGTTTGGCGCGATCACGGGATTCTCACCCTCGGCATTTGCCACCAGCGAGATGGCGGGAGCATTCTGTGCCCGGGCCGGAATGACGAGCGGCAGGATCGCGAGTACGGACAGCGTGCCGAGGAGACGCATCCTCGGATTGTACCCTGGCGGAGTTGGATCGTGCCGTTAGCCGTTGCGGCGGCCGGATCGGTACGCGTGGCGCTCGGCGGTCCACTTTGCCTCGCCGTACTCGCCGAGCGAGACCGTGCCGCCGATCTTCCCACCGGCCGCTTCGCCGGTGAACTGGAACGACACGCGCGTGCCTTCCGTGGGCAGCGAGCTTTGGAACGTGACGGTGTTGCCGGCCACGGTGCCCGAGAGATCTCCGGCGGCGAATTCGCCGTGGTGCGTGCCCATCAGGCGGCTGCCCTCCTGCTCCAGGATGACGGTGTGATGCGCGGAGCCGTAGTTGAAGTCGAGCTGCACGTCCCATTGGCCCGCTACGGTCGCGGGCGAACCCTGCGGCGGCTTCGGCCGCTCCACCTTCGGAGGCTTGGAAAGCAGGGCGTAGAGCCGGTCCGCGATCACGTTCTCGTCGCCGGCGGACATCTGGTAGGGCACGATCTGAATCGACGTGCCGGTGGCGCGCGCCAGCACGATGCGCGGCTCCGTGTCCAGCAGGATTTTGGCGATCTCCGGCGCGGTGATGCCGAGGCCCTGCTCCCATTGGATGGTCAGGTCGGGCGAGCGGTTCGACAGGCCCTCGGGTCCTTGCGCCATCTTCGTGGTGACGCCGTTCACGCGTTTGACCGAATCGGAAATATGGTTGAGCCACGACTCCCACTGCGCCCATTCGGCCTTGTGGTCGCGCTTCATCCACATTTCGACCGCTGCCAGCATGCCCATGATCTCTTCCTTGCCCGCCTTGAGCGAGCGGCCGAAGGCATGGTGCGGCGCGCTGTTGATCCAGGCGCCTTGCAGGAGTTTCTTCTCGCCCAGCAGCAGCCCGGCCGCCTGCGGGCCGCGAATGCACTTGCCGCCGCTGTAGGCGACCGCGTTCGCGCCGCGCTCCAGGTGGACGTTGGGCTTGACGGTGAGGATCTCGGCCGCGGCATCCACCACCACCGGCACGTTTCTCTTGCGCGCGACTTCGCTGATGGCGCGCGTGCCGAGCGGTCCCTCGTCGCCCGGTCCGCCGAGAATGTAGACCATGGCGGTGCGTTCGTTGAAGGCAGGCTCGAGCTCGGCGCGGTCGCGCACCACCACCAGCTTGACGCCGAGCATCCGTACCGCGTGGTCGTAGACATTGTGCGAGTAGGCCGGGACGATGACTTCGCTCTTCAGGCCCGCCAGGTTCGGCAGGCGCTGCATGCGTTCGGGATTGCCGCCCGCGATGGCCGCGGCGGTGCAGTGGGTGACGGCCGCGCAGCAGCCGGCGGTGACAATGCCCCACTCGGCGCCGGTGAGTTCGGCCAGGCGCTGGCCGACGCCGTCCATCAGCTCGTCCATGTTGACGAAGCCGCGCGAGGCCTGGTCCATGGCCTTCTTCACTTCGGGAAGTGTCGTGGATCCGGTGATGATGGTGTACGTGCCGCGGGCATTGATCATCGGGCGCACGCCGATGGATTGGTACATGTCCGGACCGATATTGAGCGGGCCGGCGACGGCGTTCTTCACGCTGCCGCCGAATGCCTGGGCGATGGCCAGCAGTCCTCCCTGGCGGAAGAGGTCGCGGCGGCTCACGCCGGACCAGGGTTCGGTGATGCGATTCCAATACGAATGAGACATGACTTTGCTCCTACGCCGCGGCCTTCCCCAGCACTTCTTTGAGGCGGCGGGCGACGATCAGCTCCTCGCCGGGTTGCAGCATCCAGACGCCGACCACGATGGTGTTCTCGTCGTTGGGCAGTCCTGCGCCGGCCTTCTGGCCGGTCAGCGGATTGAGTTCGATGCTCGGCGTGCCCTGCCGCAGCTCTTTGGCGACGTCGTGCGGCGAGACCTTCACGCGCTTCTGGTCGTACCGGATCAAAAGATGAGGCACCACGTTGGCCGGGACCGTCGGAATGGCCACCTTGGTCTCGATCGTCGGGATGCCTTTCAACTGCGCGGCGATACGGTCGGCGCGGCGCCGGAATTCGGCCTCCATGCCGGCGTCGGTCTGCGTCACGAACCAATCCAGCGCGGCCACCATGCCTACGATCTGCTCCTTGGAGACTTTCATGCCGCGGCCGATGGTGTCCGAGTTCGGATTGTTGTTGGCCGCCGCCGCGGCAATCAGGTCCGCGCGGCCGAGCAGCAGGCCCGCATTCTGCGGACCGCGAATGCCCTTGCCGCCCGAGAAGGTCACCAGGTCGAAACCCATCTTGGTGTAGTTCCAGAGATTGGCGATCGGGGGCACGTCGGCCGCCGCGTCGTTGAAGCACGGCACGTTGTGCGCGTGCGCCACGCGGATCCAGTCTTCCCGGCCGATCTGCCCGCTCTCCGCGGCGTTGAAGAAGTGCGCCATCACGGTGCGATCGTTGAAAGCCGCCTCGTACTGGCCGAGCGTCTCCACCTCGACGAAGCGGATCCCGCAGTTGATGAGCGCGTGATCGTATCCATAGCGGTGGGCCTTTTGCACGACGACCTCGGTCTTGAGGCCGGTGAGATCCACCGGGATGCGGCGGATGGCGTCCCGCTTGCCGAGCGTCATGCAGGCTGCCGTGCCCAGGGTGAGCGCCGAGGCCGCGCCGTCGGTGACCAGCGCCGCTTCCGAGTGCACCAGTTTGGCGATATACTCCCCGGCGGCCTTTTGCAATTCGTTGAGCCGCACCGGATGTTTGGCGGCGCGCGCCACCGCCGCCTGCACCGATGGCGGCATGATGGACGCCGTGAGCGCGGTGTACGTGCCGGCCGCGTTGATGATCGTCGGCACGCCGAGCTTGGCGTAGTAGTCTTCGCCTTTGGCCTCGGGCACCGTGCCGGCCGCCGGCAGCCGCGTGGCAGAAATCCCCGCGGCCGCCAGCAGACGGTTGCCCCAATTCAGAAACGTGCGCCGTGTCGCTTCCATACGCACCTCACAAACACGCAATGACGTCGATTTCAACCAGCGAATTGCCCGGAATCCCGCCCGCCGCGGCGATGGTGGTCCGCACCGGCGGCTCCGGCCCGAAACTGCCGCGGAAGACTTCGTTCATCGCGGCGTAGTCTTTGAGGTCGTTCAGGTACACGTTACACTTGAGCACTTTTTCCATCGAGGAACCGACGCTTTCGAGCTGCTTCTTGATGGAATCCAGGACGCCCTTGGTGTGCACCTTGATGTCGCCTTCGGAATGGTAGCCGACTCCGGAAATGAAGATCAGGTTGCCGTACGCCACCGTGCTGTTGAAGAGCGGCGTCTCCTTCGGCTTCTGCCCGTTGCGGTAGATCACGCGTTTCTCGGGCTTCTCCTGCGCCTTTCCGCTCGCCGCCACCACCGTGGCCGCCGCCGCCCCGGCCGCGCCGCGGGTCAAGAACTTCCGTCGATTCGTGCCTGCCATGAAACCTCCTTCAGTCGGAAAAAGCTCTGTTCCAGTTATGGTACCCCGCGCCAGGCATCGCGTGTGGGATCGGCCTCAACCGTCTTACCCTCCCTCGGAACCCTTTGCCTGTATCTGCGTATAACGCTACATGACCAAACTTGCGGCGATGCTGTCTTTGCCCGTGTTCGCCCTGGCGGCGGATGTTTCGGGTCTATGGAATGTGCATGTTACGCGATTCGGAGATGATGTGGCGGCGGCCCGGGTGGAGTTGAAAGCCGAGGGGAACAACCTAACCGGTACCCTCAACGAGCTGAAACTCACCGGAACCATAGAGGGCGACCAAGTGCGCTTCACGGTGGTGCGGCCCAACCAACAGGAATGGGGCAGGTTCGAAGGCCGGGTCACCGGCGACCAAATGACCGGCACGGCCAAGCGCGGATCGGACGATTTCGCCTGGACCGCGCGGCGCGCCCCGGCCGGCAGCACCACCCCGAAGACTCACGTTTTCGAGCCCACCAAATTCCAACGGCAGTTTTCGGGCGGCATACCGGCGGCTCTGCACGTGAATCCGGGCGATACCATCAAAACCACTACCGTGGACGCCGGCGGCCGCGACTCCAGCGGCACGGCGCGCTCGCTGGGGGGCAATCCCGAGACCGGGCCGTTCTATATCGAAGGCGCCATGCCGGGCGACACCCTGGCCATCAAGTTCACCCGCATCCGCCTGAATCGCGATTCCGCAGGCAGCGGCGACCGGATCGTCCCCGGCGCGGTGGAGCCGTGGTACTTCCGCGACGCCAAGTTCGACGAGAAGTTTGACAGCGGGTGGAAGCTCGACCGCGAAGCCGGCCTGGCCATGCTGGCCAAGCCCACGGACCGCCTCAAGAATTTCAAAGTGAAGATGCAGCCGATGCTGGGCTGCGTCGGGGTCGCGCCGCCGGCCAATCAATCCTACCGTGCGGGCTGGCTGGGATCATGGGGCGGCAACATGGATTACAACGGCCTGCGCGAAGGCGTGACCGTCTACCTGCCGGTCTACCAGGAGGGCGCGATCCTGTTCGTGGGCGACGGGCACGCGCTGGAAGGCGACGGCGAGCTGAACGGCGATGCGCTGGAGACTTCGATGGACGTCGAGTTCACCGTGAACCTGGTCCGCGGCAAGAGCACGCAGGGGCCCCGCTTCGAGAACGACGAGTACCTGATGGCCTCCGGGATCGCGGGCTCGCTCACCGACGCGCTGCAAATGGCCACTACCGAGCTGGCCCGCTGGCTGGAGCGCGATTACAAGCTATCCGCAAACGAATCCAACATCATCCTGGGCACGTCGATCCGCTACGACATTGCAGAGGTGGTGGACCCGCAGGTTCACATCGTCGCCAAGGTGAGCAAAGCGGTGCTGGCGTCGCTACAATAGGAGCTCTCAGCCATCAGCATACAGCCGTCAGCCAAGCCGCTTTGTCTGAAAGGTGACGGCTGAAAGCTGAGAGAGCCTGCCCGTGATTGGAAACCGCGGGCCAGGTCCGGCCCGCCTCACCACAAGATCCCGTCGACCGGAGCCAGCGGTTCGGGAACGTCCTTTTCCCCGATCATCTGCCTCAGGTTGATCTCGATGGTCCTTGTGATCGCGGTCAGCGGAAGATCGTGCGGCAGATTCTCGAAAGGCGTCTCGAGATCGCGGCCGATTTGATCCAATGCCAGGAAGATGACTCCGACCAAACTGGAGCCGACCGGAGTCAGCAGCTTCAGACTCTCCACCATTCCCAGGGGCAGCAGCAGGCAGTAGATACCGACGACGTGCCGGATGAAGATGTCGTACATGCGGGGCATCGGCGTATTCTTGATTCGCTCGCATGCACCCTGGCAATCCATCAGGTTGCTCAGCGTCCGGTCCAGGCTCGCCCAGCGGATGTTGTCGATCCAGCGGGACTGGTAGCAGCGCGCCACCATGCCGGCCATCAGTTTTTGAATGGCGAGCGGAACGTTGTTCTGACTCTTCAAAAGCTCCATTTCGCCTTCGGGAATCAGGCCTTCCAGCTCCTGCCAGGGAGAGGTGCCCCGCAGGTGGTTGCGCAGGGCGTGAACATGGGCAACCTGGAGCAGAACCAGCCTGTGTTTCATTTCGCCGACTTCGCGTTCCGCGGCGGGGCCGGCCTCGGCGGCGGCGACCATCGAAAGCACCTCGCGGGCAAAGCTCCGCGAGTGATTGACGATTCCACCCCAGATGGTCCGGGCTTCCCACCATCGGGCGTACGCGCTGCTATTGCGGAAGCCGACGATCACGCTAAGGACGCCGCCGAATATCGAGAGTGGGACATCCGGCAGGGCCAGCCACTTCCAACCGGCGAACACGTAAGCCGCCGCGACCGCCACATCGAAAGCGAACAGGACCAGGAGAGGACGCCCGACATAGCGGATCAATCCGCTCGGCTTCGCCCTCTTGATGACGATCATGTGCCCGGACTGCCGGATCCCGCCCGGTCGCGAGCCGTAACCGGCAGGAACTTTCGCTGCTCTTCGCTGTAGATGCGGACCGCCCCGTGGGCGATGTCGTAGACCCACCCGGAGAGCGCCAGAGTGCCTTTCGCCAGCCGTCCGGCGACGGACGGATGCGTTTCGAGGTGACGCATCTGCAACAGGACGTTTTCCTCGATCAGCTCTTCGAGGGCGGCGGCCTCGTCGGGGGCCGATTCGCGGTGGCGCACGATGCTCAGAGCGGTGTCGCCATTGCGCAGCCAGGACTTCACGATGGGCAGTTTCGCGACCTTTTCCGGATGCAGCAGCCCGATCATGGCGCCGCAATCGGAGTGTCCGCAAACGACGACCTGGCTGACTTGCAGTCCGGCCACGGCATACTCCACGATGGCCGACACGCCGCCCAGCACCTCGCCGTAGGCGGGAACCAGGTTGCCGATATTGCGGCAAACGAAAATCTCACCCGGACCGGATTGTGTGATCAATTCCGGGTCGAT
>DATJYW010000081.1:0-2634 GCA_035499435.1 Candidatus Acidiferrales bacterium | reverse complement strand
GATTTTTACTCTGGAAAGCGTGGAGGGGCGCCTCTTCAAACCGATGGCCTGGACGGTCGCCTTCGCCCTGGTCGGCTCACTGCTGTTCTCCATGCTGGCGGCCCCGGTGCTTTGCAGCCTGGTGTTTCGCAATGGCGTCCGTGAATGGCACAATCCGCTCCTGATCCTGCTCACCAAGGGTTACCGCGCGACCGTGCGTGCCGCGATCGGCGCCCGTTGGGTGACTGTCGGCATCGCGGTCCTGTGCGTGGCCGCCAGCGTGGGGCTCGTGGCGAGCGGCATTATCGGATCGGAGTTCCTGCCGCACCTGGACGAGGGCGCGATCTGGGCGCGGGGCATTCTGGCCCCGAGCACCGGCCCGACCGAGGGTACGCGCCTGATGAACCAGGCGCGCATCATTCTGGCTTCGTTTCCCGAAGTCACGAAGGTGGTCTCCCAGGTTGGGCGTCCGGACGACGGCACCGACACCACCGGATTTTTCAACACCGAGTATTTCGTCGATTTGAAGCAGAA
The DNA here is from genome assembly GCA_035499435.1 of Candidatus Acidiferrales bacterium. Classification (GTDB taxonomy): domain Bacteria; phylum Acidobacteriota; class Terriglobia; order Bryobacterales; family Bryobacteraceae; genus Solibacter. The sequence continues at coordinate 2,121 of DATJYW010000081.1, read as the reverse complement.
GGAGGAGTGGCGGCCGGTATTCCACCAGCAAAAGGACGAGTTGATTGCCGCCATGGATCGGGAGTTGGAGAAAATCCCCGGCGTGCTATGGAATTTCTCGCAACCGATCGCCGACAACATGGAAGAAGCGGTCAGCGGCGTCAAAGGCGAACTGGCGGTCAAGGTCTATGGGGCCGACCTCAAGCTGCTCGAGCAGAAGGGCGAGGAGATTGTCAATGTTCTCCGCACCGTGCCTGGAGTTCAGGATCTCGGCCTGTTCCGCGTCATCGGCCAGCCGAATTTGAACTTCACCGTGGACCGCGATCAGGCCGCGCGCTATGGAATCAACGTGAGCGACGTTCAGGATGCGGTCCAGACCGCGGTGGGCGGGAACGCGGTGACCCAGGTCCTTCAGGGCGAGCAGCGCTACGATCTGGTGGTCCGTTATACCGCTCCCTACCGGAACACCAAGGAGGCAATCTCCAATATTCGCCTGGTGGCGCCCGGCGGAGAGCGCGTCTCCCTGGCCCAGTTCGGCAAGGTCGAGGTGGCCGACGGCGCAAGCGAGATTTATCGCGAAGAAAACTCGCGCTACGTCGCCTTGAAGTACAGCGTGCGGGGCAGGGACCTGGGCAGTACCGTGGAGGAGTCCATGCGAAAGGTGGAGAGGCAGGTGAAGCTGCCCGAGGGCTACACCATCGCATGGGCCGGCGAATACGCCAGCCAGCAGCGCTCGCAGAAACGGCTGGCCGTCATCCTGCCCATTACGATCCTGGTGATCTTCATCATCCTTTACACCATGTTCCATTCCTTCAAATGGTCCAGCTTGATGCTCACCGCCATCGCCATGGCTCCGCTGGGCGGACTGCTCGCTCTGCTGGTCACGGGAACCCACTTCAGCGTGTCTTCCGGACTCGGTTTTCTCGCCCTCTTTGGCGTGTGCGTACAGACCGGCGTCATCATGCTGGAATACATCAATCAGCTTCGGGCCAGCGGCCGGTCGGTGATCGATGCCGCCGTAGAAGGCGCGGTGCTGAGGCTGCGCCCCATCCTGATGACCACCCTGGTGGCCACCCTGGGCCTGCTGCCGGCGGCCATGTCCACCGCCATCGGTTCGGATTCGCAGCGGCCGTTCGCGATCGTCATCGTCGGCGGGCTGATGGTCGCGATGCTGCTGAACATCTTTCTGCTGCCGACCCTGTATGTGTGGGTCGCCGGGCCGCACGATGTGCTGCCGGAGCCTGAAGCAGATTTCGACGAAGAGGTCTGATCGAATTTTAATCCTTGCGGGTGAAACCCGCCCCGCAGATAATCGTCTATAGTTACGTTCCGCGTCCAGTGTGGCTGGCCAACGGGGCAAGGCGCGCAGCCGCACCGGGGCCGTGCCTTGCCGGGAAGGATACGCATGGCGCAAAGCGGAGTGAAGCAACCGCCGGCTCGCATCAGCGGGCAGATCATCATCAACGAGCTCATTCGCAATATGGAGCTGGGGCGCCTGGAGATGGGCTACAGCATCCTGGTGCCCTGCGTTTTCAGCATCTACCTGCACCCCGATGATTTCGCGCGCATTGCCAGCGTCCAGGAATTGCTAAAAGAGGACGCCCACCGCGCCCTGACCGCGCGGCTGGCGGAGTGGAACGCCAAGCCGTCCCTGTTCCGGCGCGGCGGGACGCAGAAGACGTATCGCATCGCACAGAAGGATTGGTGGATCGAGCTGTTCTCCGATCTGGAATCCGCCGTCCCGCCGGGCGACGTCGAGATCCACTCGGAGCTTGGCGAGGTCCAGCAGCCCGGCTATCGCGGTACCAAGACCACCCTGATTGCCCGCGAGCCCTCGGTGACGAGCGCCCGGGTGATTCAGGACCGGGAGAGCACGCGAAAGCAGGCGCCGCGCATTTACGCGGAGATCCACTACCGCGACGACACCGGTCCGCAGACCTATTTCGTGACCCAGGATGAAGTCTCCATCGGGCGGGGCGGAGAGGACCTCTGGGTCGATCTGCCCCTCTACACGACGGATGAAGTTTCCCGCGAGCATCTGCGGCTGCGGCGCGACGCATCCAGCGGCGGGTTCGCCATTATCGACAAGAGCCGCAATGGCACGTGGCTGAACGGCAAGCGCATCCCGCGCGGCGCGGAAGC
>DATJYW010000080.1:0-72080 GCA_035499435.1 Candidatus Acidiferrales bacterium | reverse complement strand
TTCGGCGGCTTCCACAGCTGCCTTTGCCTGGTCGATGCTCGCAACCTGGTTCACCTTCGTGGTGTTCAACGATGCCGTCTTGGCCTCGACATCCGCTCTCCCGGCCTGCTGTTCGGCCAGGGCGTTATCGTAGTCCTGTTGCGGCACGGCCCGTTGCTCGGCCAGCGGCTTGAGCCGCCTGACATCGGTATCCGCTTTGTTCAAGCGGGCGTTGGCAATTCCCAGGTTGGCCTGGGCCGTTTCCACGACCGTCTTGTCCTGGGCTTGCTGCAAGTCCGCCTGGGCCTTGGCCAGTTGCGCTTTGGCCTGCATGAGCTGAGCATCGTATTCGCGGCTATCCAGCGTGAACAGGGTCTGGCCCTTCTTCACCATGGTGCCTTCTGTGTAGTTCTGAGTTTGCAGGTATGCCTTCACGCGGGCGCGGATATCCACCGAATCGTTGGCGTCGGTGCGTGCCGTGAGCTCGGTAAAAAGGGGCACGGTCTTCTGAACCACCGGCGCGACGACGACGGACACCGCCGGGGCGGCGGCGGCCGCGGCCGCGGTCTCTTCCTTTTTACTCCCTCCGCAGCCGGCCAGCAGTATGCTTGCAGCCACGGCGGCCCCAGCGATTCTCACCCGCGGTGTGGATCGCGCAACACATCTCTCAAGTGACGTACGCATGCGACTCCTCGGACTGAAGCTAGTCCTTACGCCGCAAACGATGACCGCCGGAACCGCCGGGATCTAGAGTATTTTGCGGCGGATCGCCATGCCGTTCCCCGGAGTTTGAAAAATTTTTGCACCTGCCTGCCAACAACTTGCACGCTCCCCCGCCCGGGATGCTTCCTCACGCCTGTTAGCGTGGCTTTGTACCGCGGGCCTCCTGGCCCGCAATTTTTTTGCAAGGAGCTCCACCAATGTCTACACCCGCTCAAATCGCAGCCAACCGCGCCAACGCGCTGAAGTCCACCGGCCCCCGCACCCCCGAGGGCAAGGCCGCCTCCCGTTTCAACGGCCTCAAACACGGCCTCGACGCCGCCTCCATCGTCATCCCCGGCGAAGATCCCGCCGATTACGAAGCCCTTGCCGCGGACTTCCGGCGCCAGTTCCACCCCGCCTCCGCCCTCGAACACTACCACGTCGAGACCCTGATCCGCTCCGCCTGGCTCAAACGCCGCCTGCAGCGGACCGAAGCCAAACTCTACCGCGCCCTCCTCGCCGAAGGCTCCGACCCTGAGGATCTCGACGTCGCCCTCCTCTGCAACTCCCCTGCCGCCAAACTGATCCACAAAGTCTTCGCCCAGATCGCCTCGCTCGACCGCGCCTTCTTCGCCGCTATCAAGGAGTTGCGTCGCATTCAGAGCAGCGCCGAGGCCGCGATCGATCTCCTCCTCGAGGCCCCCCTACCCGTAGATCTCAGCCGGTTCCACCGCCCGCCGGCTCCCTCCGAACCCCAGCCTCCGGCCGTCCCGGCAGTCCCGGCCCGTGACCCGGACCCCGCTCCCTGATAGCGTTTTTCTCTGCGTCTCAGCGCCTCTGCGGTGAGTGGGTCGCCTTCTCCAGCCGGCGGAAACGGCGGTAGGCGCCGACGGTCAGGAAATTGACGCAGATGGCGATGAGGTTCCAGGCGATCACCGGCCGCGACGCAATCAGCAGCCCGTAGTATACCCAGAGAATTTGGAAGACCCCCATGATGGCCGCCATTCGCGGATTCATGCCCGCGCTCGACCGCCGCTTGAGCATGGCGATCAGGTCCGGCAGCCCGGCAAAGGTGGTTCCAAGGCCCGCCAAAAACCCAAAGATCTCCGAGCGGAGGAGCCTGGGCGCAAGCAGGCTTTGGGTGTCACGGGGAACCAGATCCTCACAGCCAGTAAGTACAAACGCGGTCAGGATCACAACGGCAAGCGATAGCCTGTTGAATCTGCTCATAAGATCAAGCCCTCCTGGCCCGGCACAACAATCCCGCGCTGCACAGATGATGGGCGTCGCCTCGTCGCTGCAAAGATTCTAATAGGCCTCGGCTCAACCGCCGGTGCTGCGTCCCTGTCGAGCCAGCCGCACACACGTTTCGATGGCCTTCCTTAATGGCGGCGGAACCCCGCCGGCGCCGCGGTCGATGACGGCGTCCAGAAGAAGAACCGCCAGGAAAGGCTTCGAATGGCGCTGAATCGCACGTTGAATCACGACCTTGGCCGGCGCATTGGCGTGCTGCTCCGCGCTGGTGGGGTAGGCAGCCTTGCGGAAGACATCCGCGTATCCGTGACGCCAGAAGCAGGCTTCGATATCTGCCTCCCTGAGTAGGGTGACGCGATCCCGGAGACCGCCCTGCTGCGCATGCTGGCCGGCCGACCGCGCATAATCATGCCCGGCCCGGTCCCCGTCGGCCAGCAGGTGCCATTGAATGCCGAGATGCCGGGCAACCTTGATCAGGGCGCCCAATCCGCACTGCGCGAATTCGACGCAGGCCACGCCCTCGCTGGCGAAAACGTACCCGCAAACTCGCGCCAGTTCGCTCATCAGCCAGTACTCGGTCTCACCCTCCACCAGGAGCCAGCAGCGGGCAAAACTGGCGGCCGCCCTGCGGCTGCGCAGATGATACGAGTATCGGCGCAATTCGTCGCCGGTCAGACTGCGCTCCGGCACGCGCCATTCACGGACCGCGCCGTCGTGGCGGGTCAGTCTCCTCACCGAAGACAGCCGCGCGGAGGCCAGTAGCGTTCCGGAATGCGTCGCGATGACCTTCTGTCCGGCCACGCGATCCATGATCGCCCAGATGGAAGCCAGCGTCATCGGATGCAGGTGCGCCTCCGGATCTTCGATCAGGATCAGTGGATCCACGCCATTCTCCACGACGCCATGGCCGGACCGGAGCAAGGCTCCGACCAGCAGGAGAGTTCCGATCTTCTGCGCCGCGCTTCCCTGGGTCCGGAATTCTACCGCGGCACGCTGTCGCGACGCCTTTCTGCTGCCCATGATCTCCTCCAGCACCGCACCCATGCCGGTTCCGGGACGGGTCAGAAGATCTCCGCGGGCAATCAGGAGCCGCCGTGCCGCTTCGGCGCCGGCTTCAACCGCCGATTGCATATCCGGAGCGGTGCCGGCCATGAGGTTCCGGTAACTGTGGCTTACCTCATCCGCGAGTTCGCGCACAACTCCCGCCGGCAGAGGTTTTCGGTCTGCTCCGGCGAGATTGCCGGCCAGCATTCCCTCTGTCGTCCGAAACACCGGCATGCGCCGTCGCAGCCAGGCCAGCAGGTCGCGGTCGCCGGCGCGGGCTGTTCCTCCCCCGGACCGCAAGCTCCATCCGGTTTCGGCTTGGGATGGGCGGGCCGTCACCTCCAGGTAGAGACGCCTGTCTTTCCCGACCGCGTCCGGCAGGCATGCCCGCAGGATCTGGAAACCCTCGCCGTCCCACTCGCCCTTGAAGCTCTCGACGAATTCGAGGTCGATGCGAATCGGGGAAGGATCCGGATCGCTGCCACGATGCACGTGAAACGGTTGGAACAGAAACGCGCCCTCCGGCGCATTCCAGCCCAGGGCCAGCGCGATCGCCTCCATGATGCTGGACCGCCCGCAGTCGTTCTCGCCGATGAGGACCGTCGTCGGGTCACAGGAGATTCTCGCGCACTGGATCGCGCGAAAGTTCTCGACCGATACGGAGCGGAGCAGCATGGCCGCTCAATCGCCAAAACAAATGTCGAGGGTTCTGGCGGCGAGAACGGCCTCGCCATCCAGGGGAACCGGCCGCTGGCGGACAACTGCGTCAGCCAGCGGGACGAATTCGATGCGCGGCGGGTTCAGTGCCACCATGACGCCATCCATTCCTTTCTTCAAGGCGTGAATGGCGCCCGCGCCGAAACCCATGCCCAGTATCCGGTCCTGCGCCACCGGCGACCCGCCGCGCAGCAAGTGCCCCAGGATAACCGCGCGCGCCTCCTTGCCGGTAAGCCCCTCGAGCTCGTTGGCGACCGTCTCTCCGATACCGCCCAGGCGCTCGACGCGCCCCGGTTCGCGGCTCTTGACCGTCACATCCCCTCCGGCCGGCTTGGCGCCTTCTGCGACCACGACGATGGCGTGCTTGCGCTCCCCTTCGGTGGCCTTCAACAGGTGGCAAGCGACCTTGTTCAGGTCATACGGAATCTCGGGAATGAGGATGGCGTCTGCCTGTCCGGCGAGGCCCGTATAAAGGGCGATCCATCCGACATTCCTGCCCATCACCTCCACGACAATGATTCGCCGGTGAGCTTGGGCGGTCATGTGCAGGCGGTCGATGCACTCCGTCGCGAAGGAGACGGCGGAAGCGAAACCGAAAGTCACGTTCGTCGACTCGAGATCGTTGTCGATCGTCTTCGGGACGCCAACCACCCGCAGGCCCTTGCGATGGAGCTGGAGCGCGATAGTCAGGCTCCCGTCGCCGCCGACCGCGACATGGGCGTCGATCTCGTGCCGGCGGAACCCTTCCATCACGCGATCCGACAGGTCGGCCTCGGCCGGAGTGCCGCCCGGCCCATCCACCAGGGCCCGGAACGGGTTGCCCCGATTCGTTGTGCCCAGCATGGTCCCGCCGAGATGGGGAATGTTCTTGACCTTCTCGAGAGTCAGTTCCATGACGCCGCCGTCGGGGTACAGGTCGGGATACATGAGACCGTCGTAACCCTCGCGGATGCCGAGCACTTGCCAGCCCAGGCGGGATGCGGCGTGCACCACGGAATAAATCACCGCGTTCAAGCCGGGCGCATCGCCCCCGCCGGTATTGATACTGATCCGTCGGATCGGCTCGCTCATGCCGTCTCCAAGACCCCCGGTGTCCTGGGTTCCAACCGGTCGATCACCTCGGACGGCTGGCTGGCCAGGATCATCTGCACCGCCTCGCCGGGCGAGTCCGTCACGAAGCCGAAGCCGGTGTCTTCTTCCGAGATGGCGCCTTCGTGCAGCATGTCGTACATGAGCTGAATCAGGTTCTTCCAGAACTTCGTGCCGATGAGGATCAGCGGGAATGGTCCGATCTTGTGACACTGGATCAGCGTCGCGGCCTCGAACATCTCGTCGAGAGTTCCGAAACCGCCCGGCAGGCACACAAACGCGCACGAATACTTCACCAGCATGACCTTGCGCGCGAAGAAGTAATTGAAATTGACCACTTCGTCAAGATAGGGGTTGTGCTTTTGCTCGTGGGGCAGGATGATGTTGCAGCCGATGCTCGCACCGCCGGCTTCCTTGGCCCCGCGATTGGCGGCTTCCATCATCCCGGGGCCGCCTCCCGTGATCACCGTGAAACCGGCCCGCGCCAGTTCGCGGCCGACTTCTACTCCCAGCCGGTAATAGGGACTGCCTTCCGGAAAGCGTGCCGAGCCGAACACGGTGACCGCCGGCCCGAGGCGGTAGAGCTTCTTAAACCCGTTGGAGAACTCTTTGAAGATGCGTTCGAGGCGCTCCACCTCTTTGGAGGGAGTCCTGGCCTGCCCCAGAAACTCCCGTTCCCAGTCCGCGCCGGCCTTCTTGAGGTCCGGAGCAAGCTCGAAGGTCGAGCCGGCCTTGCTCCAGTGCTCCTGCCAGGTGGAGCGCCACTGACTCAAATCCCGGGATTTTGCCATGAGAATGTCCGCTCCGTGCGGCGGACGATCGCTAATCGTCGTCCGCCCGGCCCGGATGCCGGCTTACTTCTTCACCGGGGGCGGATAGTTCTTCAACAGCTTGGCCATGGCCTTGTCCAGGTTCTTCTTCTGCTTGTCGGGCTTGGCCTTGGCGTCGAGCGTTTTTGATGCCATTCCACGCCACACAAGCTTTTTCTGCCCCATGTCGTACATGTCCAGCGCAAGGTTGCCGATCTGAATCGTCGAAGTGGTTCCAGTCGTGGTCGACATACCCATGCCGCCGCCCCGGTACCAGCCGCCGCCCCAGCCGGCGCCGTATCCAAAGTCGCTGCTCATCGAGGTGAACTGCTTCTCCTGCGTAAGCGCGAACTGATACCCGATATCGAGGTCGGCGTTGTCGCTTTCCGTCTTGGTCAGGCCCTTTCCCGCGAGTACGGCATCGATGGAGGCCTTCACCTGGCTGTCCATCATGTCGTTTAGCTGGTTGGATGCGTCTCCAATCTTCACCCACTTGTACGTCTTGTACTTCGAAAAATCCGTCCCCTGGGCGAAGTTATACCGGACGTCCTGCGCAAACCCGCTAACCGCGAGTATCGCAACAGGAAGAATCATTCTGATCGATCTCATGTGTTACTTCTCCTTCTCACGCGAATTGGAATTTGAATTCATTGGTTGTCGTTGTCATCGTCCACCAGGGGTATCTGCCACGACGGATCCGGGTTGAAGGCTTTCATGGCCTTCGCCAGAACACCGGTTTGCGGACCCAGGTCCTTCTCGTACACGATGCCGTCCTGATTGACGATGAAAGTCTTGATGCCGGAAACTCCATATTCGGCCGGCCAGGCAACCAGTGCGAAGCCGCCGAGCATGATGTCGTGCGCCAGGTAGTCGCGCGCCCCACCCTGGGCCGCGGAGCCTTGTGCAGTCAGTATCCTGTAGAAGTATCCGTGATACGGCTTGGGAGTGCCCCCGGTAAAGGTATAGCCCTGCCCGGCCGCCCGCGCGACCGGTCCGGCGATGGGGCTATCGTCGCCCTCCCAATAGAGCCCGTCCTTCTTTCCCGGGGTGCTCATAATCCGGCTGGCGTAGTGAGGGATGCCTCTCCCATCCGGATCCATTTCGGCGTAGTCCTCCTGGGCTTCCACGTAGCCGCGGCAAACCTGGATCGCATCCAGCTCGTTGCCGCCGATCACGCGGCGCCGCAGTTCGGCCTTTCCCTCCTGGATATCGAAGTACCAGCGGCCGTTCTTGACCACCAGCGGTATCGGAAACAGCCACTCCTGCTCGCCCAGCACGAGGATGGTGTGATTAATGTTCTCGTCGTCGGGTTCCAGCACGCTTTTCTCGGCCGCGAGCTTCACAAACTTAGCGAGACGGTTCTTATCCTCAACCGGGTCGCCGCTTCGAAGGAGATCCGCGGAACCGGGACCGAAGATCTCGATCACCGCCTCCGGGCTTGTAGAGACGGCCTTGATCAGAGCATCCTTGGCTTCCTCCGCGCTGGCAAACGTCTTGGGTCCCGTCGCGGGCGCACCGGAGAGGGCGGCCATCGCGAGCAATGTAATCACGATCGACTGTCGCATCATGGATTTGATTCCCCCTCTAGCGCCGGCGTCCGCCGCCGCCGCTCCTGGCCCCGCCGCCTCCACCGCCGCCGCTCGATCGCTGGCTGGAGAAGCCGCGGTTGCTGGCCGCGCTGGACCGCGAACGGGATTCGGAGCCGCCGAACGCATCTCGCGAGCTGCGCTCGCCTCCGCTCACGCTCCGGTTGCCCACACGGTCGCCGCCGCCGGCTTGGCCGCCCCGGTTGGAATCCCTCGCCTGGCCGCCGCCTGCTCCGCTCCGGTTGGCGCCTCCACGGTCTCCGACGCCTCCACGGTCTCCGACGCCACCGCGGTCACCGACGCCACCGCGGTTTTGGCCGCGGTTATCGGAGCGCTGCGTCCGGCCGCCGGCATCCCGCGTCGAGCCGCCGAACTTCTGGGCCGTGTTGCGGTTGGAGTACGGCACCGACTGCCGGTGCGACGGGTTGTGCTGCCAGCTCGAGTTTCCGCTTCCGACGTTGGTCCGATTCCCGCCGTTGATGTTGGTGCGGTTTCCGCCGTTAATGTTGTTAACGTTGTTGTAACCGTAGCGGGTGTTGAAGTTGTTGTTGATATTGATATTCGCGGTTCCGCCCCAACTGCAGCCCCAGCCGTAGCCGTGATACCCGCAGCAGCCGCCCCACATCGCGCCCATCGCCACGCCCAGGCCGAAGGATACCGCCGCCGTCGCAATCACCGCGCCGGTGCTGGGCGGCGGCGGATAGACCACCGGCGGGTACGCCACCACTGGCGCACCGTAAACGACCGTCGGGTTGTACGACGGTACATAAATAACCTGCGGGTCCGATGGCTCCACCACGACAACGGTCTTCTGCTCGACCGTTTTCACTTCCACTTTCTGCTCTTTGGAGGTCTTGAGCTGGCCTCCGTCATAGGCCTTCTTGCGCATCCGCTGCACGGCATCCATGACGTCCTGCTGCTGATCCAGGAACGCGTTGCCCAGGTCGGTCACCCACTGGATTCCTTCATCCAGCCGCTTGAGCACGTCGGGAAAGGCTACAAGGGCCTGAACACTCGGATCCCATGGCTGCTTGGCCGCAGCTTTGGTTAGTTCCTCGCCCTTCAGAGTCTTGTTCTGATCGAGCCAGCGCCGGCACTGGACAATTTCCAGCGGGTAGGTCGATGCCGCGAGCACCTGCGCGATCAATGGGTCGGGATACAGGGCGATCGGTGCCACCAGGCTGTCCAGTTGATCCGGCGTGCGCGGCTTGGCGGCGGGCTCCGGATTCTGTGCTGGAGCCTGCGTTTGTGTTTGTGTCTGCGCCGTGAGTGGCACGTCGCCCGGCACCAGCAGAATCGCGCAGAGGATTGCCGTGACTTGTAACCATCGACGGTGCTTGCCCGAGTCCGGGTAGCCTACACCTGTTTTCACGCCAGCCTGATTCGCTCGAGTTGTTGCCTGATGCACTTTTTTTGAACTCAAGCCGGCGACAAAAAATGATTCAGCCCTCGGAAGGCTGTCATCTTTCTTCGGGAACCGCTAGTAGGGAGGACCATCCATGGCAAAACCCGATTGGACACTGAAGACAATTCTGCTGCTGATTGCAGCGTTTCTCGGGATGATTGCCCTGCGGCCGGTCATCGAGCCGGCGGGGGTGATGGCACAGTCCGCGAGGTTCGATCACGTAGTCATCGTCTCGCCGATGTTCCTGTACAAGGGTCGGCAGGGACTGCTGGTGATGGATAAGCGCAATGCCAACGTCTGGTTCATCCCGAAGGTAGACGACGATTTCAAGGATCCGGTCTTCGTTCTTAAGCTTCCGTTTGAAAAACTGGATCAGACTCCTCAATAGTCTGGTATTCCGAATATGGTCTTACGATTCGCATTGGGAGCCGCACTCTGTTGCGCCGCCTGGAGCCAGCAACGAGGCGCGGCGGTGATCGTCGACGGCAAAGAGGTGCTGCGCGTTTACCAGCCCGCCCCTCCGTTCACTGCAAAGGAGCGGGCGGACGAGATCCACCGGCGCATTGTAGCCTTGGCGGAAAAAGGCTATACGGGCGAAATCACCACTCGAAGGCGTCCCGGCGAGAACATGACAGCCGTGCTCGCGGGAGACGTCGCGGTGATGACCCTGCTCGACGACGACGCCAAGGCTGCGGGCATAGCTCAGCAGGATTACGCCGGACAGTGCGCCGCGGCAGTCCAGAAGGCGATCTCCGAATACCGCGCCAGTCACACCTGGGTAAACTTCTCCATAGCCGCCCTCAAGACGGCGATTGCCTGGTCCCTGTTCTGCGCCCTCGTATGGGTACTGAGAAGGGGCAGCAGGTGGTCCAACGACCGCATCCAGCAGCGCCTCCGCCGCGAGTCTGAGGCGCGTCATGCGAGCGGCCTCCACCTGCTTATCTGGCAGCGCAGCGAACTGGTGCTCGTCCTGGCCCTGAGAGTCCTAGTCGGTGTCTTTCTGATCTTCCAGTTTTCTTTTGTCATCTCCTATACCTTCGGCTTGTTTCCGCAGACAGCCGGTATATCCACCACGCTGCTCGACTACCTGGAGTCTACGGCTCTGGCCATGGGCAACGCCGTCGTCAACTACCTGCCCAGCGGCGGGGTCGTAGTCATCGGCTTGGTGCTCGCACGCTACCTGCTGAAGTTGTTGAAGTTTCTGGCTACCGCAATCGAGCGCGGCGAACTGGCCGTCAAGGGCCTGCACCCCGAAATGGCCAAGCCCACCTACCAGTTGGCCCGGATCTTCGTACTGCTGTTTACCCTGGTCGCGGTTTTTCCCTACCTGCCCGGCGGAAATTCGGAGGCCTTCAAGGGCGTATCGATTTTCCTCGGCCTGCTCCTCTCTCTGGGGTCAAGCTCGGCTGTAACCAACATCCTGGCGGGCCTGGTGCTCACGTATATGCGCCCCTTCCGCGTGGGCGAGTATGTGAAGATCGCCGACAGCACAGGCGACGTTCTCGAGAAGAACCTGCTTGTGACGCGCCTGCGCACCGTCAAGAATGTCGAGGTGGTAATTCCGAACGGCGCCGTGCTCGGAAACCAGATCTTGAACTACAGCGCCATGGCCCGCAAGCGCGGCCTGATCCTCAATACCACGGTGACCATCGGCTACGACGCGCCGTGGCGCACGGTTCACGAATTGCTGAACTGCGCCGCCCGGCAAACCAATGGGATCCTGGCGGACCCGCCGCCATTCGTACTGCAAACTGCCCTGAACGATTTCAACGTGAGCTATCAGTTGAACGCCTATACCGACCGTCCCAACGACATGGTCGACATCTATTCCCGCCTGCACGAAAATATCCAGGACAGCTTCAACCGCGCCGGTGTCGAAATCATGTCGCCGTCCTACTATGCACTGCGCGACGGCAACACCGTGACCATCCCGGAGAGCGACCGGCCGCCGGATTACGACGCGCCATCGTTTCGGGTCAAGAACGGCAGTTGATTCAGGCCGTCGGCTCTGGTTCGGCTCTCGGAAACAAAATCTCGAACACCGCTCCGGCTCCCGGTTGGCTGCGAACCACGATGTACCCGCCGCTTTGTGTCACAATCCCGTAGACCGTGGAGAGGCCAAGCCCGGTTCCCCGCCCCGCCCTCTTGGTTGTGAAGAACGGGTCGAACATCTTGGCCCTGATCTCTTCGCTGAGCCCGACGCCCGTGTCCGTCACCGAGAGCCGCACGTACTCGCCGGGCGGTACCCCCGCAGCCTGGTGCCCCGGTGTCTCGTCGATCCGCACATTGCCTGTCACGATGGTTAGCGTTCCCCCCAATGGCATGGCATCGCGGGCGTTGGTGGACAGATTTGCCAGGATCCGGCTGACCTGGAGAGGATCGGCGTAAATCAAGCCCACCGCCGGGTCCAGTCTCATCAGCAGTTCTACCGAAGAGCCGATCATGTTGCGAAGAATGGCCTCCTGGCCGGCTACGATCGTATTCAGATTCAGGCACTCGGGTTTGAGGACCTGGTTGCGTCCAATGGTCAGCAACTTCTCGGTCAGCTCGGCGCACTGAACGCTGGCCGTTCGAATCGACGCCAGGGCCCGCTTCTGAGAATCGGATTGACCGGCCCCCTTCAAAAGCAACTCGGTGTGCCCGATCACCACCGTCAGAAGATTATTGAAGTCGTGAGCGATCCCGCCGGCGAGCCTGCCGATACTCTCGAATTTCTGTGCCTGCAAGACCCGCGCTTCGAGCTCCTTCTGGTCGGTGATGTCGCGTCCGATTGCTGCCAGGCTCGCCGGCGCGTCGTCGCCGTTCCGCAGACGCACCGTGTTCCAGGCAATGAGCCGCGGCGCGCCATCGCGGGGCATGATCACTCCTTCGAAATACCGCCGTGAAGACGGCTGGCCGGGACCGCCGGAGATGAGAGCGGCCCAGGTATCGCTTTCCTCCGGAGAACCGACGAGCTCGAACCAGCTCTTGCCGAGCAGCTCTCCCACTGGCCGGTTGGAAATGCGCGCCATACAGTCGTTGCAGAAAGTAATCGCGCCGATCGGATCGAGAATCACGGCCGGCAGTTGAATCGACTCGAGCACCTCCCCAAACCGCCGCTCCGAGGCTTCGAGAGAGAGTTCGACCTTCTTTAGTTCGGTGATGTCTCGCGTCGTCCCCCAGATCCGGACCAGCTTGCCGCCTTCGACGATCCCGCTTTGAGTCCGCACGCGGTAGCTCGCCTTACCCTCCAAGTCGAGCAGCGACGTCTCGATGGTGGCGGTGCGGTAGCCGGAGCGGATCGCGCTGCGCAGCTCCTCGCGAATTCGAGTGTCTTCGCGGGAAACAACCTGATCCAGCCGGGCGCCAAGCAGTTCGTCGATCGAGCTGACCCCGAACAGCCGTGCGGTCGCCGGGTTGCACTCCGCGATATAGCCGTCGCGGAAGATAGCTTCGATCTGTTGTTCTTCGCTGAGTTCGGTGGAAACGGGGTTCTCCAGCTCGATGCGCCACATCGCGTCGGAGCTGGAGCTGATGAATACCCGGTAGCGCTCTTCGCGCCGGCGGAGGGCCTCGTACGCACGGATTCGTTCTAGCTCGGCGGAAGCGCGCGGCGCAAATGCCTCCAGAACGGCTTTGACGAGGGGCACGTCCGGTAGGGCCTGGGTGTGAATCACCGCGATCAAGCCGAGCACCTGGCCGTCTGAGTCCCGCAGCCGCAGGCCGACATAGGCATCCCCACCGAATTCCTCCAGAATCGAATCCAACGGAAACAGCCGCCTTGCCTCGCTGCTCCAGGCCACGGTACCGTCCGCAATGACCTGCCCCGACGCGCTGGCCCTCAGGGCCTGTTCGAAATTCGCGGAACGGGCGCCGTCCCGGTACACCGCGAGGGTCCGGATTCTGTCTTGGTACCCCTGTGGCAGTTCGCCGACAAGCGCGCAATCCACATTCAGTGCCTTGGTGAGATGCTCCACCAGGGAATAGAAGTAGTCGCCACCGAGCGTGGCTGCCACCTCTTGGGCGACCTTCAAAACGTGCCGGTGTTGCCGCGCCAGAAGCTGGGAGGGCCTCGGAGACCGGGATCTTTGTGTCTCAGGCATGATGATCCGTCGATATCTCCTACGGTCATTTGGTCAGGCGGAGAATAGCGCCGGCGGCCGTAAACCTGACCGTATCCTCGTCATCGTTCAGTAACGGCCAGACCGCCTTCAGGAGAGACGGATCACCCCGCTTGGCAATCGCATCCACCACCGCGGCCCGCACCAGCCATTTCTTGTCGGATGCCATCTGCATCAGGGCCTCCGCACTCTTGGGATCCGGATCGCCGGCCAGTTTCAGCGCGGCGGCCGCGCGGACGGGAGAGGTGTCGTCCTTAGTGACCATCTTGAAGACCGCCAGGCCCGCCCCGCCGAAGGGTATGAAGCCGACACCCGCTTCGAAACCCATCCTGGCCATCGCCTTGGGGTCTTTGATCATCTTCATCTGCGAGTCCACCAGGCCTTCGCCGGTTTTCCTCTCCCCCATCAGCACGGCATAGTAGATCTCGTATGCCCTGGGGTCTTTCAGAACATATAGGGCGTTGGCCGCGGCGAACACGACGGCCGCGTCGTTGCTCTTTATGGCTTCGATAAGTTTCGGGATGGACTGCCTGGCGCCCATCTGGCCCAGAGCGTCGGCAGCGGCGGCCTGCACATCGGTCTTGGGATCGGAAAGGGCATGCTCGGCAAGCTGCCGCGCGCGCGCGTTATTGGTGATCAACCCGAGTGCGCGAACCGCCTTGCCACGAGGGTCGGTCTTGTCGCTGCCGATGGCATCTTCCAGGATTTTCCACGACCTGTCGGCCGGCGTCTGGGCCGAGAGCAAAGAAACGGAGGCAACTGTGATTAGGAAAAATCTCGTCATTTTTTCCTCCCTGGAGCAGGTCCAGTTCAGTCTCCAACCGCTCCTTTGCTCTATCGGCCTACGGTTGGATGCGGCCCGCGGTGCGGAGATGTAGAAAATCGTTATGTGTTTTTTCAACCCGGGGACAATATTCTGAACCCGCCCCCCGAGGCGGGAATCCTGAATATTCCATGCATCTGAAAATCATTCTGTGTCTGGCGACCGCTCTGTTAATGGCGGCTCCGTGCTTGGCAGGCAACAACGCCAAGAACGATTTCGATCCCGACATTGACTTCTCGCGGTTTTCGACTTTCAGCTTCATTGGCGGACACGAACTGGAACGAACGGGAATCCTCAGCAATCCCGAAAACCGCGAGCGCTTCAAGAATTTCATCGCCGGCGCTCTCGAGACGAGGGGCCTGTCGGAGATCCCCCACGACCAGAAATATACCCTGGCCGTCCGCTATTGGGTGGCTTTCCGCCAGAAGCAGGACGTCAGCGTGATCGACCTAGGGGTGTCGAGCTGGTGGGGAGGATACCCGCCCTACTGGACCGGAGTGTGGGGCTACTCGTACCAGGAATATGTTGTGGACAACTACGTCCAGGGGACGCTGATCGTCGATCTGATCGATCCCGGCACCAAGGACCTGATCTGGCGTATCTTTCTGCGGCAGAAGATTGAGGACCGGGCTAAGGCATATGCCGAGGCCAAGAAAAACCTCTACAACGCGATGGCAGTGTGGCCGCCGTCCGAGGCGGAGAAAGGGAAGATGCGGCAGGCGCGGGCCAAACGGGAGGCGAAGTACAGCCGCGAAATGCAGGCTCGCGGCGGGCAATAGGTTACATGACGACAGGCCCGCCGCGGGGCCTGATGGCATCGTCCAGGATCCTCGATGGGTCGCCTCGGGACAATCCGGCGCAGGTTGCTGCTCGGCGCCGGCTCCATGCTGGTGCTGGCGGGTCTATCCCTCTGCGTCGTGCATACGCAGTTGGTGCGGCGCTTTGCCCTGGTACGCATCCAGTCCCTCCTGGGAAATACCCAGGGACTGGTGCTCCAGGCCACGGACCTCGATTACAATCTTTTCCAGTCGCGGTATGAGCTGAAGAACGTTTCGCTCCGCGGTGTCCGCCTGGCGGACATGCCCGCCCCTCTCGAGGCAAAGCGCATCGTTGTCCTGATCCCGTTCTGGGACCTGATTCACGGCTCGTTTCAAGCCGCACGGGTACAGGTGGATGGGTTATCGCTGCGGTCGGTCACCGACCGCAACGGCCGGACCAACCTGCCGCCATTGGGCGGCTCCGGGGGCGGCGGAGGACAACCCGCCGGGCCCGCGGTAATCGTGACCAACGGACAACTCTACCTCCAGGACGATCGCAATGGGTTAGTCCTCGATCTGCGAGGCGCGCAGATTTCGACAGGCTGGAGCACGGCTCAAAAGGCGTACTCGATCGCCCTCCAAACGTCCGCCGGGCGGCTCCAATGGAACGCGCTCCGGCTGCCGCTCGAACTGGTTCGCGTGAAATCCTCGATCACCGGCGCGGGAATCTCGCTCGAAACGCTTCGCGTCGTCTCCGGCGATACGCTCATCGAGGCCAGCGGAGCACTGTCCGGTTCTCCAGCCAGGCTCGATGCTTCGGCCAGCCTCAACCTCGACTCCCGTATGGTGATGGAGGCCCTGGCCGCAAAGACCCCGCTCAAGGGCGCACTGGAAGCGCGAGTCACGGCCTCAGGTCCGCTGGACGCCCTCCTGTTGTCGGCGGCCCTGCGGTCGCCCCTGCTCACGATCGATAAAATCCGCCTGAACCGGCCGGAAATCGCGGCGAGATTCGATACCAAAACGGGAGAAGTACAGATCCGGGAGCTTACCGCGGGGCTGTTCTCCGGCCAGGCAAGAGTACGCGGCAGCCTGTGGACAGGAGCGAAGAAAGGCCGTAGCGAGCTCACTGCCGATGTGCTCGGCATCGATGCGGCGCAAGCCGCCGCTGCATTCGGTGCTGAGGGGATTCCCTCGCGCCGCGCAGCAATCCAGTTGCGCGCCTCCTGTCCCGGATTGGATTGGCGGGCGAGCCAGGCGTCGGGCACGTTGCAGGTAGCGCCCGCCACCGTCGCATTCCGGGCCGCACTGAACAAGAACACCATCCACACGACGCTTGATACTTCCCTGGGCTTACAGGGCGACGTCGGGATCAACCTCGCCAACCGGTCCCTCACCGGAGCGCTGGGAGGAACGGTCACCAGCGTAGCCGCACTGGGTGGGCAGCTCGAGCAGATTCTCGACCGTCCCGCCGGTTCCCTCCTGCCGGCGGGCCTTGACGGCACGGCTCGTTGGAATGCCAGCCTGGGCGGAACGCTCGCGGCGCCAACCGCCACCGTGGGACTCGAAGCAAACGGAATCTCGGTCGGCGGTTTGAGCGGCGCGGAAGCACAGCTCGAAACCCGGTATGCTCCCGGGCAGATCCAGGTGGATCGCGCGCAGATTAATTGGCAGGGCCAGCAGGTGACGGCCAAGGGTGAGATCGGCGGCACGGAGGCGGACTCGCCCCTGAACCTGACGGCCGCCGTCGTGAGCCCGTCGATTGCCCCGGTTCTGAAACAGCTCGGGATCGCGGCGCCGATTGAGGCCGACCTCGCGGGCGACATCCGGCTCACGGGAACCATCGGCCGGCCGGCAGTTGACGCCGCGATTCACACTGGCACGCTTAGCGCCTACGGTGAGCGCTTCTCTCGTGCCGATATCCAGGCGCGCTGGCAGGAAGGCACCCTTACCGTGAGCCGCCTGCTGGCGGAGCAGGATCATGCGTCGGGCGACCCGGGCCGGCTCGAAGTGAGCGGGTCGCTCGATACCGGGAGCAGCCGGTACGCCGCCCATGTTTCGGCGAAGAACCTGGCTCCTCCACCGGGACCGGTGACCGGAAACTTCGCTCTCACCGCCGGCGGCGAGGGCACATTGAGTGACCCGGTTTTTCAAGCCGAGGTCGCCGGCACGGACGTGCGCGCCGGCGAGTTTGAATTCGGCGAGGTGAAGGCCGCGGTCGACTCCTCGGCGCACCGCGCGAATGTCCAAGTCGGCATCCCGGCGTTGAATGCGCAAGCCTCCGCTACACTTGCCATGGAGAAGGCGTGGCCCTTCGAATTCAAGCTGGAGACGCGCGATACCAGCCTGCGAACTCCAACGGCCGCATCCTTCGACGCTTCGGTCCAGGCGAATGGATCGCTGGCCGAGCCCCGGGTGGAATACGCAACGGCGAATATCCGGAACCTGCGGCTGCCGATCGGCGGACAGGAGATCGCCGGCGATGGCCCGGTCGAGCTCTCGTATGCGGATGGGCGCATCCGTGTGGGACGTCTGGCGCTCAAGACCGGCGAATCGACGGTGCAGGTGACCGGCGAGATTCCGGCCGATGAAACAGGAGCGCCAGGCTCCGTCGCCGTCGCAGGCACCGTGCATCTGGATTCCTTGCCGCAATTCCTGCCGGGGCTGGCGGGAACAGTGATCGGCGGCACCGCGGAGTTGAATGCCACGTTGACCGGGACGGCCGCGCGCCTGGATCCGGAGGGTTCCATCACGCTGCGAGCGGCAGGCTTCCGCGGTCAGCCTCTTCCCTTCCCCATCGAGGATCTTGGCGGGCATCTCACGATTGGGAAAGGGCTTGTCACCCTGAATGAAGTCGCGGGCAAAGCGGGCACGGGAACGCTGCGCCTCGACGGGTCCGTGCCCCTGCGGCTGCTGGCGGACATCTTCCCGGCCGCGGCCGGAAATCCGGATCAGCCTGCGCGGCTTTCGGCCCGGCTCGAGAACATCCAGTTCCTGGGCGGCAGTGCACAGCAGCCGGTGACCACAACTGTGGGTGTGAACATCACCGGCGAAGCCTCCGCCCTGACCCTGCCGTCGGTGCGTGCCGGCATCGAATTTACCGAGCTTTCCGTCAAAACCAAGGACACGGAACTTGGCCAGAACACGCCGACTCGCCTGGCGATCGCCGGATCCACCGCTCGCTTGGAGAACCTGGACCTGAAGGGCACCACGTCCACGTTTCACGGCTCCGGCTCGGTCGGACTGACCGGCGATTTTCCGGCGCAGCTTCAACTGGCCGGGCAGACCAACCTCTCGGCGCTCGCCGCCCTGGTGCCCGCCGTTGAAGCCGCGGGAACCGTGCGCATGGACGTGCGCCTCGAAGGTTCGCTTTCTGCGCCTCAGACCACCGGTTTCCTGGAGTTGGATCAGGCAAGCCTGGCGATCACCGACCCGCGAATTCAAGGCGCCAATATCAAGCTGCGCGCAGATCTGGAAGGCGATCGCGTCACTCTCAAGAATTTCAGCGGCACCATCAACGGCGGAGCGTTCACCGGAGGGGGAGATCTGAAACTGGGTGCGGGTGGAATTCGGGATGCGAACTTGTTCCTGAAAGCCAAGGACGTTTTCGAAGAGTATCCCGCCGCGCTGAAAACCACTTCCTCGCTGGATGTGAAACTGGTTTCTCGCAAAAACCAGTTAGTTCTCGAAGGACAGATTGAGGTCCAGGAGGGCTTCTACGAGTCTCCTTTCGAAGCTTTCTCCCGTACTCCGGCGGGACTGGACAGCATCGCCCCGGCTTCGGTGGAAACGGGCGGCGCCCCTTCGAAGAGCCCGGTTGGTCTCGACCTGAAGATCGTGACCCGGCGCCCGGTGGAGATGGACAACAACCTCGGAGTCATCTCGAGTACCGCCGACCTGCGGCTTGCGGGCGACTTCAAGCACGTGCGCCTCCTGGGAACCTTGGCCCTCGAGCAGGACGGCAAACTCTATTTCGGTGACCGCACCTACTACATCGAGAAAGGAGCGGTCCGCTTCCTGGACGCACCGCAGGTCACGCCCGAACTCGACATCCATGCCTATACGATCACCAACGACTACACCATCAAGCTCGGCCTCACCGGCGTGCTGAGCGAAGTCACCACCACCTTCACCTCCGACCCTCCGTTGTCCCGGGATGATGTGATCTCGGTGCTGCTGACCGGCAAGACCGTAGCCGACAACAAAGGAGTGGACGTGCGGACCCTGGAGGCTTTCTCCGTGGCGACGGGTGCCATGAACGCCGCACTCAGCAACCGCCTGCACCATACACTGGGCGTGAGCCGCGTGAGCATCCAACCGTCAGCGATCGCGGCCGAATCCAACCCGGGTACCCGCGTCACCATCACGCAGGATTTCACCCGCACCCTTCACTTGCTGTACTCCATGAACCTGAACGACAGCGCCGACCAGATCTGGATCGGCCAGTACGACCTGACGCGAAGCCTGACGACGCGTTTGGTAAAGCAAAGCGACAACACCTACCGCGGCGAATTCCGTCACGATGTCCGTTTCGGGAAGTCGACCGCGCCGCCCAGCCTGGCTTTGCAATCCGGCAAGCGGAAGGTATCGGCGGTGGAATTCACCGGCGGAGAGCGGTTTCCGCGCGAGAAACTGGCCAAGACCTTCAAGGTCAAACCCGGCCAGAAGTACAACGCGGTCAAAGTCCGCAAGGGCTCTGATCGGCTGAGCGGCCTCTTCCTGAAGAATGGGTACCTGGAATCCCGCGTGCGTCTCGATCGGGAAGACGCTCCCACCGGTGTAAGCCTGAACGTGAGAATCGATCTTGGACCGGTGGTGGAGATGGCTTTCCGGGGAGCCGATCTGCCGCGCGGGCAGAAAGCGAACCTGCGCCAGGTATGGCACTCCGGCATCTCCGACCAGCAGCGGCCGCAAGCGGCCAGGGATGCGATTCTCGACTATTTTGCCAGGAAAGGCTACCTGCGCGCACAAGTGGCGCCTCACCTGAGCACCGAAGGCGACCGCAAGACTGTGCGCTTCGATGTGAAGCCGGGCATCCACTACAAGGATGTGAAGGTGGTGATCCAGGGCGCCGCGCCCAACCGCACACGCGAGATCCGCGATCTCATCGGCAAGCGGCGCCTCGATATATCCGCCGATAGGAATCCCCTGCAATTGAACGATGCCATTGTCCGCTATTACCAGCAGCGCGGCTACCTCGCTGCCTCGGTCGCGCCGGTTGTGTACGACCTCGACGAGGACGGGCGCAGCGGGCGCATTGTCATTCCGATCGCCGAGGGCCCGCTCTTCCATGTGGGCGCACTTCAATTCACCGGCAACCAGTCGCTCACGCAGCAATCCTTGACCATGGGCCTGCCGATCGAGACGGGCCAGGTTTTTGAGCCCGCCCGGCTCGACCCGGCGGTCGCGGCGATTCGCGTGAAGTATGGGAACCTGGGCTTCCGCAACCCACATATCGAGTACGCGCTTGCGCGCCAGAATGAACGCGCATTAGTAGACGTGACCTTCGCCGTGGTGGAGAACAAACAAACCTCCATCCGTTCCATAAAGATCACGGGCACTCGCCAGACCAGCGTCAAGTTCGCGCAAGGCAGGCTGCGGATCGCCGAAGGCCAGATAGCCGATACCAGCAGGATTCGGGAATCCGCAGCGAATCTTTCGCTCACCGGCGCGTACGGCGCGACCGACATCCAGCTCGAGGTCCCGCCTGAGCCATCTATAGTCCCCAAGGATCCGCCCTCCGTGGACGGGCTGGATGGAGTCACTGCCGCCAAAAACACCGAAGACGCGGATGTGACCGTTGCCCTTACCGAGCCCAAGCCCTTCCGCCTGCTCTACGGCGGGCTCTACGATTCAGGCAGCGGCCCGGGCTTCATCTTCGATTTTCAAAACCACAACACGTTGGGGCCCGGCCGAACCCTCGGGCTGCGCGCCCGCTACGACTCCGACACCAAGGAAGCGCGCATCTACCTGACGCAGCCGTTCTGGGGATTCAAACGGCTGACGACCACT
The DNA here is from genome assembly GCA_035499435.1 of Candidatus Acidiferrales bacterium. GTDB lineage: Bacteria > Acidobacteriota > Terriglobia > Bryobacterales > Bryobacteraceae > Solibacter. The sequence continues at coordinate 51,805 of DATJYW010000080.1, read as the reverse complement.
CTGAGCACGTACTATATCCACACGATTGAAAACGGGCAGGACTTCCCGACGGACAAGGCGGGGGTCAGCGTCCAACAGGACTACCCGGTTCGCGCGAAGTTCCTGTTGTCCTGGGGCATCCGCTTTGAACGCCAGCGTGCCTGGCTGATTCAGGATGGGGTGGCGGTTCCGAGCCGCGTCGTCTCGGAAACGCCGCTCAGCTTCACCATCTCGCGCGACGTCCGCGATTCGTTCCTGGATGCAACCCGTGGATCGTTCACCTCCCATGCATTCGAGTTTGCGCCCGCCCCGCTGGGCAGCGAGTACCCGTACGTGCGCTACTACTTGCAATACTTCAAGTATTTTCCTCTCACGCGTCCGCGCCCGGTGCCTTACGGAGAGACTCCCAACCGGTCGCGCCTGGTGTTTGCAACCGGTACGCGCATCGGCCTTCAGAAGGGCTTGCATTCGGACGACCTGGTATTGACCGACCGCTTCTACGCCGGTGGCGGCACCACCGTCCGCGGATTCCAGCAGGACGCCCTCGGGCCGACGTTAGCCAACGGCTCGCCCATCGGCGGAAATGCCGTCCTCATCTTGAACGAGGAAATGCGCTACCCGCTGTTTTGGGTTTTCGATGCGGTGAGCTTCGTCGATGTCGGAAACGTGTTTCCTCACGTGACCGACGTCCGGCTGAGCGACCTCCGCAAGGCCGGAGGCTTCGGGTTGCGCATTCGCAATCCGTTCGTGGTCTTGCGTCTGGATTACGGGTTCAAGCTCGACCGCCGGCCCGGCGAAAAGATCGGCGCATTCTTCTTCAGCATCGGCCAGGCATTCTGATCCGGATCTCCTACCATGGCTTGCCCAGCCAGGAATACTGCCAGCCGACGTTGATGCTATTAAAATCCCCGCCAATGGTGACATATGCCCCGTGGCTGTATGAGAACTTCACCGCCTGGTGCTTTCCAAACGGCAATGAGATCGTGCCGCCGATGCGCGAATTGCGCTGACTGTCGTTGCCTTCAACTCCATTCACGCGAGTGCGGCCCCCGTTCCAGAAGTTGGCGTCGAAAGAAGCCCACGCCCGTAGCCCCAGGTAATAGCCGACGTGGGCCTCCCCGTTGAAGAAGGGCGCCTGGGATCGCCGGTTCGTGCCCGGGTAATAGCTGTTGTTCTCGGTGAAGAACCACGCTCCCGCATACCAGTCGATGGCCCAATGTCCGCGGCGCCTGGTGAAGCCGATCTCCGGTTTGATCCCCCAGCGGTTCGCGCCGATGTTGACCAGCTTGGCGGAGTCATACTGTCCGGTCGGAACTGCAACCGTCAGGCTGACGCCAATCAAGCTTCGCTCATGCCATTTGACGTACTCTCTTGGAGCCATAGCCCGGCCCCCATGCAAATTGATGGCGAATCGCACGCGGGAATCGGCGATGCCGGATCGATACGCTTGAAGGAAGTCGCCTCCAACGGTTCCCTCGAAGTTTCCGACGGCGTAGGGAACGGCCACCAGGATGTTGGCCGAACGGCCCCAAAGACCGAAGGAATGGAACGCGCTGAGAATCGGCGTCTCGATGGTCGCCGAAGCGCCGGTCACCGGCACCGACGGATCGAAAAGAATCTGTCCGGTATTGATCGCCGCGGACACGGTGATGGCATTCGAGTCCGTGGGCGTGATTACGTAAGCCCGGGGAGCGAGGTCCTGCGCTCGTGCAGCAAGCGTTAGCAGCGTAAGGAGCAGGCTGGAACAGTTCCGGGTCCTCTTCATGATCGGCTCGGTACAGGTCACGCGGGTGAGGCGTGCTCCTTCAGTGCCTGGAACCGGCTCACTGCCTGCGCCAGGTCGAGACACATGCGTTCGTGGCCCAGGCGCTCTCCCAGGGCCGACCGCCTGACGACCGCCAGGGTCGCGGGATTCAACGCTGCGAGCCACAAAGAGATATTCTGATGCCGCAGCTTCTCCTCTCCGTCAGCGAGCATTCTGAGCGCGGTGTATTCGATGTCGGGGATCGCACTGCAGTCCAGGACCAGCACTTTGGGCTGGAACTGTTGGACCAGCGGCCACATCTTGTCGCCCACACCTTGCGCGTTGGCGAAGTGGATTCGCCCTTCGGTACGGAGCATGAGCAGACCGGGAATGGGCTCGTCATCGGGATGCTCGGAGCTGAGCTTGCGAAAGACGTCCGTGCCGCGCTTGCGTCCCAGAGCGTAAACCGGGCAATGATAGGCGTCATAAGCCATGGCCACCACCGAAACGATGATTGCGACCAGAATCCCTTTGAGTGTGCCCAGCAGGACCACGCCAATCGCGGCGCAGACCGCCCACGAGAATTCCATCTTCCGGACTTCGAGAATGGCCCGTATCTCTTTCACCTTGACCAGGCCCACGGTCGTGGAGATGACGACAGCGGCGAGCGTCGCCTGCGGCATCAGGCCGATCAGCGGAGCCAGAAACAGCACGGCCAGCACGGCGACAGCGACCGTAACGAGTTCCGACAACTGAGTCTGCGCGCCGGCACGGCGGTTCACAGCGGTTTCCGAGGTGCCTCCGCCGGCGGGCATCGCGTGGAATAGGCTGCCGGCGATATTCGCGAGTCCCAATGCCCGAAGCTCCTGGTTGGCATCGGGGCGCGGTTCGTCCTTGCCGACGAAAGCACGTCCCACCGCAACCGATTCGGTGAAGCTCATGAGAGCGATGCCCACCGCCGCCGGCCACAGTTCCTCGAGCATTCTGAGCTCCGGCATGCGAAATCCCGGCAGGCCGGGCGGCATGTGGCCGACAATCGCCACGCCGCTCTTCGCCAGGCCAAGCAGGCCCGATGCCATGATGCCGCCGGCGACAGCCACCAACGGTCCCGGCACCTTGGGAAGGAATCGCGCCAGCAGAAAAATCGCAATCACCGTGGCGGCACCCACCGCCAGCGTGGCAGGGGAAGTTTCCGGGAGATGCCGAACCAACGCGGCGATGTTCCTGAGAAACCCGCTCTTGGGAAAGTGAATCCCTAGGAGCTTGGGCAACTGGTCGACGACAATAGCCAGTCCCAGTCCCGTCTTAAAGCCCATCAGTACCGGATCGGAGATGAGATTCGCAACGGCGCCCAGGTGTAGAAAGGAGGCCAGCAGCAGTGCCAGACCCACCATTGCCGCCAGGCCCGCCGCCGCGGACGCGACAGCCTGGGGATCACCCTCCTCCAATCGCGCCAGGGCAGTAGCCGACAACATGCCGATGGTGGTTGTGGTGCTCATGCTGAGGGGACGCGAGGTGCCGAAGACGGCGTAGATGGCCATCGGCACCAGCGCCGTGTACAACCCGACCTCGATCGGCACCCCCGCAATCACCGAGGTTGCCATGGTTTTGGGAATGACCACGGCTGCCGTGGTCAGTCCCGCGATAATGTCCAGGCGCAACCAGCCGGGCCGATAAGTTCGAAACCAATCGATGATCGGAATGAATCGTTTCACGAAGACACCACCGCCGGCATGATGCACGGCGGCGGGTGGTGGAACCAGAGAATCTCGCGGGGACGGGCCGGGCGCCCGCCGCAATCAGTTGCCCGGACCGTAGCCGGGGGCGACCGTAAAGACCACCGGCACGTTCACCACGCTATCCGGCGCGCCCGGGATCCCGACGGTGACCACGCCCAGATAGTAGCCCACTGCCATACCGCTCGCCGACGCCACTACGTTGACGCTGTAGTTGGTGTAGCCGTCGGTCGGACTGGCGCTCAGCCACAGGCCTCCCGAGGTGGTTACATGGAACGGGTACGTGCCGCCGCTGCTCTGCACCAGGATGCTGCCGCTATCGGTGCCGCCGATTCCGGCCTGAGCGGTGAGTACGATGGTCTGGCTCGGTATGTTCAGCATGGGACCGCTGCTGACCTGGAGCGTCACCGGCACAAAGGCCGACGGGGTGATCGCGCCGGGATCGCTGACGCCGATAAGGCCATAATACAGGCCGGCGGTCAGCCCCTGCGGATTGATGGAGACGGTCAAGCTGGAAGGCGTCGAGCCGATATCGGGCGCGACGGTCAGCCACTTACCCCCATCCGCTGTCAGTACCGAAGTGTAGTAAACCAGCGCGCCATTGTTTCCGCTGGCGTTGATGGCGACCTTCTGCGACGCGGGCGCCGGACCGTTGATCTGGTATTGGAATGCGACCAGGTTCGTACCCGGCAGATAAACGGGACCGGGCGCCACGTTGAGCACCACCGGTACCTCCAGTGTCGGAGCGGATCCGTCGGTGGATTTGACCAGTACCTTGCCGATATAGGTGCCCGGACCGAGACCACTGGCATTGACACCGACTCCGGCAGCCGCCGGCGTATCTCCGCGTCCAACCACCAATAGCCAGGTAGTGCCGGCCGCCGGATCCACACTCGCCGTGAACGGCACCGACTTGCTGCCGCTGCTCACCGTGAAGATCTGCGGCGCGGGTGCGTCGGTTCCCATCTGGTACGAGAACACCAGAGCGTACGGCGTCGCCTGGAACGCAGGGCTGCTGGTTACGGTCAGAGTCACCCCGATGGTCTGCTGGCCGTTGCTCGCATCCTCGGAATTGATCAGGATCGAGCCCGTGTATGTCCCCGGGTTCAGACCCTTCGGCTGGACGGTGATCGTGAGATTCGCGGGCGTGTAAGTGCTCGTTTGACTGACCGCGAGCCAGTTTGTCCCACTCGTTACGCTGGGAAACGCCTCAAACTGGAGCGGCCCGTTGGTGCTGGTGACCGAAACCACGACCGGCGCGGGGTTGACGCCCGACGTGGAATATTCGAAGGTCACGCTGGTGCGGCTCAGATTGAGGTAATTGGGCGCCGACACCTTCACCACGACTGGAATGTTGACCGACCCGCCGCCTCCGCTGGTCGGCGTGAGCAGTATATTCGCGTTGTATGTGCCTGGCGCGGCGTTTGAAGGCGGAGTCGCCGATACCGAGAATCCGGTTGGAGTCGTGCCCGACGCGATGGAGGCCTTCACCCATGAAAGACCGGAGACCGATACGTTGAAGTTGACCGGGCTGCTGGTGCTGGTCACCGCGACATACTGGAGGGGCGGAGCCGCGCCGCCGGGAGCGTAGTTGAACGTGAGGCTGGCCGGGTCGGCGATCAGTTGGCTAACGCCATAAACCGTCAGCGTCACCGGAATCACGCTCGACGAAACATTGGATGCCGTGGGAGCCAGGTTGACCGTCCCGTAGTAAACTCCGGGCCCCAGAGTTGTGGGGTTGACGGAGATGACCACGCTGAACGGGGTAGTGCCTGATGGCGGCGTGTAGGCGAGCCAATTACCGCCACTGGTCGTGGTAGCGGAGACCGTGAACGGCACGGCCCCACCCGTCGAATTCCCTACGCCGACGGTCTGCGGCGGAGGCAGGTTTCCGCCGGATTGATAGCTGAACGACAGGAAGCTGGGACTCGCAACCAGTGTGCCGGCCGACGCTACGCGCAGAGTAACTGGGATCGATACCGCCACACCACCTGCGTAATTCGGGGTGACCATTACCGCGCCGCTGTAGACGCCCGGCCCCATCGTGGGCAGCGGGATCACCGTGACATAGGCGGTGGCAGGGGTCACGTAGGCGGTCGTCGAGACCGCAAGCCATCCGCTGGAGCCATAGGTTGTCGTGGAGAGATTGAAGGATGCGGGCGCACCTGTGCTCGTGATGGAAACGTAAGTTCCCTGCGGGAACGGTCCTCCGATCTGGTAGTCGAAAGTCAGGCTGTTGGGATTGACAACAAGATTGCCCTGCGGAGCCGCCAGAATCTGAAGGTTGACGGTCACGACCGTCTTGAGCGCGTCGGTGGATGCGGGCGGCCCGATGATGATCGATCCGGTCTGGGTGCCCGGCGTGGCGTTCGCTGGCGCGGTGACAGAGGCAATCAGGGAGATGGGGGTTATCCCGGCAGTGGGCGACACGGTGAGCCACGGTGCTCCGGAGATCGTCACGGCGAACTGCGCCGGGCTGTCGGCAGAGAGATAGAGATTCTGTGCCGGCGGATTTGGTCCGCCGATCTGATAGACAAAGTTGAGAACTTGCGGACTCGCACCAATCGTTTGGGCGCTGGCAATTCCAGTGCCGCACAGCAGTAACATGGCGATCAGGACCGGACCAATCAACGTTCGCGACGACGGCATAAGTGGAGCCTCCTGCTCCGGGCAGTTACTTGCCCGCATGCCGTGATGCAGGTGTGTGTGAAATCGATCTAAAATCTTCGGAGATTGTAGGGCATAGAACTTAGTTCGGCCCCGTCCGTGACGGCGGATCGACGCCGCTATTGCGGTATGGTGGTCCCTCCCGCCTCGCGAGGGCGCGAGATGCCTTACCGCGGATCATCCCGGAACGGGGCGGAACTTGTCTGGAGACGTATGGCAAAGCCTCTGTCACCTGGATGAGCAGGGGCCGGCAAAGACTCAAAAAAGTCGTTACCCCCGCGGCTTAGGCGCTCTTTGCCTGAGTTGACAACTCAAACACGTGATAGCCCCACGGGGGTAGGTCGAGATAGAGGCCGCGCGCCCGGACGTCATCACCGTCCCGGTCGTACGCATGCGGACTCATCAGGTCCCGCAGCCGTATCGTCTTGCCCTTGATCTCGTCGAATGGAATTTGCAGGTAGGCTTGGCACTGGTTGGCCGCGTAATTGACAATCGCGATCAACACGTTCTGGTCGGGACCGCGCCAGGCAAAACTGATGTAGCAGTCCCAGGTCCAGTTGCCGTCCCACGCGGGGTTGCATTCCAGCACTCGCCAATCGCCTTGAACGGCAGGATGGCGAAGGCAGGTGAGCAGCCGGTCATAGAAATCGTGCACACTTGCATCGCCCGCCTCGGCCGGTCCGCGGCCGAGGTGGACGGGTATCCGCTTGTTGAAGCCATCCATCTGGCCCTGGTGGATGAAGCGAAGGCCCGGGCACAGAAAGGTCAGGACGGCGGCAGCCTGGTGTATTCCGGGCGGGAACGCCGCAGCCGCGCGGGGTTCGTCGTGATTCTCCAGGAAGCGCGCGGACCGGCGCTGGAAATCCATGTCGGCGCGGAAATGATCGCGAACCGGCCGGGCGTGTCCTTCGCGGAGCCGGTCGTAGAGCCGCTTATCGTACGTGTAGTCGAAGCCTTGCTGTTGGAGAGTCCATTCCAGATCCCAGTAGACTTCGGCCATGAACAGAAAACCCGGGTGCCTGGCGCGCGCCCGGGCGATGGCCATGGGCCAGAAGGATGCCGGACGCATTCCCCAGGTCCGTTCGAAAACATCGGGCAGGATCAGCATGGCCATGTCGCAGCGAACGCCGTCGCACATCCCGGCGATCTTCTCCAATTCCGTGGCCATCGCCTCCTGAAGGCTGGCGTTGGCGTAGTTCAGTTGCAGCGTGTCGGGCCATCCCGAGAAATATGGATCGCGGCCGTACGCCAGCACGTTTTGCCCCCCGGCAGTAGCGATGCGCGTGTAATTCTGCGGCTCGCGTTCGAGCTGGGCATCGGTACCGGGCACGAAGTACTCGGCGTGCTCCTGCACCCACGGATGGTCCGGTGCCATGTGATTCGGCACAAAATCCAGCAGCAGGCGCATGCCACGGCGGTGAATGCGTTTCCGCAGGCGTTCCAGGGCGGCGTTCCCGCCGAAGTCGGAATGAACCGTGTAGGAACGGATCGCGAAGCACGAGCCGCACACGTCCCGGTCGGAGAAGTCCGGCAGCAACTCGTGGTATTCGCGGAGCCACTCGGGATTTTCGAGCGAAATCCTGCGCCCCACGGCGCCGGTCTGCCAGACACCGAGGAACCAGACCCAGTCGAACCCGGCAGCGGCGATGCGATCCAATTCGGAATCGGGCACGTCATCCAGCGTGGCGGGACGGCCCAGACCGGCGCCCAGCGACGTGAGCAGAACGCGGGTGTTGATCTGGTACAGGGACGGATACGGCCGTGCAGTCTGGCGCGCGGTGACCGCTTTGGGAGATTTTGCAGCCGAGCTCATATTCCGGCCTCCTTCACGCCGGCATCGGATGTGCGCACCGGGCGGCCGCCGCACACAATCCCGCCCTTTGGATGCAAAGGTCACTAGACTGATTTATTTTGTTCCCGACCCCGACACCGCGGGGCGCGACTGTTCCTGCCTGAGGCGGATTCTGGCTGCGGCTTGCTCGATGGAGCCGTGATGGCTTGTCTTGTCCCGTGCCAGGTACGTGGTTTGCGAAGGGAACGCGAGCCCGGAGCCGCTGGCGACCACGATGTCCAGTACTGCCAGCAGGATCTCCTCCTGCATCGCCAGAAAGGCCGGGTAGTCGGCGGCGGACAGATACGCGAACAGCTCTAGATTGAACGCCGAGGCGCCGAATGCCGTCAGGCGAACACGCAGCGACTCCTTTTCGACATTCGGATATGCCTGCATCAGCTCGCGAACCCCGGCCAGCACCGATCGCATCTGCTCGGGCGTGGTTTCATACCGTAAGCCGATCTGGTGATTGCAGAAGAACTTGTCGCGCAATGCGAAGTTTTCGATATTAATCTGCGCCAGTTGCCCGTTGGGAATCGAGACGACGGTCCGATCCATGGTGCGGACACGGGTCGAGCGCAGCCCGATGTCTTCGATGGTGCCCGTCTTGTCGCCGATGCGGCAGAAGTCTCCGACCCTCATGGGCTCATCGGAGATGATCGAGACGCCGCCGAAAAGGTTCTCCAGGGTCTTCTGCGCGGCGAACGCGATCGCGATACCGCCGAGACCGAGGCCGGCGAGGAGCGTAGTAACGTCCTTTCCGGACACGTAGATCATCAGGAGAACCGCCAGAATCGCCACCACGATCTTGGACAGGCGATGGAAAAGGTTGAGTACCGCCAGCTTGCCGGCACGTTGGCTCCGCGTCAAACGCCGTCTTGCGAGCTCGGCGACGATGTCGCTGAGCCGGATCAGAAGCCATGCGAAACCGATGACTGCCAGGACAGCCGCGAGGTTGGTCCACGCCTGCCGGCCGAGCACGGTCGCCGAGAACGCAGCAAGCATGCGTACGCCGGCTGCCAGAAAAATCACCCGGAGCGGAGCCGTCATCCTGGACAGGCGCTGGTCAACCTCCTCGCGGGTCATTCGGCGGATCACGGGGCGCAGGAGCAGGACGAGCAGGTGCGTCGCCAGTCTGGCGAGCACCAGCGCGAGAACCACGCCGAGCACCACTTCCAGCCAGCGATATAGAGGGACTTTCAGGATTCGGATCTCGCGGAGCCCCTCCGGGACAAGCCTCTCGACGCCGTACGCGTTGATCTCGTCGAATACCGACGGTACGCTGTGTAGGGTCTCGGCCGAAAATAGCCAGATAGGCGGCCGGCTGCCCTGGCGTACACGATCGAGCAGAACGTCGAGTTTGACCGTTCCGGTATCAATAGTGCCAATCCGTTCGCGGTTCTCGGACAAACCGTCGAGTAAGTCGCCCTCCGGTTCCCTGCTGACAAGATCGAGATTCGCCGCCAGCCCGACATCCAGAATGATCCGCAACTTGTGCGCCAGTTCGGGCGCATCGGTTTTGGCTTTCAGGTTGAGATATTCGGCAGCCCGGACGTAGTTCTCCCGCGTAGCCGCGCGCAGGAAGCCCATCACACACCCGTGAGGCGTGTCGCGGCCAAAAGGATCCGGCTCCGGCGGCTTTTCCGCTGCGGGCTTGGAACTTGCGGAAGGCGTGGGAATCTGCCCGCAGGCGAAGCGCTGCGCCGTTGCTGAGAGCAGCAACAGGACGGCGATCCGGATTCTGCGGTTCAATGCCAAGCGCCTTTTCTTCCTGCCGTGATCAAAGGCCGTAAGCCAGATGCGTCAAGGCAGGCCCGAAGTGCTCTATTTTCGATCCTCACTGTGCGGAATGGGCCGGAGCTTCGAAATCAACGCTCAGGCTGTCAGGCAGGGGACCTGCCCCTCGCAGCTTGTGATGGGCGGCCAGAGCCGCAAGGTCGCCATCATCCAGAGCGACCGGGCCCTCCAGGGCAAGGAAGTACATCACGGAGTATGCGTTTGGACTGTGTTGCAGCCCCAATACGTGCCCGATTTCGTGGATTGCCACCGAGAACAGCTCATCCGCGGAAAGGGTGATCCGGGGATTGAAAGCGATCCACCCCTGAAACGCCGGCGATCCGGGGAACTGCGCCCGCGCGGCTTCCGCCGGTTTGAACAGGCCGGGCTCGCCGTCAACGATCTGAATGGCGCAGTTCCGGCCATCCTCCAGGTGCCACCTCATGTCCAGAATGCCGGACCAGAAGTCCATGGCGCGCGCAAACGCCGCCGACAGCTCCCGATTAGATGTGGAAAGGCGGACGCCGAGGTCCATGCGGTCCCGCCTCAATAGATCGGCACTCCGCTCGCACGGAGGATAGTTGCCCGTCCAGTCTCCGGGACGGTCGGCGGCCGTCGCGAGCAAGGCCAGGAACAATGTTGCCAAAATCACGAGCCGCATCACGCGCGAGGCAGAAATCAGCCCCTCTCCATCAACTCCTGATGTCGGGTCGGAGTAATGGACTTGTTTATTTTTTCACATTGTCAGGGGCAATTCCATCCGCGGGCATCCTGACATTTCGCGGCGATGGACAAGGGCGTTTCAAAATGGGCCTTCCCGACCCGTCTTTCGTCTATAATGGCTCGGCCGATGACCACGAACACGGACACGACCAGGCTTCTTCTTCGTCTGTGCCACGACTTGAAGACGTCGGTGCGCACCATACGTGCGCACACCGAGCTCCTCCTCAGAGATAAGGGAACCGGCCCTGTTGCCGATCTCGAGCAGCGTCTCGGCTTCATTGCCGCAGGTGCCCGGAATCTGGACTCGCTCATCGACCGTCTGACGGCTTATTCGGTTGCGCTTGAAACTCCTGAGCCGCCGGCTCAGTCCATCGGAATGGATGTCCTGGTTCGCGGCGCGTTGGCAAGACTTGAACAGCTCCTTCGCGAAAATGGGGCGGAGGTCTCCTACGACCCCCTGCCGCGCGTCCGGGCCAATTCGGACCGTCTGATCCAGCTCCTGGAAGAGCTGGTTCGCAACGCCGTGACGCATGGCGGTCATGCCGGGGCCAGGGTGCATATCAGCGCGGCCAGACAAGGCGACCAATGGCTCTTCCGCATCCGCGACAACGGTCAGGGCGTCGAAGCCGGCGATTTGGAACGTATTTTTCGTCCGCTCGAACGATTACACCGCACCGGTCCTGGAATGGGACTCGCAATCTGCAAAGCCATTATCGAGTCGCATGGGGGACGCATCTGGGCAGAACCACCGGCGGGCGATGGTTTCGCGGTGTGCTTTACCCTTCCATCCTGATGCCGGTCGCTCGCGGCATAAGGCGCTAGGGTGCGCCGAGCTGGTCCCCGCCCGCCGCAGCCGCGACAGTGCCTTGCTTGCGTTCCTCCCAGGCATGCAGTTTGTTATGCAGCGTGCGCAGGCAAAGACCGAGCATCTGAGCGGCTTTGCGTTTGTTGTTATTCGTGTGCTTCAAGGTGAGGCGAAGAAAGGCCTCCTCGACCTCCTCCATGCGGCTGCCGACACGAACCTGCAAGACATCGTCTGGCACGGCCGCGGCTACAGCCGCCGGCTGGACCGGGGGCGTCGCGGTGCCCGGCCCCATGCTGGACGGCAGATGGCGAAGCTCGATCTCGCCTTCGGCGGCGACTATCACTGCGCGCTCGATCACATTTCGCATCTCGCGGACATTCCCGGGCCAGGAGAATGCCTGGAAGCGTTCCAGCACTTCGGCAGTCAGCCCCGTGACGCGGCAGCCGTGCCTGCGATTCAAATCGCGAATGAGCGCCCCGGAAAGCGCGGGGATGTCCTGCGTACGCTCACGAAGAGGAGGCAACGAAACGTGAAACACGTTCAAGCGATAATAGAGGTCTTCGCGGAGGTGTTTATTCTCGATCGCCTGTTCCGGCTTGCGGTTGGTCGCGGCCAGGACGCGCACGGAGATCGGGATGTCGCTGCTGCCGCCGAGCCTCCGCACTTTGGATTCCTCGATCACCCGCAGAAGCTTGGCTTGCGTGGCAATCGGCATTTCGCCGATTTCGTCCAGCAGCAGAGTTCCATGGTGTGCCTGTTCGAAACAGCCCGCGCGGCGCTCAGCCGCACCCGTGAACGCACCCTTCTCATGTCCGAAGAGCTCGCTCTCCATCAGGCTCTCCGGCAGCGCGGCACAATTGATGGCGATGAAGGGACCCGCGCTGCGCGGGCTCAGGCTATGAATGGCGCGCGCCACCAACTCTTTGCCCGTGCCGCTTTCCCCGCTGATCAGAACCGATGCGCTGGTAGGTGCGACCTGGCGCAGCAACGAGTAGATTTCCTGCATGCACGGCGAGTCGCCAACCAGCTCGCACAGAACGCCCTGATAGCTGAGTTGGCGCTGTAAGCGGTCGGCCTCCTGCAATAGGTGATGTTTCTCAATGGCGCGTTCGAGCAGAGTCCGTAATACGCCCGGCTGGACCGGCTTCTCCAGGAACCAGAAAGCCTTGAGATCGTGGACAACTGAAACTGCCTTGTCGATGCCGCCGCATGCGGTAAGGACAATCGCAGGCGTATGGTCTCCCCGCGCGGACATTTCCTTGAGCAGCGAGATTCCGTCCATGCGCGGCATCACCAGGTCGGTAAGGATCGCGTTCACCGGCGTCGCTGCAATTCTCGCAAGGGCCTCTCGTCCATCGCCTGCGACAACGACCTCGAAGCCGCAGGCTGCCACCATCTCCGCCAGATCCGACCGTTGAACGGCATCGTCCTCAACCACCAAGACGTGCGCCACAGAAAACTCCGATCTCCGACAACTCCCGCCATTTTACAATAAGATTGTGTCGGACAAAGTCATGTACTCGGGGACACTTGCAACTGCACGGCCGAATTGTGACGCCGCACATTCTTGATGGGACGTACGATAGGGAGACCGTTCTGGCCCGAGGATTGCTCCGTCCAGCCCGTCTGGCGAGGGGTCGCAGACTTTGTTGCTGAATCAGACTCCGTAAACCGGCCCAGGATGACGGCCCGGAACAATCCGTTCGGAGGCGGAAATCCGGCTCTGAGCAAGATCCGGCCTCTCCCTGCCAGACGGAGCCGGGCAGCAACTCGATAGGACCACCGGAAAGTTGAGATATGTTGAACTGGATTCTGAGGTTCTGGTGTGGGCGGGTCCACAGGGGCGCCATGTGGCCGATCCAGGGCAAATACATATCCCCGCGATGTCTGCGCGAGTATCCTGTCGAATGGGAAGTTTCCGGTCCCCGGACGCTAGGCGGAGGCGCCGTCAGCATCGCCGCAGCCCAATTCGGTTGTCTCCAACAGGTATCTGACACGTGCCACAAGGTCGGAGTCGCGGAACGGCTTTTTCAAGAAATGCACGTCGGAGGGCGAGATCCCATAAAACTTGCACACCTTGGCCCCCGTGTCTCCGGAGATCATTAGCGCCTTCACGCTGGGACAGATGGTGAGCGCCGTCTTCGCTAGTTCGCACCCGTAGTAACCTGGCAGCGAGACGTCGATTACCAGCATATCGATTTCATCATGACGCCGCTGGTAAAGGGCACTCGCTTCTGCATAGTCTCTGGCACCGATGACCTCGTAACCTATCTTTCGCAGGAGGCGCCTCATCCGTGCCCGCTGGTGTGTTTCATCATCGACGACAAGAATGACCTGCGCCCGTCCGCTCATTGGTATGCCGTCCCCGGTTCGCCGAAACCTGTAGCTGCCTGCTGGCGAGCACATTGCTGCCCAAAACCGGCCTCTCCCAGGCATCGGCGTATTGGCGACCACATGGCACTAAAAACAAGTGCGCGTCCCGCGCGCAGATTCAATCCGATCTACTAGCGGAGACGGGTTAGGCAGATCACTTGCAAATTCTCTGCGAATATTCGCACGTTGGGTCATTCGATTGCGTGTCCAGCACGATGGTCGTGTAGATTTTGGCAGATGAGCATGGAGGATGTAAGATACAGCACTAACCTCGTACCAGGAGCTGCACGCCAGCGCATGCAAAAAGTGCACCGGTGGGAACAAAACTAATGCATGGAATTCTATTGGCGGAAGACAATCTGTCTGATGTGTACCTGATCCGCGCAGCTCTCGAAGAGCACGGGGTTGAATACACGATGCGCGTGGTGTCGGACGGAAAAGAGGTCCTGGCGATCATTTCCGGCGACCGCGCTCCGGATGCACCGCCCGATTTCGGATTGATCATTCTCGATCTGAATCTGCCGAAGCATGACGGACTCGAGGTCCTGGAGCGTCTCCAGGAGTCCACCTGGCTGGCACACGTGCCGGTGGCGGTGCTGACTTCGTCCGATTCGCCGAAAGACCGGCTGAGGGCGACGCGCCTGGGCGCCAAGTGCTATCTGCGAAAACCCTCGAATTTAGATCAGTTTCTCGCCTTGGGATCCGTGTTCAAGGACTTGCTTGAACCGGTGAAGACAAAGGGAGTTTCCAATGAAGACTGAATCGGTGATGGAGACACTCGACACCAAAACGCTCTTGAAGACGCTGATGGCTTTCAAGGACGGCGATTTTTCGGTTCGCCTGCCAGTTGACCAAACGGGCATTGCGGGCAAAATCGCCGACACTCTCAATGACATCTTCAAATTGAACGAGCGGATGGCGAGCGAGTTCTCGCGGATCTCCAGCGCCGTCGGCAAAGAAGGCAGGATCAACCAACGGGCGAGCCTCGGATCGGCGCAAGGCGAATGGGCATCGTGCATCGAGGCGGTCAACGGGCTGATCGGCGATTTGGTGCAGCCGTCCACGGAGGTAGCGCGTGTGATCGGCGCCGTCGCCAAGGGCGACCTGTCGCAGACCATGGCGCTCGAGGTGGAAGGGCGTTCCCTCAAAGGCGAGTTCCTGCACACCGCCCGCGTCGTCAACACCATGGTGGCGCAGTTGAACTCGTTCGCATCGGAAGTGACCCGTGTTGCCCGGGAAGTCGGCACCGAGGGTAAACTGGGCGGACAGGCCGAGGTCAAAGGTGTCGCCGGGGTGTGGAAGGACCTCACCGACTCGGTGAACTCCATGGCCGGTAACCTCACGGATCAGGTGCGCAACATCGCCGAGGTCACCACCGCCGTTGCGAATGGCGATCTGTCGCGCAAAATCACGGTGGATGTGCAGGGCGAGATTCTGGAGTTGAAGAATACCATCAACACGATGGTGGATCAGCTCAGCTCGTTCGCTTCGGAAGTGACCCGTGTTGCCCGGGAGGTAGGCACGGAGGGCAAACTCGGCGGACAGGCGGAAGTGAAGGGCGTTGCCGGCGTGTGGAAGGACCTCACCGACTCGGTGAACTCCATGGCCGGTAACCTGACCGCCCAGGTGCGCAACATCGCCGAGGTCACCACGGCCGTGGCCAACGGCGACCTCTCCCGCAAAATCACGGTGGACGTACGCGGCGAAATTCTGGAGCTGAAAAACACGATCAACACCATGGTCGATCAGCTCAACGCATTCGCATCCGAAGTGACGCGCGTCGCGCGCGAAGTCGGTACCGAGGGTATTCTGGGCGGCCAGGCGGATGTTCGCGGCGTCGCCGGAACCTGGAAAGACCTGACGGACTCCGTCAACTCGATGGCGGGCAACCTGACTGCCCAGGTACGCAATATCGCCGAGGTCACCACGGCCGTCGCCAACGGCGACTTGTCGCGCAAGATCACAGTGCAGGTGCGCGGCGAAATTCTGGAGCTGAAGAACACGATCAACACCATGGTGGATCAGCTCAGCTCGTTCGCTTCGGAAGTGACCCGTGTTGCCCGGGAGGTCGGCACCGACGGCAAACTGGGCGGACAGGCGGAAGTGAAGGGCGTCGCCGGCACCTGGAAGGATCTCACGGAGTCCGTGAACTCCATGGCCGGCAACCTGACCAACCAGGTGCGCAATATTGCCGAGGTCACCACTGCCGTCGCCAAGGGCGACTTGTCACGAAAGATCACCGTGGACGTGCGTGGTGAAATTCTGGAGCTGAAGAACACCATCAACACCATGGTCGATCAGCTCAACGCGTTCGCCGGTGAAGTGACCCGCGTGGCCCGCGAAGTCGGAACCGAGGGTAAGCTCGGCGGCCAGGCGGAAGTGCGCGGCGTGGCCGGAACCTGGAAGGACTTGACGGACTCCGTCAACTCGATGGCCGGCAACCTGACTGCCCAGGTACGAAACATCGCGGAGGTTACCACCGCGGTCGCCAATGGCGACCTGTCGCGCAAGATCACCGTGGGGGTCCAGGGTGAAATTCTGGAGCTGAAGAACACCATCAACACCATGGTGGACCAGCTCAACGCATTCGCCAGCGAAGTGACTCGTGTGGCACGTGAAGTGGGCACGGAAGGCGAATTGGGCGGCCAGGCGCAGGTGAAGGGTGTCGGCGGAGTATGGAAAGATCTCACCGACTCCGTGAACTCCATGGCGGGCAACCTGACTGCCCAGGTGCGCAACATCGCCGAGGTCACTACGGCAGTGGCTAACGGCGACCTCTCGCGTAAGATCACTGTGGACGTGCGCGGCGAGATTCTCGAGCTGAAGAACACCATCAACACCATGGTGGACCAGCTCAACGCATTCGCCGGCGAAGTGACCCGCGTTGCCCGGGAAGTCGGCACCGAGGGCAAACTGGGTGGACAGGCGGAAGTCAAAGGCGTCGCCGGCACGTGGAAGGATCTCACCGACTCGGTCAATTCGATGGCCAGCAACCTGACGAATCAGGTCCGCAACATTGCCGCGGTCACCACGGCAGTCGCGCGCGGCGATCTCTCGCGCAAGATCACGGTGGACGTCCGCGGCGAAATTCTGGAGCTGAAAAACACCATCAACACGATGGTCGACCAGCTCAGTTCGTTCGCATCGGAAGTGACGCGCGTGGCGCGCGAGGTCGGCACCGAGGGTAAGCTCGGTGGCCAGGCGGACGTGCGCGACGTGGCCGGCACCTGGAAGGACTTGACCGATTCGGTCAACTCCATGGCGGGCAATCTCACCGCGCAGGTGCGCAACATCGCCGAAGTGACTACGGCAGTGGCCAAGGGTGATCTCTCGCGCAAGATCACGGTCGACGTGCGCGGCGAAATTCTGGAGCTGAAAAACACCATCAATACCATGGTCGACCAGCTCAACGCCTTCGCGGGTGAAGTGACCCGTGTCGCCCGCGAAGTCGGCACCGAAGGCAAACTCGGCGGCCAAGCCGAGGTCAGGGGCGTCGGCGGCACCTGGAAGGACCTGACGGACTCCGTCAACTCGATGGCGCGCAACCTGACCGCACAGGTGCGCAACATCGCGGAAGTCACGACCGCCGTGGCCAAGGGCGATCTCTCGCGCAAGATCACGGTCGACGTGCGCGGAGAGATTCTCGAGCTCAAGAACACCATCAACACCATGGTCGATCAGCTCAACGCCTTTGCCGGCGAAGTCACCCGCGTGGCGCGGGAAGTCGGCACCGAAGGCAAGCTCGGCGGCCAGGCCGACGTGCGCGGCGTGGCCGGCACCTGGAAGGACCTCACCGACTCGGTCAACTACATGGCCAGCAACCTTACCAACCAGGTGCGCAACATTGCGGGCGTCACCACGGCAGTTGCCAAGGGCGACTTGACCACCAAAATCACCGTGGACGCGCGCGGTGAAATCCTGGAGCTGAAGAACACCATCAACACCATGGTCGATCAGCTCAGCTCGTTCGCCTCGGAAGTCACGCGCGTGGCGCGCGAGGTCGGCACCGAAGGCAAGCTCGGCGGCCAGGCCGAAGTGCGCGGCGTGGCCGGCACCTGGAAGGATCTCACCGACTCGGTGAACTCCATGGCGGCCAACCTCACCATGCAGGTGCGCAATATCGCCGAGGTCACCACGGCCGTCGCCACGGGCAATCTCTCGCGCAAGATCACGGTGGATGTGCGCGGCGAGATTCTGGAGCTGAAAAACACCATCAACACCATGGTGGACCAGCTCAGCTCGTTCGCGGCGGAAGTAACCCGCGTGGCGCGCGAGGTCGGTACGGAAGGCAAGCTCGGCGGCCAGGCCGAAGTGCGCGGCGTGGCGGGCACCTGGAAGGATCTCACCGACAGCGTCAACTGGATGGCCGGTAACCTAACATCTCAGGTCCGCAACATCGCCCAGGTGACCACGGCCGTAGCCAAAGGCGACCTTTCAACCAAGATCACCGTAGATGCGCGCGGCGAGATTCTCGAGCTGAAGAACACCATCAATACTATGGTGGACCAGCTCAACAGCTTCGCCAGCGAAGTGACGCGCGTGGCGCGCGAGGTCGGCACCGAGGGCATTCTTGGCGGCCAGGCGGACGTGCGCGGCGTCGGCGGTACATGGAAGGACCTCACCGACAACGTGAACTCCATGGCCGCGAACCTGACCACCCAGGTGCGCGGCATCGCCAAAGTCGTCACCGACGTCGCTAACGGCAACCTGAAGCGCAAGCTGGTGCTGGAAACCAAAGGGGAGATCGCCGAACTGGCCGACACCATCAACGAGATGATCGACACTCTGGCCGTGTTCGCCGACCAGGTCAGCAACGTCGCGCGCGAAGTCGGAATCGAGGGCAAGCTCGGCGGCCAGGCTCGCGTGCCGGGCGCCGCCGGTATCTGGCGCGACCTGACGGACAACGTAAACCAGCTCGCCGCGAACCTGACCACCCAGGTGCGCGCAATCGCCGATGTAGCCACCGCCGTGACGAAGGGCGACCTCACGCGCTCGATCGCGGTCGAAGCCCTGGGTGAGGTCGCGGCACTCAAAGACAACATCAACGAGATGATCGTCAATCTGGCGGAGACGACGCGCAAGAACACCGATCAGGATTGGCTCAAGACCAACATCGCAAAATTCACCGGCATGATGCAGGGCCAGCGCGACCTGTTGACTGTGTCCAAACTCCTGCTGAGCGAGCTGACGCCTCTCGTGGGTGCGCAACACGGAACGTTCTATATCACCGATTCGACCGGGGACGCGCAGACGCTCAAGCTGCTTGCAGCGTACGCCGCCGACCTGACCAGCGGCGTTCCCACCGAGTTCCGCATGGGGCAGGGCCTCGTTGGCCAGTGCGGCCTGGAGAAGCGCCGCATCCTGGTAACCGACGTACCGCACGATTACGTCAAGATCACTTCCAGCCTGGGCGAAGCAACTCCACTCAGCATCGTGGTGCTGCCGGTGCTGTTCGAAGGCGAGGCCCGGGCGGTGCTCGAACTGGCCTCGTTCCGCCACTTCACCGACGTCAACCTCGCGTTCCTGGATCAGCTCACGCAGGGGATCGGCATCGTGCTGAATACCATCGCGGCCACGATGCGGACGGAGCAGCTTTTGAAGCAGAGCCAGGCGCTCGCGGAGCAATTGCAGAAGACGAATGCCGAACTCGAGGAAAAGGCGCACCTGCTGGCCGAGCAGAAGAACGAGGTAGAAACCAAGAATCGCGAAGTCGAACAGGCCAAAGCGGCGCTGGAGGAGAAAGCCGAGCAGTTGTCGCTAACCTCGAAATACAAGAGCGAGTTCCTGGCCAACATGAGCCACGAACTGCGCACGCCGTTGAACAACCTGCTGATCCTGGCGCAAATGCTGGCGGAAAACTCCGAGAACACGCTGACGCAGAAACAGGTCAAGTACGCGGAGACGATTCATTCCTCGGGCACCGACCTGCTCGCGCTGATCAACGACATTCTGGATCTGAGCAAGATCGAATCCGGAAAGATGGATGTGGAAGTCGGCAGCGTCCGCTTCAGCGAGGTGCGCGACTTCTGTTCGCGCACCTTCCGGCACGTTGCGGACGGCAAGGGACTCGATCTCTTCATCGACCTCGCCGAGAGCGTGCAAGCCGAGACCATCATCACTGACTCCAAGCGCCTGCAGCAGGTGCTCAAGAACCTGCTTTCGAATGCGTTGAAGTTCACCGAGCACGGATCGGTGAAGCTGCGCATCGAACGCGCCACGTCAGGGTGGAGTGCGACTCATTCGGTCCTGAATCGCGTGAAGAGCGTGATCGCCTTTTCGGTATCGGATACGGGCATCGGTATCCCGCACGACAAGCAGCACATCATCTTCGAAGCGTTCCAGCAGGCGGACGGTACCACGAGCCGGAGATACGGCGGCACCGGACTCGGCCTCTCGATCAGCCGCGAACTGACGCGGTTGCTCGGCGGCGAAATCCGTCTGCAGAGCTCCCCCGGCGTGGGCAGTACGTTTACCTTGTATCTGCCGCAAACCTACGTAACACCGGTGACGATCATGAAAGCGGACGCGCAGCCCGCCCTTGCGGCTGCCGAGATGTGGCAGGGCAGCAGCGCTTTGGCGTCGCCGGTCGACGAAACGCTGGATATCATCCTGCCGGCGCCTTCCTCGGCGCCAGTTGCCGTTGTGCACGATATCGACATCGAGGACGACCGGCACATGATCCGGCCGAACGATCCGGTGTTGCTGATCGTGGAAGACGACATCACCTTCGCGCGCATCCTCATGGATATGGCTCGCGATCGCGGGATCAAAGCACTCGTGGCCCTGCGCGGCGGGATCGCCCTGACACTGGCCCGCGAGTTCAGCCCGGGCGCGATCACACTGGACATCACCCTGCCCGACATGGCGGGCTGGACCATCCTCGACAGGTTGAAGCATGACCCGCAGACCCGCCACATCCCGGTGCATGTCATCACTGGTGACGAGAACCGGCGGCGCGGTCTGGCACTGGGCGCCATGACCTACCTGGAGAAAACGGTTACCACGGACAACCTGAACGCCGCATTCGACACGATCCACTATTCGATTCAGCCCCGCACGAAGAAGCTGTTGCTCGTAGCCGAGGATGAATCGCGGCGCACCAGCCTGCAGGAGCTGTTGGGTGGCAAGGGCGTGGACATTCTCGCCGTTGGCTCGGGCGGAGAGGCGCTGGCGACCGCCAAACAGACCTATCTGGATGGGATCGCGTTGGGCCTGCACATCAGCGATATTTCCGCGCTACAACTGGTCGAAGAAATTCAGGCCGATGGCGGCCCCCAGACTCCGCCGGCCGTAATCTTCGGCGGCGGGAAGCTGGGCCCGGAGGTGGAGAACGAGATCCGGCGGCTTTCCCGACACTCTGTCGTAAGATACGCGGATTCGCCGGACCGCCTTCTGGAGGAGACGGTCCTGTTCCTCCACCGCGCGCACGCCGATCTTTCGGATGCGCAACTGGAGATCCTCAACACGATCCGTCACAACGATCCGACCGTGACAGGCAAGAAGGTACTGGTGGTGGACGACGACGTGCGCAATATCTTCGCACTGACGACCGTCCTGGAACAGCATAATCTTCAGGTCTTGCACGCCGAAAACGGGCGCACTGGAATTGAAGTGCTTCTGAAGACGCCCGACGTGGACGGCGTCCTCATGGACATCATGATGCCCGAGATGGACGGCTATGAAACCATGCGCGCCATCCGCCAGATCCCTGAGTTCCGCACGATGCCAATCATCGCGGTTACCGCGAAGGCCATGAAGGGCGACCGCGCCAAGTGCATCGAGGCCGGCGCGTCGGATTACATCACCAAACCCGTGGATCTGGACCAGCTTTTTTCGGTGCTGCGCGTCTGGCTGGTTCACACCCATGAGGCACCTTCGAATAAACTAACCGTCACGGGTAATCGCACATGACACCCGCAGCCGGTGCAGTAGTCGTGGCAAAGGAATCAAGCGCCGAACGACGCATGAAGATCCTCCTGGTGGATGACACTCCGGAGAATCTCGTGTCGCTGGAGGCGGCTCTCAGCGGACTTCGTGAAGAGCTGGTGCTGGCGGGCTCAGGCAAAGAGGCCCTTCGCCACCTCCTGCATGACGACTTCGCGGCCATTCTGCTCGATGTGAGAATGCCGGAGATGGACGGTTTCGAAACCGCGGAGCTCATCCGCAGCCGGCCGCGCTCCCGGCAGATTCCGATCCTGTTCCTCACCGGTTATCGCAACGAAGAGCATCTCTTCCGGGGCTACGACCTGGGTGCGGTCGATTTTCTTTTCAAGCCGATTGTACCCGAGGTCCTGCGTTCCAAGGTCGCGGTGTTCGTGGAGCTCAGCCGCAGCAACGCGAAGTTGAAGGAGCAGGCCGATGTCTTGCGAAAGCAGGCGGAGGTGTTGCAGAAGGCCGAGCAGAAGTTTCGCGGGCTGCTGGAAGCAGCTCCGGACGCGATGGTCATGTGCCGCCCGGATGGTGAGATCGTGATGGTCAACTCGCAGGCCGAGATCGTCTTCGGCATCGGGCGGGACCGGCTGATCTCGAATAGTATTCGGACGCTGGTGCCGGAGTGGAGTTTCGTCCTGGCGCCCGGAAGGCCGGCGGAACAGCGCCTGGACCGCGGAGTCGAACTGGTCGCGAAACGGGAGGGCGGCGTCGAGTTCCCGGTTGAGATCCGCTCCAGTCCTCTGGATACAGAAGACGGCGTCGTAGTAACCAGCACGATTCGCGATATTTCCGGGCGCAAAAAGGTGGAGGAGCAGATACGCCTGCTGAACGCCAGCCTGGAGGAGCGTGTGCTGGCGCGCACGGACGAACTGTTGCGGTCCAACGAGGAGCTGCAACAGTTCGCCTATGCCGCCAGCCACGACCTTCAGGAGCCGCTCCGCACGGTCTCCATCTACGCGCAATTGCTGGCCAGGCGCTACCAGGGGCGGCTCCACGCAGAAGCGGATCAGTTCATTAACGCAATCGTGGAGAACGCCGGCCGAATGGAAACGCTGATTCACGACCTGCTCGACTTTTCGCGGGTGGAGGCTCGCGGGAGTGATTTCTTCGCGCCTATGATGTGCGACGACGCCCTCGACGACGCCATCGGAAATCTGACGCCGCTGATCGAAGAGAGCGGAACCGGGATCGAACGCCACCCACTGCCGGCAGTGATGGGCGACCCGGTGCAATTGACGCGCCTGTTCCAGAACCTGCTGGTCAACGCGATCAAGTTCCGGAATACGGAACCGCCGCGAATTCACGTCTCCGCGCGAGCCGTGGGCGACGAATGGGTCTTTGCCGTGAAGGACAATGGAATCGGGATCGAGCCGCAGTATGCGGAGAAGATCTTTGGAATATTCAGAGTGCTACACCCGCGCGACAAAATGCCGGGCAGCGGCATGGGTCTGGCGATCTGCCGCAAGATCGTGAGCCGTCACGAAGGCCGGATCTGGGTGGAGTCGGAACTCGGCAAGGGCGCGACGTTCCTGTTTACTTTGCCGAAGAAGTAGCCGTTCCGATCGGCGACTGCGGCTGGGTCACCGTGTTGGCCTGCAGATGCAGCAGTGCTTCCGCGAGATGGTTCACCGCGAATTCTTCGTCGCGCCGGCTGGCTTCGTTGCGTTGCAGGTCGGCAAGCAACGGGACCAGTTCCAGGTGGATCAACTCGTGAACCACGGTGAATTCCATGTCCTGCAACATCGGCTGCCACGCCATGTGGTAGTCGGCCGGATCGAGAATGCGGATCACGGCCGTTCTCCCAGCGCTGTCCCAATGGATGTTACCGACTGTTTGCGGGCGCAAATCGGACGCCGGCGCGATCATTACCGAAATCCGCCACTCCTGCAGGTTGAGCCTCTGCTGCCAGACGGCGAGCTTCTCATCGGCGAATTTTTGAATAACCGATTGGCGCTCCTTGACTTCGGGTTCGGCGGGAAGCCGTTGCCCCCGGCAAAAACCCGCGCTACCCACGATGAGTCCCGGAAGAAGAAGAAAAGCAGGGAAACCTGAGGCCGTCCACATCAGCCAACAGCATATCATTTCCCGGGCACACCAGTACGGTGCCTCACACACCCTTTGCTCTCCAGCAGTTGGGGCGCGCCGGCCTTGCTTCTCTCGTTATATTCATCACGCTCGCGCGTGAGCGTCTTTCACTGGACTTCGATCGTCTCAACCTTGAGCGTGTTATTCGGCCCGTTCGTGCCGGTGACCTTGGCGGCGACCCCGGATGCTGCGGCTCTGTTCGGGTCTGCGGATCGATCAGCGCGGCTCTTCATCGCTTCCGCGGCTTTCGCATTCCCAGCGTCATCGAAGTTGTACACCTTCCCCGCTGCTACCAGAGCAAACGTGGTGGTAGAGGCTGCCGGCGCACAGACACTTGCGTCCTTTTTGGATGCGTAGCAGGCGCCGTCGATTAGTAGTCCGGTCCAGCTCTCGGCTAGCGCCAGCGCGGCACATACCGCCCCCAGCGCGCAAATGGTCAGCATTCTTCGCATATTTCGCCTCTCTTTCAGATTCGAAACTGTTTGAAGGGCGCTGACGCAGGCACTGCATCCGGGGTGCCACAGACACGATATCAGCGCCTTAGCATCGCCGGCCGCCTCAAAGGGCGCTCCGGTAGGGAAAAAATACCGGCCCAGCCGGAAAAAAAGTAAGGGTTGAAGGGCTACCGCGGACTTGCCGCTCCCGGCCGGGCAGCTGATTCGCCCGCCGCGGATCCATTGCCCATCGTATAGTATGCCTGGGTGGGCAGAGCCAGTGCGGTTCCTTCGGCCTCTATCGCATCCAGAATCTCCAGAAAGAGTTCCTCCTGAATGGATGCCATTTCATCGTCGTCGGTGGTCGAGAAATACGCATTGACTTCGAGGTCGAGGGAGTATGTCCCCACTCCTGCAAACTTCACGGGATGGTTCCCTGTCTCGGCCTTCGACCTCCGTTGAAGAATTCGCGTGAGCGACCGCAACAATTCACGCACCTGGTCGGGCGTAGTGTCGCGGCGCAGGTTCAACATGACGTGGAACCAGGTCTTGTCCTTCCGGCTGAAGTTCTCAAGGGTCATCATGGAGAATGCGCCGTTCGGAACAGTCACCAGTGTGCGATCTGAGGTGCGAATTCGTGTCGACCGCAGCCCGATGTCCTCAACCGTTCCGGAGCGGTCGCCAAATTTGCAGTAGTCGCCGACTATGACCGGCCGGTCGGTGATCACGGAGATTCCCCCGAACAGGTTCTCGATCGTCTTCTGCGCGGCCAATGCCACGGCGACTCCGCCTACGCCGAGCCCCGCGAGGATGGTCGTCGTGTTATACCCCCAGTTGCTGAGTACGGTCACAGCGGCCAGGACCGCAATAATGACTTTCGTCACGCGCGTGGCAAGGGGCAGCACAGAGTACGCGAACGTCTGGTGCTTGGCGTGGAGCGCGGCGCGCACGTGCATGATCACAAGGTCCACAACCTTCATGCCGAGCCAGGCTGCTGCCCAGAAGAACAGCAGAGCCACGACATGCTCCAGGTAGCGCGCCAGTCGGGGTGGAGGCGCAATCCACTCCATCCCGGCGCGGAATCCCAGCGTGACCAGCAGCAGACGCAGGGGGCCCATGAAGTCCTCGAGGTAGACAGGACCGATGCGTGGCGCAATGCGCTTCATCGCCGGCGTCAACCACACCATGACAAGCCTGCAAGCGATCCGCGAGAGGGCCGACAGAACACCGGCCAGCAGCACCAGGGCAAGCCATTGCCAGAGCGGAATGTCCAGCAATTTCCAGTTCTCCAGCGGGTCCGGCATGTATTTTTCTATGAGCGAATCGCTGGATGCCTTGGCAATCCGCGGAATCAGCTCCACACTATCGGATGCGAACAGCCACACGGACACGTCGGATCGCAGCTTTACACGCTCCAATTGAAGGTTGACATCCTTGTTATCCAAATGGAAGGACGCCACCGATTGCCTCTCTGCGCCATCCGGATCTTTGCTCAGCTCCGCCTCGTCGAACTGGGTGTCGGCATCCAGGATTTGCCCCAATTGTTCGGCAAGCTGAGTTCCCTGCTTTGATCGTTCGTTGGAGGGAAGTTTGCGCAGGTCGAGATACCGCGCCGCACGCCGGTAGTCTTTCGAGTGGCACGCCTGTAGGAACGCAGTCACGGCGCTCTGCGGCGAGTCGCGGTTCAGTGGATCGGCCCACACGCCACGAAACGCCAGGAGCACAAGGATAAGGCGCACAACCATTACTTGAAGCGGTGCAATGCGGATGCCGCCCGGCGGCCCTGCCGCTTGGGTGTCTGTACGCCTCCCCACACGGCGCGCCGCACCATCAGCATTCCCACAATCGAGGCGACCAGAAGGAGCGCCAGCACTGTAGTCGCGCAGGCCAGGGCCACCTGCAAGAGGCTGATGTGCGCTGATCCTCTGGGCGACGCTTCTGATGGGGCCGCGTCCTGGCGCGCGGCGACAGTCTCCTGCTCTGCGTCTGGTTCGGTACCCAAATCGAGCACGACGTTAGGAATCTCGGCGGGATGAAGAGCCAGCGGTAGGAATTGGCGGGAGAGCAACGGTGACACCGGCAATTCGGCGAAAGCCGCCGGAGGCTCGTCCCGGAACAACGACCCGTCCCAAGCCTCGATCACTTCGGCGCGGAGATTCGACAAGGCCAAAGCGGCCAGAGGGTACACCAACAGCTTTGGCGCAGCGCGACCCATTCCCGTTCGGTGGCGATTCTCACTTACCGGCCGTCAAAGTCGGCGCGCCTGCCTTTTCAGTACAACCGGCGTGACCGCAATTGCAGGCGATCTCAGTGGTATCGGCCGCGTCCTTGCAATATTCGCTGCAATACTTGGTGCCGCTATCCACCTTGCACTCGCAAGCCGGATGTGCGCATTTTCTCTTTCGGGCTGCCATGGGGATGACCTCCTCCGCGATGAACGTGTGCATCCGGAATGCCAGCATCTCGCGCGCTACATGCGCTCGCCGTCGAGTAGTGCGGTATATACCGCGTTGGTCCAACCGAATCCCGCCTCGTCCGTGGTGTAGCCGAATCGCAATTCGCCTGCCGGATCGCGGTTCCGGTTCACCACGTCGTACTTTTCCAGGATCGTTCCGTGCTTCTGGAACAAATCCTCCACCAGCGTAGTGAACCTCTTCGACACCCGGTCCGCCTCCGCGGCGTACCCGTATCTCCGCATCCCTTGAACGGCGATCCATTCAAGCGGCGCCCATCCGAAGGGCGCATCCCACTGATCGCCGCTTCGATGCGTGCTGGTTTGCAGCCCGCCGGAGCGCTCGAACAGAGCGAGGCGGCTCATTACGCGCGCTGCCTGTTCCTCGCTCGCAAGGCCTACCCACAGCGGATAAAACGTGGTGAGGAACGGATACCGCCGCACGCGCCGGTTCAGGAAATCGTAGTCGAAATAGAGGCCCTCCTTCGGGTCCCACATCAGCTGGTTGACCAGCCGCGCACGATCCTCCGCCCGCCTGCGCCACTCCTCCGCCCGCTGTTTCTGCTTCAGAATGTCCATGATCTCGGCGGACTGCGTCTCCATCAAGTACAGGAGCGAGTTGAGACACACCGGATCGTAGTTGATCGTCTCCGCGCCGAACTGCCCAAACCGGCTCGAGGGGTCGAAACCCGATTCGCGCATCGACCGGTCGTTCTCATAAAACAGCGGCGTGAGTTGATCCTTCGCCGCGTCGTAGAATCGCCGCACATCGTAGTCCCGGATCTTGTGCGAGCGGTAATACTGCCGGATCAACTCATAGTCCGGCCGCCCTTTCTTGTCGACCTCCGACGCCACGACTTCCGGTGCAGGTCCTTCCCCGGTATCGAAGTAGCGGGAGAGGCCGGTCTCTGGCGTCAGGTGCGGCTCGGTGGTCCAAAACCGGTAACATTTCTCAATTGCGTCGAGCGAGTTCGATAGATAGGCCCGATCTCCCGTGTTCCGGTAAATGGCAAGCAGCATTTCGGTGAGGAACGGCGGTTGCGACCTGGTCAGGTAATATGTCCGGTTGGCGTTGAGAATCTTCCCGTAGTGACGGATCTCGTAGAGTACATTCTCCGTCATATCCCGGGCCAGGGCCACCTCGCCATCGTGCAGCAGGCCCATCTCGATAAAGAAACTGTCCCACCCGTACATCTCGTTAAAACGCCCGCCCGGAACCACGTAGGGCCGCGGCAGGTACAGGAGGCCATGGACGCGAATTGCACCCGGCTCCTGCGGCAGGGGTTTCAGAAAAATCCTGTCGAAGTCCGCCGGGCTCATCTCCGCGCGCAGGCGCGATTTCAGCCGCCCGATGTCCTCGTCTGGAGCGACGTATACGGGCCAGCGCCCGTCCGGCAGAGGGTGCGATTTCGGATCCACCGCTGCTGCCGCGAGATTTTGGTGCGAGCGCGTCAACGTCTGCCACGTCCGCTTGACATAGGCCGTGACAGCCACTGCGGCTGGATTGCTGGAAGATGTTGGAGCGTTCAGGGCCATCGCGAACAACAGAGTTGAAACGCGCACGAGTGGTGCAATTCTTGCCAATAAAACCATCGCCGGCGGCAAATCCTGCTTTCGACTAATTGCACGTCCGTTGCCGTAGGCGAATCTCGATCCTAGTGTTTTCAACGTGCAGCGGATTCGCACCTGGGCTGGCACGGTACGTGCATTTGCGCATCCACGTGCGTGACATAACAGGTTCGATGCACATGAACCCCGTGACTCAAGCGACTTGTTCAAGGAGGAACAGCAATGGACCGCACAGTTCTCCGGGGACCTTACGAGGATCCCAGTTTCTATCTGCCCCGCAAGCCGGCGCAGGAGTTTGCCCGCAAGCACACCATCTACGGTCCTGGCGAGCCATCCAACCTGCTATACATGGTGCGATCCGGGCGGGTATTGGTAAGGAATTCCTTCGACTCGACTTCCCCATCCGTAACACGCATTGTCACTTCAGGGGGCATGTTCGGCGAGGCCAGCCTGATCGGCTCGCCCGATCCCGGCGAGTCGGCCATTACGCTGGATCGCTCCAGTGTCATGTCGTGGACGATGGCTGAAGTCGAGCAGCAAATGACCCGCGACGCACGTCTTCGCCCCGCCTTGCTGAGCTACTTCGCCCTGCGATGCGCGGAGTTGACGGAGCGCCTCGAAGCTTTGGCTTTCTATCGCACCCAGGAACGCGTGATGTTGGGCCTGCTGCAATTGGCCGAGACCCTGGGCGCGCCCATGAACGGGGCGACCCGGATGGCGCCGCTCAGTCACAAGATCATTGCCGATTACGTGGGCACCTCGCGCGAGCTCGTAACTCTCCACATGTGCGAATTCCGCCAGGCCGGTCTGTTGCAATACTCGCGGAGTTTCATCGACGCGAATGTTCCACTGATGCGCCAGGAATTGGACCGAAGAGGAATCGACCGGTCGGCGTCCGAGGGCCGAATGGTCCGTACCGCGGTGTGAGGCTCTGCGGGGTTGCCGCGGGCCGTGTTTTCAAGTGGTGCGGATGATAGGACTTGAACCTACACTCCCTTGCGGGAACTGGAACCTAAATCCAGCGCGTCTGCCAGTTTCGCCACATCCGCACGGGCTGATCGAATTATAGCGTGCCCCGCGGCTTCACAGCAGCAGCTTCAGGTACTCTGACAGCGAATGCAACTGGTCCACGTGGTCGGGCGCGGAGTTTCCGGCGAAACCCATCAGCAGAAAATTGCCGGCCTTGGCCTCGCTGAGCTGCTGCGTTCCCATCGGACCCCACTTCAACACAGCCTCGCGCTTCACTTCCAGTTGCCGCAGCAGGTAATCCGCGGTCTCCGTCGTGCTCGCGAACGTGCCCGGGAAGATCTCGCTGTGCGTGATCACCATGTGCTTCCGGCCCGCAATCGCATCCCTGGCGAACTGAATCCACACGTCCAGATTCTCCGTGCCGATCTTCGATTCCAGCGGACCGGGATGCCCGTCGGCGTAGTCCGTGTGGATGCCGTCGATGAGCAGCACCCCTTCCACCCGCTGATACGCGGCGGGTGATTTCAGAATCTCCCGGATAGCGCCGCAGCCGGCGCTCCAGCCGCCCAACAGCACCCGCCCAAAATGCACGCCGGACCTGGCCTCCACCTCCTTGAGCAGCGCCGCGAAACGATCGGGATTCTCGAACAGGCGCGCATAGCTCCCCGAGCCGTTGCCGGCCTGCACACTGAACACTGCGATCCCGTTCTTCGCGGCGGCCATTTCCGGAAGCCACGTGCCGCCGTGAAAAAAGAACAGCACCGGCAGGTCGTCCGCGCTGCTCACGCCCGCCGGAATGAACAGCGTGCCGGAATCGAGTTTCTCGCGCCGCCCCGAAGGCGATTCCTGGGCGAGCCGCGGATGCTCCCGCGTGTGCTCCACCATCGGCGATGGATTCTGCGCCTGCTGCCCATCCAGCGTCGCGATCAGAAGCAGGCAGGCCAAACAGAAACGCATACCGCGCACGCTACCGTCTCGGCTGGCGCAGGTGACTGTGCTTGATACTGTAGCCGAAGTAGATACTCAGCCCGATCACCAGCCACACCACCAGCCGGATCCACGTCTCGTAGTCCAGCGAGACCATCATCGCCAGGCAAACCAGCACGCCGAGCGCCGGGACAATCGGCACCAGCGGCGTGACGTAAGGCCGCGGAGCGTCGGGATTCGTCCTCCGCATCACCACCACCCCGACGCACACGATCACGAACGCCAGCAGCGTCCCGATGCTGGTCATGTGGCCCAGCTTCGAGATCGGCAGGAACCCGGAGAACAACGAAACGAAGACCATGAAGATCAGGTTGCAGCGCCAGGGAGTCAGGAACTTGGGGTGGATATCCGAAAAGACCTTGGGCAGCAGGCCGTCGCGCGACATCGACAAGAACACGCGCGACTGGCCCAGCAGCATCACCAGGATCACGCTGGTGTACCCGGCGATGATCCCGATCACGATCCCCGACTGGAGCCACGACGGAAACAGCGAGATCACCGTGGCCACGGGAGCCGCGTCGCCCTTGAACTTGGTGTAGTGGACCATGCCGGTAAGCACGCGCGCGAACAGAATGTAGAGCACTGTGCAGATCAGCAGGGATCCGATGATGCCGATCGGCATATCGCGCTGCGGCCGCTTGGCCTCCTGCGCCGCCGTCGAGACCGCGTCGAATCCGATGTACGCAAAGAAGATCACCGCCGCCGCCCGGAAGATTCCGCTCCATCCGTATTGGCCGAAAGTGCCGGTATTGTCGGGAATGAACGGGCTGTAGTTCGCGGGGTTGATCATGCCCCAGCCGATCGAGATCACGATAAGCACAATCGCCACCTTGATCACTACGATGATGCCGTTGGCCCGCGCCGATTCCGATATCCCGATCATCAGCAGGCACGAAACGATGATGATGATGAACACCGCCGGCAGATTGATGATGCCCGGCGTCTCGTCCCAGGGACAGTGGATCAGGCTCTGCGGCATCTCGATGCCGTACATGTGCATCAGCTTGGCCACGTAGCTCGACCAGCTCACCGACACCGTGGCCGCGCCCACGGCATATTCCAGCACCAGGTCCCATCCGATGATCCACGCCAGCAGCTCGCCCATGGTGGCGTACGCGTAGGTGTAGGCGCTGCCTGCGATCGGGATCATGGTCGAAAACTCGCTGTAGCACATCCCCGCGAAGGCGCATCCGATGGCCGCGATCACGAAGGAGATCACCACCGCGGGTCCCGCGTTGTCCGCGGCCGCGATCCCCGTCAGGGAGAACAGCCCGGCGCCGATGATCGCTCCGATGCCGAGCGCGATCAGGTTCCCCGGCCCCAGGGTCTTTTTCAGGTGTTGCTCGCCGCCTTCGGCTTCGGCTTTGATGCGGTCCAGCGACTTCGTTTCGAACAGGCTCATATGGTGGCTTTCCTTCGCCAGATAAAGTAGACGGGCAGGCCCAGCAGCACGATGATCAGGCCCGGCCACGTGTAGTTCGGTTTGTAAAGCAACAGCAAAATTTCGATCAGGCCCGCCGCCCCCATGTACGCGGCCGGAAGCACCGGGTATCCGAAAGCCCTGTAGGGCCGGTCCAGATCCGGGCGGGTGCGACGGAGCACGAACAGACCAGCAATCGTCAGAATGTAGAAGAGCAGCACAGCAAAGATAACATAGTCCAGCAGGTCGTTGTAGCTGCCGCTTAACGTGAGCACCACCGTCCAGCCGCACTGCATCCAAAGAGCCCACACGGGCGCGTGCGTGCGGGCATCCAGCTCGCCCACTCCGCGGAAGAACAGCCCGTCCTTCGCCATCGCGTAGTAAACCCGGGCGCCGGCCAGTGTGAGGCCGTTGACGCAGCCAAAGGTGGAGATCATGATCGCGGCCGCCATCAGGCCGGCCCCGCTCGCGCCGAACATCTGGCCGGCCGCGGCGGCGGCCACACGGTCATTGGCGGCGTGCTGGATCTGATCGAACGTAAGCACGTTCAGGTATACGAACTGGCACGCGATATAGAGGGCGCACACGATGCCCACGCCCAGCGCCAATGACAGCGGCAGATTGCGCCTCGGATTTCGCACCTCGCCGGCCGTGAACGTCACGTTATTCCAGGCGTCCGCGGAAAAGAGCGAGCCAACCATCGCGACTCCCACCAGCCGCACCGTGGCCCCGTCCCATCCGCCGCCGCGCCAGAAATCCGTGAAGTTGGCCGCCACCGCCGCCGAGTTCCGCCCCACGAAGAAACCCGCCCCGACCAACCCCAGGATCGCGGCCACCTTCGCAATGGTGAAAATGTTTTGAACCACCGCGCCCGCCTGAATGCCGCGCGTGTTCACCCACGTCAGCAGGACGATGATCGCGATGGCCACGAACTGCTGCGTCTGCAACCCGTACTTCCCTGCCCCGATCACGTGGTTCTGATCGCTGATCCACGGAAAGAAAATCCCGGCGTATTTGGCAAACGCCACCGCGACCGCGGCGATCGTGCCGGTCTGAATCACCAGGAAAAGTGTCCACCCGTAAAGGAAGCCATATAGCGGACCAAACGCCTCACGCAGGTAGACATATTGACCGCCGGCGTGCGGCATCGCGGCGGCGAGCTCGCCGTAGCTGAGCGCGGCGATCAGGGTGAGTGCCGAAGTGATGAACCAGGTCATCATCATCAGGCCCGGCGATTGCACCTGGCGCGAAATTTCCGCGGCCACGATGAAGACGCCCGAGCCGATCATCGAGCCGATCACCAGCGTGGTCGAATCGACCAGCCCCAGGCCCTTTACAAAGCCGTTGTCGCGAGTTGTCGCCATTCTTCCATCCGCTGCCGCAGCGATTGCGCCGTTGGCGAATCCGGGATGAGCCCCGCGATCAGCGCCAGGCTGTCCGCTCCGGCGCGCAGCACTTCGAGCGCATTGGCCAGCGTGATCCCTCCAATCGCCACCAGCGGCTTGTCGATCAGCGGGCGCAGGCGGCGCACTTCCTCCACTCCCACCGCGGGATCCGGATTCTGCTTGCTGGCCGTGCCAAACACCGGGCCGAGCGCCACGTAATCCACCGGCTCCCCGCCGGCGGCCGCAAGCTGCCCGGCATTGTGGCTGGAATAGCCGATCGTTGCCGAAGAGCCGAGCAGGGCCCGGGCGTCTCGCGGCGCAAGGTCGTCCTGGCCGACATGGAGGCCGGCTTCCAGAAGCATCGCGAAATCCGCGCGGTCGTTGACCATGAGCACGGCGCCTGCCTCACGGCACAGGCGCGCCACGGTCTTGGCGGCAGCGTACACGTCCCGGCCCCAGTGCTGTTTGTGCCGGATCTGGAGAATCCCCGCGCCGCCTTCCAGAAACGCCGCGGCAGCGGCGTCAAGGGGGAGAGCGTGGCGGGCAAGGGTTTCGGTATCGAGGATCGGATAGATCCGGGGAAGTGTCATGAAGCGCGATTGCTTATGATACCTGATGATGCTCTCCGTCCGCAGCGTTCTGCTCCTGGCGTCCGTCTCCGCGTTCGGCCAGGACCTCTCACCGCAGGCGTGGAAGGAAGACCTGGACTTTCTGGTGCGCGAATTGCCAGCCCGCCACAAGAACCTCTATTACAAACTTAAGAAGGAGGACTTCGACGCCCAGGCGGCAAAGATCGCGGCCGACCTCCCGCACATGAGCGAGCCTGACATTCGTGTGGCGCTCGTCCGTCTCGTGGCTTCCGCCGGCAACGCACACACCTCGATCGGCGCGCTCGGAGGCACTCCCTGGTACCCGCTCGAGTTCTACCGGTTTCCCGACGGGTATTACGTGGTTCGGTCCGCGCCCGAGTATCGCGATGCCGTCGGCGCGCGGCTGGTGTCGTTCGGTGGCACGCCCGCGGCAGACCTGCGCCAAAAGCTGCTGCCTCTGATCGCCATGGAAACGGCGCTCATGGAAGCCCTGCGCATGCCCGCCCTGCTGCGCTCGGTCTATGCTCTCGGGTCCGATAGTGGGGCTTACCGCCTCGAAAAAGACGGGCGCCAATTCGATCTGGCCGTGCAATCCGTGCCGGGCAATGCGGCGCCCCGCCTCGAAGGCGGGCAGTTCCCGCTGCCCCTCTATCTCAGCAACCGCGCCTCGGCCTACTGGTTCCAGTATCTCGAACCCGAAAAGGCGCTCTACTTTCAGTACAACCGCTGCGAAGAGGACAAGATCCGCCCGTTCGCCGAATTCACAAAAGAGATGATGGCGGCTGCCGATTCGCACCCGGTCGACAAATTCATCATCGACCTGCGCCACAATGGCGGCGGAAACTCGGAGGTGATGAATCCGCTGCTCGCGGCCATGAAGACCCGACACACCTTGACGCGCAAGGGGCGCCTGTTCGTGCTCATCAGCCGGGAGACATTCTCCTCCGCGTTCATCGAAGAGTGGCGCTTGCAGCGACAGTTTCACGCGCGGATCGCCGGCGAGGCCTCAGCGCAGCGTCCCAATTCTTACGGCGACGTCCGCAGCTTCCGGCTTCCGAACTCCAAGCTCGAGGTCCGCTACTGCACCAAGTTCTTCCGCTTCGCCAGCGGCAATCCCGATGCAATCGCACCGGACATCCCCGTCGAGTTGACAGCGCGGGATTACTTCGCCGGCCGCGATCCCGTGCTCGACCGCGTCCTGCACCCGTAACGCAGCACTGCCGCCTACCGCGTCGCCGCCAGAACTTCCGTCGGTTTCGGCATCCCGCGGCGTGCAAACCGGATCACCCCGTCCGGCCCGATCAGGTACACGGTCCGTTTCACCCACAAGCCGTCCGCATGGTACAGCGCCGCGATCTTCTGCCCCGTGTCCACCAGCAGCGGAAAGGGGAAATGAAACTTCTGCCGGAAGCGTGCGTGCTTTTCAGGCCCCGCCGGGTTCACCCCGTACACGAGCACGCCGCGATCCTTCAGTGCGCCCCAGTTGTCGCGGAACTCGCAGAGCTGTTTGGTGCAGCCGGGCGTATCGTCGCCGGGATAAAAGACCAGCACGAAGTTGCGTCCGCGCAGCGCCGCAGAACGTACGGTTTCGCCCGTGTCTGTGGCCGCGATAAATTCCGGCGCGGGAGTGCCGGTGGGAAGCGGATCGGAGAAGAACCAGGAGAGAATCATTGCAACTGACCTCCGGCGGCGCCCGTACTCAGCGTCACGCTCACGGCGGGGGCCGCATCCACAGAGATGGTGAGTTGGCTGGCGCCGGACGAAGCCGGTGTCCAATGAAACACCGCCTGGCCTTGCGCATTGGTCGTCGCCGAGCCCGGCGCGACGCTGCCGCTCGCCGTAAGATGCGCTCCCGGATAGGCCAGCCCGTTCACGTCGGTGAGCCGCACCACGATCGGATCCGACGCCGGCCCGCCCGAAACCACCACCAACTTCGCCAGCGATGCATCGGCCACCTGCACCCGCGCGTAGGCCGTCTCGTAAGCCACCTCCGATGGTGTGGCCAGCAACTCTTCGACGCCGCTCTTCGCGCCGGCCAGCATGAAAGATACCGCCGTGGCTCCCGCCGGAATCGTGACCGTCGCCGGCGCCTCCACGTTTCCCGCGGGTGTCTGGACTTGAATCGTCAGGTCCATTGCAGGGGCGCTCTGTACGGTAAAGGTCGCGGTGGCAGTGTCTCCAGAAATCACGCCCGCCGCCGGAAACAGTGAAAGCTTCAGGCTCCGATTCAGTGTCACGTCCGCTGCGGCATTGCCGGTCGCGGCTTTCGCATATAGGGCCGGAAATTGTTGGCGATAGGTCTCCACCTGCTGCACCTGGCCGTCTGCCGTCGCCGATCCCTGCGGCACCACCAGGATAAAGGCGAACCGGAACCGCCGCTGCGCCACCGTGAAGTCGGGGGTACGGCGGCCCTCAGCGGCGATGATATCGTCCACGCTGATGTCCAACCGGTCGCCGTCGAGCGAAATCCCGGTCTGCGGATGTCCCAGCGGCGACGCGCCCGATCCCGTGACCGCAAACGTCGGCGGCACATCCGATGCCGCCCGGAACCCCATCAGGTACTGATCGAGCGGCGAATAGCCCTGCGTGATTGCCGCCGTCGCAAAGCGCGGCGACACACCAACGCCGCGATCCAGAATCTGCTCGCCCTCGTCCAGCGACGCCTCGGAGTCGAACAGAAAACTCCAGTGCACCCCGCCGAAACCGAGCATGATTTTGTTCGACGGATTCGCCGGATCGGCAATGCTGGCAAATGCATTGAACAAATGCCCCGCCTCGTGGCCCAGCACGGTGAGCGGCGTATCGCCCGCGGATGCCCGCGCGGGCACCAGCGCCGTGACATCGATCGGGTATTGGCTGATCGGTCCCATGTTCATGATCGATCGCAGCCGCGATGCCGAACCATACTCCGCGCCGGAATCCTGCGGCGCCACGCCGTGGCCGGCGCTGGAAGAGCGCACGGTCGATTCATACGCCACTGCCCCAGGCGCCGCGGGAATGTCCATGTTGTTGTAGATCACCAGGTAGTCGTAGGCGTCTTCGTGGGTCTGGTAAAAGCGCTGCGCCACTGTCACCACATCGATGTCCAGCGTATTGCCAAAGTGCTCCACCACCGCCGAGGCATACTCTGCCGACGGATCGGTCAGGAAGGCCGCCAGGTTCGTCGAGCCCTGCACATATCCGGGCGCAATCCCGACCACCGCGCTCGAGGGACTCACGCCGTTGTAGGCGAATTCGATCCGTCCGTCCGCGTAGAGCCGAACCTGAAACGTCTGCAGCGTTCCGATACCGGTGGCCGTGTATTCCGGCACGCCGGCCCAGGTGAACACCGCATGGTTCGCGTCGGCGAGGTACCGCACGGCTCCTGGCACGAGCGATGGATCCAGATCGTCGAACAAGGGCGAAATACGCGGCGGACCGCCCGTCATGCGTCCGGTTGAGCGCAAAGTGCTGGCCGCTTCCGCCGCAACGAACGTCAGGTTTCCATCGGAGTTGAGAAAGATCTGCGAGTAACTAGCGCCGAAAAACGGGAATTGAAAGGGCAGCGTGAATTGCCGCCAATCGTCGTCGCCGAGCCCTGCCACCGGTGTTCCCTGCGTCGCGGCCGCCGAATCATAACTCGGTCCGGACACTGCATAGCGATAACTCGCCGCGCCCGCGGCTGACGGCGTGAAGGCCAGCGTGGAGCCGTCGAGGTTAAACTGGTTCAGCCTCTCCACCACACCGCCGCTATCCTCGATGATCGCAATGTTCCCGATGTCGCGGTCGGCCGTAGGGGCCGACGCAGCCAATGCCCTCGTGCGCCGCACCTGCCGATGGAGGAACAGTCTCTCTCTGGACGTTTCACGCGTGGTCGCACAGCCGGCAACGTCCTGCCGCGCCCAAAGCGGGCCGCCGGCGAGCATCAGAATTAACCCCAGGAAGCGCATGGGCTTTCCCACTATTCTCCCACTTCCAGTTTGACAAAACTTTAAGGTAACTTCATCTCGCGTGCGTCGTCTTTATTAGTGAATCGAGAGAAGCTGAAAAAACAAAGGCTTCCCAAGCTGTAACCCCTGTTGGACCTGTCGACGACCGGTCCTTAGCGCTGAAGAATAAACAGATCGACGAGGTGACCTGTGTTCAATCGAATGGTGTCTCTTGGCAGCTTTCTCGTAGTATTTTTCTCCGCCGTGCTGTTCGGAATGGCCGCGTGGTGGACCCTGGTGAGCAAAATCAGCGAAGGCGACGGATACATGCTTCTCGCCGGATGCGTGCTCGCGGCAATCGTGTTCTCTTACCGCGCGCAAGACCCGGCCTGGCTGGACCCCATCTCAATCGTCAAGAGGTGAACGCGGGACCGGCTTCAGCCGGTCCTACCTACGGATGAAACGCCAGAGTGCTCTTGGGCTCGATCTTGCCGAACTGCATCGGATAGCTCCGCCCCGCGAGGTAGTCGTCCCACTGGTCCCTGTAATGGCTCGATAGAATCTGCCCCGATTGCCCGATGGGCAGGTTGAACAGCGACTGCTCCCAATCCGCCAGGTCCGCTGTCATCCGCATCGAGGGCATCAAAGTCATACTGGTCTGTTTCACCGTCGTCGTGGCGCCGCTCATCGGCACCGGTCCGATATCGAAATACTTCCCTACCAGCGGAATCTGGTGGATCACCGGCTTGCTGATCGTGATCCGCAGATACGCTCCGTAGTGCCATCGCGTCACGTCGTGTCCCTGCGCGCGGCTGCCTTCCTCCACCGCGTCCGCCAGCGCGCGCAGCAACATCGCATCGTAATCGGCGAACCAGCCGGAGGGCCGTTCGCGAAGCATCCGCTCCACTACCGCCGGTGCCATGTTGAAGACATACTCCACACCTTGCGCCGAGGAGGCATTCTCCGCGATGGCACGCCGCACACGCTGGTAGATCAGCGTGATCAGGTACGGCGCCGCCAGGTCCTTGTACATTTGGCCGTTCCATTCGCGCAGCGTCGCGATCGCCGGATCCAAGCCTGGGTTTCGCACTCCACGCTTCTGATACGCCTCAACCACCTGGCGCGACAGAAAGTGCATGAACGCCGAATAGAGATCGGTCTGCACCCGCAGCATGTCCGCCGCCCGCCACCCTTCGCGCGCCCTCAGTAATGCGCGAATCTGCTGGGACCGGTACGGCGGTCCGAAATTGCCGTTCACTGCGTACGGGAATTTCTCCGGGAACGGGTTCTGGTTGGCGGTCACGATCATTCCCGAAGGCGGATTGTAGAACGCGGGCAGCTCTCCAAACGGTATGAACCCTTGCCACTCGAAATTGCCCGAAGCCCCATCCACCGGCAGGTCGCCGCGATACGTCCGGCGGATGGGCAGCGCGCCCGCTGCATGGTAGCCGATATTCCCGTCGACATCGGCGTATACGAAGTTAGAGCCCGGCCCGGGGAAGCGCGCCAGTGCGGCAGTAAACTGTTCCCAATTCCCGGCGCGGTCGATATCCACGAACGGAAACTGCAGCAGCCCGTGCTCCGCCGCCGCCCAGCGCAGCGTCAGGTGCTCGTTCCCCGGAGTCAGAAACACCGGACCGTGCACCGTCACCCAGTTGCTCACCTCGATGGCTCGCCCGCCCTTGACCCGGATGATTTCACGCTCGGCGCGCGCCAGCAGAATTTTGCCCTGAAACACGTACTGTCCGGTTCGCTGGTCCAGCGTCTCCCGGTACAGATCCTGCACGTCGTAGTGCAAGTTCGTAACGCCCCATGCGATGCGCCGGTTGTGCCCGATCACCACGCCCGGCGCGCCCGGCAGCGCCACTCCGGCCACATCCAGTCCCGGCGCCTCCAGATGCATCATCAGCCAGATGCCCGGCACCGAGAACTCCAGGTGCGGATCGTTGGAAAGCAGCGGCTTGCCGCTGGCCGTGTGGCGGCCGGCCAGTACCCACGCATTCGATCCCGGGCTTTCTTCGCCCATGCCGTGCATCGGGAACAGGTAATCCACCTTGGCGCGGTCGCCGGCCGCAATCATATCGTTCTTCACCACCTCGTCCTTCCACGTCGTAGTGAGGTTGCGAAACATGTACAGGCAGATGAGCAGACTGTCCACCGTGCTCCAGGGCCGCGGCTGATATTGCAGAATGCCGAACTCCACCGGCAGCCGGTCCCGGTGAGTCGCGATGAAATGGTTGACACCCCGGCCATAAGCGGCAAAAGCAGCGCGGTCGCCTGGCGGCAGCGTCACATAAGCTTCCTCTGCTATCCTGCGCATTCGCATGCGGCGTGACTCCTGATCGCTCTCGACAAACGCAGGACCCAGAATTTCCGCCAGTGTCCCTCCCGCGAACCGGCGCAAACCGTCC
The DNA here is from genome assembly GCA_035499435.1 of Candidatus Acidiferrales bacterium. Taxonomy (GTDB): domain Bacteria; phylum Acidobacteriota; class Terriglobia; order Bryobacterales; family Bryobacteraceae; genus Solibacter. The sequence goes on along the minus strand of DATJYW010000080.1, from coordinate 12,029 downwards.
ATCTGCCAGAGCCGGTCCTGCGCCGTCACGTATCCTTGAAGGAACAGCGCGTCGTCTATGCTCGCGGCCTGGATGTGCGGCTCCCCGTGTGTGTCGAACCGGACAGTCGCCGGCGCCGAAATCGGGGCCGCGATGCTGCCCGAGCGTTCGGGGAGGGGCCGCCACACAAACCAGTAGATCAACGCAATCCCCACCAGGAGCAGGATGCCGATCGCGATATTTACAGTTCTGACAATGCGCGGGGCGGCGGATGATGTCATCGTAAACAACGCTAATTCTTCATGATAGCCCGCAGCGAGAAGGAAAACGTGAGAATTCTCGCACCTTCGCGCGCTTTACCCGGGACCGGGAAGGGATTAGAATTGAACAACAAAAAAGGGCGCCTCCCGGGATACGTTGGAGACGCCCACCTACGTAACGGAGTTAGTTGGTTATTCATATTGACGGGTTGTCCACGAATTCGTTAGTGTCCCCGCACCTTCCCGCCGGCCTCGGCTAGAATGTAGGCGAGCCTGTGACTCCTTCGCCCATTCGCCTCTCGCTGGTGGTGCTGCTCATTACCATCAACGGATTCTTCGCCGGCGCCGAAGTCGCGCTGCTCTCCGTGCGTCATTCTCGTCTGCGCCAGATGGCAGCCGAAGGGCACGCCGGCGCCCAGGCCGCCCTGAACCTGCTCTCCAACCCCGGCCGCTTGCTCTCCGTGACCCAGGTTGGCGTCACACTCGCCAGCCTCGGCTTGGGCTGGGCCGGCGAAGACACCATCTATGCACTTCTTCTTTCGGTATTCCAACCTGTGATCACACCCGCGGCCGCGAGGATTTTTCACGGAGTGAGTTTCCTGCTGGCCTTCCTCACCATCGGCTATTTCCACGTCGTGCTCGGCGAGGTGGTTCCCAAGAACCTCTCCATCGCCAAGGCCGACCGGCTCGCGGCTCTGTGCGCTCCTCCCCTGCTCCTGTTCTACCGGGTCATGCTTCCGTTCGTCGTGGTGATTGAACGTTCGGCGGACTTCATCACCCGCGCCCTCCGCGCCAAGGGTTCCGCTCACGGCAGCGTCCACACCGCGGAAGAGCTGAAACTGATCGTCTCCACCAGCCGCGGCCTCGGCTACCTGCCGGAAGCCCAGGAAGACATGATTCATCACGTCCTCGACCTCGAAACCATATCGGTCCGCGAGATTATGGTTCCCCGCCATGATATTGTCTCCATTCCCAGCGACGCCACGCTCGACCAGGTGCTGGCCACCATGATCGATCAGCAGCACTCACGGCTCCCGGTCTACGAAGGCACACCCGAGAAAATCATCGGACTGCTTCACTATAAGGATCTCCTCCCCGTGTGGCAGGAGCGCCGGCGCGCCATCCTCTCCAGCCGCCCCAGCCGCGCGTTCCACGTCAAACGCGTCATGCGCCGCCACATGGTAGTGCCCGAGAGCAAGCCTGTCGCCCAGATGCTCGATGAGTTCCGGCACGGCAATTCCCACATGGCGATGGTCGTGGACGAGTTCGGCACGATCGTCGGTATGCTCACAGTCGAGGACGTGCTCGAGCAGATCGTCGGCCGCATCGAGGACGAGCACGACGAGAAGTTCACCCGTCCCGACGCGGTCGCGGACGAAGTCGAAGTGGACGGCGCCACCCGAATTCGCGATCTGGAAACTGAATTCGGCATCGAGATCCCCAGCGATGCCGGTTTCGAAACTTTGGCCGGATTTCTGCTCTTCAAACTTGGGGAGATCCCGCACGCGGGCGACGCGGTCGAATATCAGGGGCGTCGCTACACGGTGCTCGAAATGGAGCGCCATCGAATCGCCCGTGTACGGGTGGAGAGGGTCGCGGCCTGAAACCAGCGCGCGATCATATAATTACCTATGCTCGGCTTTGATCGCACAGCGGCGCGGTACACCTGGACCGCGGCCCTCGTGCTGCTGCTTCTGGGGCTGATCTACCAGATCCGGGCAACTCTCTTTCTCTTCATCCTCGCGGTATTCTTTGCCTACTTGCTCTCCCCCGCCGTGGATCTCTTCGACCGTGCATTTCCGAATCGCACGAGGACCCTCGCCCTGGCCATGGTCTATGTGCTATTCGTTGCCGTTGTGGTCGTCGCAGTCACCCAAATCGGGACGCGGGTGGTCGACCAGGCGAGAGTTTTGGCCGGAAGATTCCCTGAGGTTATTGCGACCTGGCAGCCCAATTCTCAACAGTTTCCCCAGAGCCTGCAGGAACGCGTCGTGTCGGGGATCCGCGCCGGAATCATGGAGAGGATCAACCAGATCGTGGCCGCTCTTCCCAATGCCGGCCTGAAGGTCATTTCTGCGGTGAGCAACGTTTTGTATATCGTGATCGTTCCTATCCTGTCGTTCTTCTTCTTAAAGGATGGGCAATCGATACGAAAACATATTCTGGAATTGCTCGAGGGCGGCACAGTGTTGAACAGTTTGGCCGGAGACCTGATGTCCGATATCAACCATCTCCTGGCCAGGTATATTCGCGCTTTGCTGCTGCTGAGCCTGAGCACGTTCACTTGTTATGTCACATTCTTCATGGTCATCGGGATGCCCTATGGACTGCTGCTCGCCGTGATGGCGATGCTGTTGGAATTCATCCCCATGATCGGCCCGCTAGTGGCCGGCACGGTCATCGTGATCGTCGCCATCGTTTCTCCGGGAATCCCCGCGCTCGGGGTTTTGGTGTTCCTGCTCGCATTCCGTCTGTTCCAGGACTATCTCCTTTCGCCCCACGTCATGGGCCAAGGGGTCCAACTTCATCCCCTGCTGATTCTGTTTGGCGTCTTCGCGGGCGCGGAGGTAGCAGGTATCCCGGGCAGTTTTCTCTCCGTACCGCTGCTCGCCCTGGTGCGGATCTTCTACCTTCGAATCCGCCGCCAGCGGGTGAAGCCGGAATGAGGCTCGCCTGCCTGGCAGCCCTTACGGCCGCAGTCCCGGTGTGGTGCCACGTGGTCAGCATGAGCAGCGGCGATCTCACCGTGGACGGCACGCGTGCCCATTATGAGCTTCGCATGCCGCTCTACGAGATCGTGCACGTAACCCGGCCCGACCAGACCCTGCTCGATCACATCCGCTTCGGCGGTGCGCGCCTGCTGTCTCACCAGTGCCGCGCCGATGCCGCCCGCGATGTCTATGTATGCGGCGCCGACTATGAGTGGCCCTCTCCCGTGGATCGCGTGGAGGTCGAATGCTCCTTAGCTTCGGTCACCGTGCCCAATCACGTCCATCTTCTGCGCGCTGAGATGTCCGGCAAGAAAGACGAGGCCGTCTTCGATCTCTCGTTCACCCGCGCAACCCTCCGCTTCCGTCCGCCCACGCCGGCCGAAATCGTCGTCACGCAGGCCGGAGCGGGCTTCGTGCGCGCCCTCGAAGGTGCGGTCCAGGTTCTGTTCCTGGGCGCGCTGGTGCTAGCGGCACGAAGCCGGCGTGAACTGCTCACCCTGGCTGCTATGTTCCTCGCCGGCCAGGCCGCCAGCGTCGTCATCGTGCCGCACACCGCCTGGCAACCCGCACCGCGATTCGTGGAAGCTGCGGCCGCTCTCACAATCGCATACCTGTCAGTCGAGATTCTCCTGCTGCCGAAGGCCGGCGCAAGATGGGCGATCGCCAGCGTACTCGGTGCGTTCCACGGCCTTTATTTCCACCTCTTCGTGCAAACCACCGCTTATTCCGCCGCCCTCGTACTCGCCGGAGCCGCGCTGGCCGAAGCCGGAGCCCTCGTCGTGCTGGCGCTCATCTTCTCCCGCTTGCGCCGCTGGACCAGGCTCTTCGCCGCCGCCCTGCTGCTTTTCGGCCTGGCGTGGTTCGCGCTGCGGCTACACGGCTAGAAGCTACTGAGCATCCGACGGATCCACCGCCTTCTTCGATCCCGTGGCCGCGTACTTGATGTAGGCCAGAATGTCCGCCAACTTCTCGGGAGTGATCTTCGCCGCCGACGGCGGATGCTTCCATGCGTCGTTCCCGGCCGTGGACGTAACGTCGCCGGGAGCAACTACCTTCTTCTCCGGCGGCGTTTTGGACATATCGAAAAGCGTCACGCTGCTCGCGTCCTTGGGACCGGTCATCGCCGGAAACGACTCCCCTGATTTCAGCTTGACCACCTGCACGTACTGCGTCACCGTAGAGCGAACCGCCATCGCGATCGCCGCCGGCGGCAGCTTCCCGATCACCGTCAGATCCGGCCCGACCGCCGTTCCCTTCCCCTTCAGGGCATGACAGCTCGCGCACCCGTTTTGGGCATCGAAGAAAAGCGCTTCGCCTCTCTCGGTCTGCGACGGGGCCGCCGCTTGAGCCAACAATAATGCAATCCAGATCATGATGCGACGCTCCTTGGCGCTGCGCCTTCATTATATCCGGATAACAGGGTCCTGTTGTAATTTTCAGCGATTTTTTCCGTTGTGAATCTTTGCGCAAAGCCTCTTCATCAAATATCTTGGCAATGAGATAAATGGAGAAAAGCCGTGAAAAACCTCAGAGTCCTCGTCCTGGTAGGCAGTACCCGCCAGGGCTCCACCAACCGCCTGCTGGCCCGAAATGCCGCTGAATCAATGCGTAACGCCGGCCTGGAAGCCGTCCTCGCCGATCTTCGCGATTACCCCATGCCGCTCTACGATGGCGACCTCGAGGCCGCCAGCGGCCTTCCACCCGCAGCCAAGACCTTGAAAGACCTTGCCCGGGAGTCCGACGCCTTTGCCGTCGCGTCGCCGGAATACAACGGTTCCTACTCCGCGGTCTTGAAAAACGCTATCGATTGGATCTCGCGCCCGGAGCCCGGCGATGGCCCACTGCAGGTCTTCCGCGGCAAGCCCGCTGCGATCCTCAGCGCGTCTCCCGGACCCGGCGGCGGCCGTCGCGTCCTGAAGCACCTCCGTGAGCTGTTGGAAGGGATGCGCATGACCGTTGTCCCCCACCAGGTTTCGATCGGCCATTCCGATGAAGCCTTCGACGCCGCCGGCAGGCTTGTCCGTCCCGCCGACATCGAGAGCCTCCGCGTTCTTACCGCCGACCTGAAACGCGGGGTGGGCTCACAGGGCGAGCTCGAGGGCATTTTGTCGTCCGCCCGAGCCTGACGCGAGCGCGACACTCTCCCCGAGCTGTGGTAGCCCCTGCGTCGGATTGACACAGGCCGCCATTGTCGGTGATTGATATCGCGGGAGATCCGGTGGCATCCGCGATGCTCGTCTCAGTTCATGGCGCCCGGGAACCGGCGGCGGGTCGCGTGATTCGTCATCGCCTCGACGACCGCACGCGCCGCCTCGTTTCCGCTGGGTGTCAATCGAACAATGCTGTAAGCGGCACCACAGTGTCCGGCTTCTGGGTGCGCAGTTCCGTCACCTCGTGCATGCCGTCGGTAGTGCAGCGCCACGCCCGCCGCTTTGCAGCATCCAGAATCCAGACGTACGGCACGCCGAACTTCAGGTAGTCATCGACACGCTCCCGCATCTCGGAAAAGCGGTCGTCCTTGGACATGATCTCGATGCAGATAAGCGGCGGCTTTCTGAAGATCTGGTCGGGCTGACCTTCATCGGTGATGACGCACACGTCCGGCACGCGGAAGCGGGTAGGTGCGACCTGCACGCGCTGTTCGGGAACAACGACAATCCCCCACTGCTTCTGCCGCGCATAGAAGTATCCGCTGACGGCCATTTGAAGCCGTGCGTGATCGAATTCGCCCAAATTCCGCTCCAAAACCACGCCATCGACGTAATCGCAGTCAGGCCGATAGCTGGTGGTCAGGTATTCCTGGATGCTGACGAGGGAACCGGTCGCCATAAAAGCAACGGCATCCGCGGGAGCGCGGATGCCGTCTCCTTACTCAACAGTGTACTTCGTTTACTCCGCCAGCGACTCTTCCCCGGTATCCTCCGACAGCCCGCCCGTGTACTGGATGCGAGCCTCTTCGTCGTAACCCGGAATCGAATCCAGCGGAACTTCCACCGGCGCTTCTTCCACCACGTCCTCGCCCGCGATCTTCACCTGCCGGTAATACTCCATGCCGGTGCCGGCCGGAACCAGCCGGCCCATGATCACGTTCTCCTTCAGCCCGCGGAGGTAGTCCACCTTGCCATTAATCGCGGCTTCGGTGAGCACGCGCGTGGTCTCCTGGAAACTCGCCGCAGAGATAAACGAATCGGTCGAAAGCGAAGCCTTCGTGATACCGAGCAGCATCGCCTTGCCCTGCGCCGGACGCCCGCCTGCTTCCATCACCTTCGCGTTCTCGGAGCGGAACTTGAACTTGTCCACGATCTCCTCGGGCAGGAATTCCGTGTCGCCGATGTCCTCCACCTTCACCCACCGCATCATCTGCCGGGCGATGGTCTCCAGGTGCTTGTCGTTGATGTTGACGCCCTGCAGACGATAAACTTCCTGGATTTCGTTCACCAGGTACTTCTGCAGCTCCTTCTCGCCGAGGACCGCCAGGATGTCGTGCGGATCGCGCGGGCCGTCCATCAGGGGCTCGCCCGCCTTCACCTTCTCGCCTTCCTGGACTTTGATGTGCACGCCGCGGGGCAGCGAATACTCGCGTTTTTCGCCGTCGTCGCCTTCGACGAAAATCTTGCGCTGGCCCTTGGTCACTTCGCCGTACTTCACGGTGCCGTTGATTTCGGCCATGACGGCCGTCTCACGCGGTTTGCGCGCTTCGAACAGTTCCACCACGCGCGGCAGACCGCCCGTGATGTCCTTGGTCTTGGTGGTTTCGCGCGGGATCTTCGCCAGCACGTCGCCGGCGTGCGCTTCCTCGCCATCGCGGACCATCAGGTGAGCGTGCGTCGGCATGAGGTACTTCTTCGCTTCCGACCGCGACCCTTGCGCGCCTTCCGGCCGCACCACGATCTGCGGCTGCCGCTTCTCGTCCGGTGAATCGGTGACCACCAACTGGCTCATACCGGTCACTTCGTCCACCTGCTCCTGCAGGGTCAGCCCGTCGACAAGGTCCTTGAAGTGGACCACGCCGCTGACTTCCGTCAGGATCGAGAACGTGTACGGATCCCATTCCAGCAGGATCTGGTTGCTCTTGATCGATGCGCCGTCTTCCGCCAGCACGCGCGCGCCGTAGTTCACCTGGTAACGCTCGCGCTCGCGGCCCTTCTCGTCGACCACCGCCATGATGCCGTTGCGGTTCATCGCGATCAGGTCGCCGTTGCGGTTGCGCACCGTCTGGATGCCGATGTACCGCGCGAAGCCGTCGTTCTTGGCGTCCTGCGTGGATTGCTCGCTGACGCGCGTCGCCGTTCCGCCGATGTGGAAGGTACGCATCGTCAACTGCGTTCCGGGCTCGCCAATCGACTGCGCCGCGATCACGCCCACTGCTTCGCCGCGCTCCACCATGCGCCCGGTTGCCAGGTTGCGGCCGTAGCACGCCACACAGACGCCGCGCTTGGATTCGCAGGTCAGCACCGAACGGATCTTCACCCGCTCGATACCGGCGGCCTGAATCGCCGCCGCCAGGTCTTCGGTGATCTCCTGGTTGACGCCGACGATTACGTTGCCCTCGTAGTCCTTCTGGTCTTCGAGCGCCACGCGGCCCACGATGCGGTCGCGCAGGTACTCGATGATTTCGCCGGATTCGATGATCGATTCGACGTCGATGCCCTCGGTCGTGCCGCAGTCGTTCTCGGTCACGATCACGTCCTGCGCCACGTCCACCAGGCGGCGCGTCAGGTAGCCGGAGTCCGCTGTCTTGAGAGCGGTATCGGCCAGACCCTTGCGGGCGCCGTGCGTGGAGATGAAGTACTGCAGCACGTTGAGACCTTCACGGAAGTTGGCCGTGATGGGCGTCTCGATGATCTCGCCCGAGGGCTTGGCCATCAGTCCGCGCATGCCCGAAAGCTGGCGGATCTGCTGCTTCGAGCCGCGAGCGCCCGAGTCCGCCATGATGTAAATCGGATTCAGGTAGCGGCCCGTCCGGTCGTCTTCTTCCATCGCCTGGAACATCACCGCCGAAACCTCTTCCGTCACCTTGCTCCAGATTTCGATGATCTTGTTGTAGCGTTCGCCGTGGGTGATGGCGCCGTCCTGATACTGGTTCTCGACGTTCACCACTTCTTTCTCGGCCTCGCGCACCAGGCTGGCCTTCTCGCCCGGCACCACCATGTCGTCGATGCCGATCGAAATGCCTGCCCGCGTCGCGTACAGGAACCCGAGCGCTTTGACCTCGTCGAGCATCTGCACCGTGGTCTGCAAGCCGAACTTCAGGTAGCAGTACTGCACGAGCTGTCCGAGGCCCTTCTTCTTAAGCAATCCGTTGATGAACGGCATGTCCCGCGGCAGCGCGTCATTCAGAATGACCCGTCCCACCGTGGTGTCCATGTTCAGCTTGTAGTATTCGCTGGGAATGGTGTGCAGGATGTCCTGGCTGTCGAAGGCGTGCACCAGATCGATCACCTTGCCCGTATAGCGCAGCTTGATAGGCGTGAGTGTTTCCACCTCGCCCATTTCGAGCGCGATCAGCACGTCGTCCACCGAAGCGAAAGTGCGTCCTTCGCCCTTGGCGCCGGGGCGCGCCTTGGTCAGGTAGTAGCAGCCCAGCACCATGTCCTGCGTCGGAATCGCGATCGGCCCGCCGTGCGCCGGCGACAGGATGTTGTTCGAGGACAGCATCAGGGTGGCCGCCTCGATCTGCGCCTCCGGCGACAGCGGAATGTGCACCGCCATCTGGTCGCCGTCGAAGTCGGCGTTGAACGCCGTGCACACCAGCGGGTGAATCTTGATCGCCTTGCCTTCCACCAGCACCGGCTCGAATGCCTGGATGCCCAGGCGGTGCAGCGTGGGAGCGCGGTTGAGCAGGATCGGGTGATCCTTGATCACCTCTTCCAGAATGTCCCAGACCACCGGGTCCTGCTGCTCCACCAGTTCCTTTGCCTGCTTGATGGTGGTACAGTGGCCGCGCTGCTCCAGGCGGTGATAGATGAACGGCTTGAACAGCTCCAGCGCCATTTTTTTCGGAAGTCCGCACTGGTTCAGCCGCAGATCCGGCCCGACCACGATCACCGAGCGGCCGGAGTAGTCCACGCGCTTGCCGAGCAGGTTCTGGCGAAAGCGGCCCTGCTTGCCCTTGAGCGTATCGGAGAGCGATTTCAGCGGGCGGTTGTTCGCCCCGCGCAGCACGCGGCCGCGGCGCCCGTTGTCGAACAGCGCGTCCACCGCTTCCTGCAGCATGCGCTTTTCGTTGCGAACGATCACGTCCGGCGCGTGCAGCTCGATCAGCTTCTTCAACCGGTTGTTGCGGTTGATCACGCGGCGATACAGGTCGTTCAGGTCGCTGGTCGCAAAGCGGCCGCCATCCAGCGGCACCAGCGGGCGCAGTTCCGGCGGAATCACCGGAATCACGTCGAGAATCATCCACTCCGGTTTGTTGCCGCTCTTGCGGAAGCTCTCCACCACGCGCAGCCGCTTGGCGTGCTTCAGCTTCTTCTGCTGCGACTGCTCGGTCCGCATCTTCTCGCGGATCTCTTCGCTGAGCCGCTCGATATCGATCTTCTTGAGGAGTTCCTTGATGCCCTCGGCGCCCATCATGGCGACGAATTTTCCCGGAAATTCCTGGTCAAGCTGCCGCTTGCGCTCGTCGGTGATCACTTCGCCGCGATTCAGGCCGGTGCCGTCGCCGGGTTCCACAATCACGTAGGCTTCGAAATACAGCACGCGCTCCAACTCGCGCAGCGTGATATCCAGCAGGTGACCGATCCGGCTCGGCAGCCCCTTGAAAAACCAGACGTGCGAGCACGGGCTGGCCAGCTCGATATGACCCAGCCGCTCGCGCCGCACGCGCGCCAGCGTGACTTCCACGCCGCACTTGTCGCAGATCACGCCGCGGTGCTTCATGCGCTTGTACTTGCCGCAGAGGCACTCCCAATCCTGCGTGGGACCGAAGATGCGGGCGCAGAATAGCCCATCCCGCTCCGGCTTGAAGGTCCGATAGTTGATGGTCTCCGGCTTGGTGACTTCGCCGTGGCTCCAGCTCCGGATCTTTTCCGGAGAGGCCAGGGAAATGCGGATCGAATCGAAATCCGCGATCAAATTCGCTCGGTCATACGGTGAGGATCTCAAGATAGCCTCCAAAATAGCTCTTAGCTCTCAGCCTTCAGCCATCAGCTTCCAGCGCCGGCTAGTCCGCCGCGAGCGCCATATCCGGCACTTCCTTCGGCTTCTTCATCAATTCCACGTCCAGGCACAGCGACTGCAGCTCGCGAATCAACACGTTGAACGATTCCGGCACGCCGGGCTCGATCGCCGCTTCGCCCTTCACAATCGCCTCGTAGATCTTGGCACGGCCATACACATCGTCCGACTTGGCCGTCAACAGCTCCTGCAGGATGTACGCGGCGCCATAGGCTTCCAGCGCCCAGACTTCCATTTCCCCGAAGCGCTGTCCGCCGAACTGCGCCTTGCCGCCCAACGGCTGCTGCGTGATCAGCGAGTACGGTCCGATCGACCGCGCGTGAATCTTGTCGTCCACCAGGTGCGACAGCTTCAGCATGTAGATGTAGCCCACCGTCACCGGCTGCTCGAACGCCGTCCCGGTCAAACCATCGTGCAGGATGGTCTTTCCGGAGGTCGGCAACTTGGCTTCGGTCAGGTTCTTCTTGATCTCGCGCTCCGTTGCCCCGTCGAATACCGGCGTCGCAAAGTGCACGTTCAGCGCCTTCGCCGCCCAGCCCAGGTGCGTCTCCAGAATCTGGCCGACGTTCATACGGCTGGGAACGCCCAGCGGGTTCAGAACGATCTCCACCGGCGTCCCGTCCGGGAGGTACGGCATGTCCTCTTCCGGCAGGATGCGCGCGATCACACCCTTGTTCCCGTGGCGTCCGGCCATCTTGTCGCCCACGCTCAGCTTGCGCTTCATGGCGATATACACCTTCACGAGCTTGATCACGCCCGGAGGCAGTTCGTCGCCCTTGCGCAGCTTGGCGATCTTTTCGTCGGTGATCTTTTCGAGCACCGCGATCTGCCGCGACGTCATCTCTTCGATCTCGTCGATCTGCTCGTTGAGCCGCGGGTCTTTGTTGGTCAGCCGCATGCGCTTCAGGTCGCGCGACTTCATCTTTTCGATGAGTTCGCGGTTCAGCTCGGTGTCCTTGGAGAGCAGGCGCTTGTTGGTCTTTTCGTCGTGCAGGTCGGCCATCAGCTTCTTGCCTTCCAGCAAGCCGCTGAGCCGCTTGGCGCGCTCGTCGGTGAGGATTCGGATTTCGTCCTGCAGGTTGCGCTGCAGGCGCTGGATCTGCGACTCCTCGATGGACTTCGACCGCTCGTCCTTCTCCTGGCCCTTGCGGGAGAAGATCTTGCAATCGACGATGGTGCCCTCGATTCCCGGCGGGCAATAGAGCGACGCGTCTTTCACGTCGCCCGCCTTCTCGCCGAAAATCGCGCGCAGCAGTTTCTCTTCGGGGGTGAGCTGGGTTTCGCCCTTGGGCGTCACCTTGCCCACCAGGATGTCGCCCGGCTTCACCGTGGCGCCGATGCGGATGATGCCGCTCTCGTCCAGGTTCCGCAGGAACGAATCCGCGATGTTCGGAATATCGCGGGTGATTTCTTCCGGCCCCAGCTTGGTATCGCGGGCTTCGATTTCGAACTCTTCGATATGGATCGAAGTGTAGTAGTCTTCCTTGACCAGCTTCTCGCTGACCAGGATCGCGTCTTCGAAGTTGTACCCGCGCCACGGCATGAAGGCCACCAGCACGTTGCGCCCGAGCGCCAGCTCACCGAAGTCCGTGCAGGGGCCGTCGGCCAGGACCGCGCCCTTCGCGACACGCTGGCCCACGCGCACGATCGGTTTCTGGTTGATGCAGGTGTTCTGGTTCGAGCGCTTGAACTTGGTGAGCTGATAGATGTCGGCGCCCACTTCGCGGGAAAGCTGTCCTTCGTGGGCTCCACCGCCCTCGACGCGCACGATGATGCGCTCGGAGTCGACCGAATCGACCACGCCGGATCGCTTGCAGATCACGACCGCCCCGGAATCGCGAGCGGTGACATGCTCCATGCCCGTCCCGACAAACGGCGTTTCAGCGCGCAGCAACGGAACTGC
>DATJYW010000079.1:0-7078 GCA_035499435.1 Candidatus Acidiferrales bacterium | reverse complement strand
CGGGATAGTGGGTGTGGATTATGTTTCCGAACTCTTCGCCGTACCCGGTGGACCCGCGGGGGTTCATGTAGAGCACGACGTAGCCGTGGGCGGCCTGGATCTGCAACTCATGCTGAAAGGCCACACCGTACATGGAGTGCGGCCCGCCATGGATATCCAGGATGAAGGGGTATTTCTTCGACGCGTCGAAATCGGGAGGCTTGATGATCCAGCCCTGCATGTTGCGGCCGTCGAACGAATCGAAGGTGATTTCCTCGACGCGGCCCAGTTGATATTGCGACATCAGGCTGTCATTGACGGAAGTCAAACGCACCGGCGGCGCCTGGCGATAGGCCGGCAGCACGACCACGTCGCCGGGCGCATCCGAAGTGGACCTCACGGTGGCGACCATGGCACTGTTGGCGATGGAAAAGCCGCCGTTGATTCCCAACTGCTGCACACCGCTGGTGACCGGCTTGACGGCTCCCGACTCGACATCGGCCGAGTAGAGCTGGGTGGAGCCGCGCTCGTCCACCAGGAAATAGATGGTCTTCCCATCCCACGACCAGTGGGGCGCGCGCACGTCGCGATCGAGCGACGCGGTCAGGTTCTTGGGATTGCTTCCGTCCGGGTCCATGAGATAGAGGTGGTTGACGGTGTAGCTCTGGAATTTCCAGTCATGGCCCAGGTAGGCGATCTTCCTGCCGCCTGGACCGGGCACCGGCTCCGTGTCGGGGCCCTTTCGGGTGGTCAACTGCTTGACTGACCCGTCATCGACGGAATAGGCGTAGATGTCGCCGCCCTCGAGCGCGTAGTCGGCGTCCGGGACGCGGTTGGTGGAGGCATAGATCCACTTGCCGTCAGCCGACCATGCGAATCCGCCGCCCTGAGCGCCGCCGCCGTGGTTGTAGTCGCCGCTGGTGATCTGCCTGGGAGCGCCGCCCGTGGCCGGGACGGCGAACACGTGCGTGTAGCCCGGCTGGACGATTCCCTGACCGTCGGCGGTCCAGCGCAGTTTGGTGACGACAATGGGCGGGTCCTGCCACTTGGCGCCGGCCGGCTTCTCCGGCAGGCGGACGGAGAAGTCGTTCTTGGCGGGGACGCGAGCGGTGTAGCCGATCCATTGCCCGTCGGGTGACCATTCGATGTTCGAAGGCGCCTGCTGCAGGTCGGTGATCTGAGTCTCCTGCCCGGTATCGAGCCAGCGAACGTGGATTTGATTTTTTCCGCTGCGATTGGAAAGATAAGCGATGCGGGTGCCATCGGGCGAGATGCGCGGCGAGGTGTCGCGGTAGGAGCCGGTGGTCAGCGGGCGATTGTCCTTGCCGTCGCTGGAAACGATCCAGAGGTTGCTGAAGCGCTGGTCGAGCATCTGGTCGTTCCAAGCGAGGACGTAGATCACGGTCTTACCGTCCTTCGAGATTTGCGGATCGCTGACGGTGCGCATTTGCCAGATGGTCGAGGTGTTGAGGCCGGGCTTGGCGGCGAGCATGGCCGCAGAGGCCGCCAGGATCAAAACGAATCGTCGCATGGGTGTCCTCCTCGGGAGCATTGGTAGAAGTAGACCACAAAACGGGGCTGCGAGGCGGGCGCGGACGACAGACAACGATCATCCGCGGCACGGTTTAGACGTACAATCATTGGTGGCCAGGGCGATAGTGGGCAATTCGTAAGCAGGCATTCATTCACAGGAGGACCCATGAGACTTCGTAATATAGCGCCTCGGGTGGTTGCACTCGCCTTGTTGTTGACGTTCACCGGGTGCGAGAACGCACCCAAGCCGGAAGAAACGAAGGACCTCTCCGCCCGGATTGCGGCGGTCAATGCACTTCGGAGCAAATATGTGGCGGCCTTCAATGCCAACGATGCGGCAGCGGTGGCTGCCCTTTACGCCGATGACGCGATCGTGATGCCCGCCAATCAAGCGGTGGTGGAAGGCAAGCCGGCCATCCGCTCCCTGTATGACGCGATGTTCAAGGCGAACGCCGTCAAGATCAGCATCACACCGCTGGAGACCCAGGTGGCGACCGATTGGGCCTACGATCGCGGCACCGCCACGACCACGATTACGCCGAAATCCGGCAAGCCGATTGAGGAATCGGGCAAGTACCTGGTGATCGTGAAGCGGCAGCCCGGCGATATGTGGCAGGTTTATCGGGAAATCGATAACAGCAATAGCCCTCCACCCAGCGCTGCGCCGCCGGGGAAGAAAGCAGCGGCGAAGAAGGCGGGGAAAAAAGGCCGGAAGTAGCGCCGCGATTGATGGGGCCGAATCAGTCCCAGAGGCGCATCTGGCGTGGCGGGTCGGCGGGCTTGGACGGGGGACGATCGAAGACGGTGCGGCCGCCGAGCCCGGGCGAAATCGCGCGCTCGTGGCGAAGCACTGCCTCGAAATCGGCGGCCGGCTTCGTCTGGTGTTCGATGAGCTTCACGAAGCAGTCGAGGCGGCGGAAGCCTTCGATTTTGGCGGCACCGTCGAGGCGGGCCTGGTCGAGCGAGCGGCGCAGGACGGCGATCGACTCATCGTAGGTCTTGAGGGGCACGGGGAAGGGATGGCCGTCCTTGCCGCCGAGGGCGAACGAGAAGCGTGCCGGGTCGGAGAAGCGGACCGGCGTTCCGTGAACCACTTCCGCGACCATCGCCAGGGTTTGAAGGGTGCGCGGTCCGAGGTTTTGGACGAGGAGCAGGTCGGCGAAGCTCTTGAGGTCGCGCTCGTAGGAGACGGCAAGGACCGCGCCGAGACGCTTCAGGTCCACGTCTTCGGCGCGCACGTCGTGATGGCGGGGCATGACGAGGTGACGGACCTCGTGGAGCGTGGCGTCGGGAGGCGCGTGAGAGATAGTCATGAGCGCCTGCTGCGCGGGCGCGGCCTGGGCATCCACGAGGTTCATGATGACGCCCTGATGCGGACCGGCGATGCCGGTATGCGGGTCGGCGACGAAATCGTGGACGCTGGCGGAGTGCCAGTGGTAGCGGCGCGCGAGGCCGGAGCGATCGTTGAGGCCCTGCTGGACGATGGACCACTCGCCATCGGCGGCGACGATGAAGGAGTGCAGGTAGATCTGGAAGCCGTCGGCGATGCAGTTGTTGTCGATTTTGGCGGCGAGGCGGCTGGTGCGGACGAGGGCGTCGCCATCGAGGCTCTGGGTTTCGGCGACGGCGCGGAGCTCATCCGGGGTGTTACGGGAGTGGCGGCCGCGGCCGCCGCAGACGTAGAGGCCCAGATCCGAGGCGCGGGGATTGAGTCCGCGCTTGAGTGCGCCGATGACGGAGGTGGTGATGCCGGAGGAGTGCCAGTCCATGCCCATGACGGAGCCGAGAGCCTGAAACCAGTACGGGTCGCTGAGGCGGGAGAGGAACGCCGAGCGGCCGTAGTGGAGGAGGATGCTTTCGACGATGGCGGTGCCAAGCCTGGTCATGCGATCGGCGAGCCAAGCGGGCACGCGGCCGCCGTGCAGGGGCAGGTCGGCGACGCCTGAACGCTTCACGCTTCCATTGTCGCCGAGCCGAGGGGAAGGAAGTGGGGGAGATATACTCGGGACGAAAGGATGCGATATGCATAGGATTGCCTTCCTTCTCATTGCGGTAACGGCTGCGCTCACCGCCCAATCTTCTTCCACGTATCGAGTGACCCAGACGCACCTGCTCGGCGGCGAAGGGAGTTGGGACTATGTGGTGCCGGACCCGCCGCATCACCGGGTGTTCATCGCGCGACAGAACCGGGTGATGGTGGTGGACCAGGACAGCGGGAAGCTACTGGGCGAGGTGACTGGAATCCAGGGCGCGCACGGGACGGCGCTCGCGGAATCGAGCGGGCACGGATTCGCCACGTCGGGCAACGACCAGAGTGTCGTGATGTTCGATCTGAAGACGTTCCAATCGCTGGGCCGGACTCCCGCGGCGGAGGATGCGGACGCGATCCTGTACGACGCGCCGTCGAACCGCGTGTTCACGCTGAACGGCGACGCGCACTCTTCGACGGTGATCGATCCGAAGGCGGGGAAGGCGATCACCAACATCCCGCTGGGAGGCAAGCCGGAGTACGGAGTGTCGGCGGGGGACGGGAAGGTCTATGCCAATCTGACCGACATCAGCGAAGTGGTGGAGATCGACGCGGCGAAAGCGGAGGTGGTGCGGCGGTGGCCGACGGCACCGTGTAAGCAGCCGGTCTCGATGGCGATTGATGCGGCGCACCATCGGCTGTTCAGCGGGTGCCGCAGCGGCGTGATGGCGGTGTCGGATTACCAGGCGGGCAAGGTGGTGGCGACGGTGCCGATCGGGACCGGGGTGGACGGCGCGGGATACGACGCAGCGTCGGGGGACGCGTTCGCGTCCAATGCGGACGGCACGTTGACCGTGATCCACCAGGATTCGCCGGATCAGTATCACGTCGCGCAGACGGTGGAGACGCCGCAGGGGTCGCGCAACATGGGGCTGGATCCGACGAATCACCGGATTTTCCTGGCGGCGGCGAAATTCGGGGAATTGCCGGCGGGTGGGAGGGGCAGGCGGCCGGTGTTACCGGGGACCTTCAGCGTGCTGGTGATCGAACGCGCGACCAGCGGGCGCTGAGGAGCGGAGATCTCGGGGACTTTGTTCGGTATCTAAACGTACCGATTGGTGAACCGCCGCCGCCGCATTTCCCTTCAGCACCGTCGTGAGCTTGAACGCCGGCAATACCGTGGTGTTTACCGTTGGTGCAGGCGGTGGACTGCAGGCCCGGAGCCGGGCAATCCGGACTGGTTTTCCGTACGCCTCTTAGCCATGCCGATCCGACGTTGCGGCCGGGTGCGGATGATCCTCGTATTGCAGCAGCGCCATGAATCCGAAATCCATGTGCAGTTGCATGTGGCAGTGAAACAGGCTGGGGCCGGGGTTGGAGGCAAGCAGATCGACCTCCACCTGCTTGCGCGGGGGAACCGCGACCACATCCTTCATGACGCCGGCGGTGGGCTTGCCGGCGACCTTGACCAACTCGAACGAGTGGCGGTGGAGGTGAACCGGATGCGTGTCATCGCTCTGATTGTCGAAGATGAGGCGGTAGCGGCGATTGGTGCGGACCAGGATGGGATCGGTCTTGGGAAATTCCTTGCCGTTGATGGTCCAGTGGTCGACCCAGCGGTTGCCAGCCCATTTGGCGCGGAAGACGAGCGGCACACGCGTGTCCGGCTCGGGGACGCTTATGCCATCGCTGCCGAATGCCGTGTAATCCCACTTGAGGTCCGGGGCAGCCTGCCACTGTGGCGCGCCGGTGCGTCCGGCGTACTCGAGGACGATCCCCAAGCCCGCCTTCCGCGTGGATTCATCTGTGTCTCCCAGGATCCAGACGCCCGGTTGGTTCATCTCGACCACGGCGTCGATGCGCTCTCCCGGGCCGAGCTCGAGAATCGGAACACTGGCCGGCGAGGGCGCGGGATTGCCGTCGAGGGCGATCACCTGAAACCGATGCCCGGGCAGAGCGAGCCGGTGGAATTTGCTGGCGTCGGCGTTCAGGATGCGAAACAAGACATGCTGTCCCTCTTTGACTCGAATCGGCTCGCCGCCATTGAGCGCATGGCCGTTCACGGTGAAGGCGTTGTAACCGACTTCGAGCGATCCTTCGCCCCCTTCTCCGCCCATAGTGGTGAGGAACGGGTCCCATCCATGCAGGGCTAGGAGAACCTCCTGATCGTAGCGGCCGGGATCCGGCTTGCCCTCGATGAGCAGGAATCCGAACTGGCCGGTATAGGTGCTGCGGTGCAGGTCGCGACCGGCATAGATGTGAGAGTGATACCAGCGGGTGCCTGCCGGGCGCGGCACAAACCGATAGCGCTGATGTGTGCGGGGCGGCAACATGGGAGTGCCTTCTTCGGCGGATCCATCGACGTCCGGTGGAATCCACAGGCCGTGCCAGTGGACAAGCTCGGGAATGTGGGAATCGTTGTAGACGTCGATGGTGACCGGCTTGCCCTCCTGCATGCGCAGCACAGGGCCGGGGACAGCGTCGTTGTATCCGGTGGTTTTGATTCTGCGCCGGGGCGCGATCTCGATTTCGACCGGCCCGATATGGAGGGTGTAATCGGCCTTTGCGGGTGGCGATTCCTGGGCGGCAAGGGCGGCGGGCGGGATGCACGCACCCGTGACTGCCTGAACGAAGACCCGCCGGGTCACCATGATCACAGAATAGCCTTATGATCGGGACGGGGCAGGTCGGAAACCTGCCCCACGGTGTATATTGTTGACTCATGGCGACGTGGAAAGAGATTCGCTACGCGGTTCGGCAGGTTCTGAAGAGTCCGGGATTTTCGCTGACGGTGCTGGCGACGCTGGCGCTATGCATCGGAGTCAACACGGCGATATTTTCCGTGCTGGATGCCGTTCTGCTGCGGCCGATGCCTTATCCGGAGCCCGAACGGCTGGCGCTGGTGGTGACGGCGGACCGCACGCGACCCCCGGAGGAGGCGGACACGTCGCAGACCGGCGCTCTCTACGAAGCGGTGCGGGACCATGCGAGGGGGCTGGATTGCGCGGCGTATTCGTGGCCGGGCGGCGCGAATTTCGCGGCGGACGGGCGCCTCGAATACATCCAGCAGCAGCGGGTGGCATCCGGATTTTTCCGAGTTTTGGGCGTGGCGCCGCGTATGGGGCGCGAATTCACGCGGACAGAAGATGTACCGGGCGGGCCGGCGCTGGCGGTGCTCAGCCACGAGTTCTGGCAGCGGGTATTCAACGCGGATCCGGGCATTTTGGGCCGCGCGATCGATTTGAAGGGCGAGCCGCACACGGTGATCGGCATCATGCCGGCCGGGTTTCGGACGACGGCGCCGGTGGACGTGTGGACGCCGCTGCGGCCGAGCCGGAACGGTGAAGGCAGCGGGTCCAATTACGGGGTAGTGGCGCGGCTGCGCGCCGGCGTCTCCTGGAGTGCGGCGGGGGACGAGCTACGCGCGCTTTCCGCGGTGCTGCGCGACGATCCGAAGTTTCCGCGCGAAATCCGGAACTTCGAAGAGAGGGTGGTGCCCCTTCAGAAGGGGCTAACGCAGGACACGCGATCGCAGCTATTGATTACGTGGGCGGCGGTGCTGGTGGTGCTGGTGATCGGATGCGTGAATATCGCGGG
>DATJYW010000078.1:0-21907 GCA_035499435.1 Candidatus Acidiferrales bacterium | reverse complement strand
CCCCCCCCCCCCCCCCCCCCCCCCCCCCCCCCCCGACCCCTGTTGCAGGCCCAGACTCAGGGCGCCTGCCAGTTTTGTCTGCTCCTGACGCATGGCTTCGAGGCGGGCCTTCTTGTCGAAATAGGCCTTGATCACGTCGCGGACGATGGACGCGGCGTATTGGCCGTGTTCGCCATGCTCGAAAAGGGCAACGACTACGATTTCGGGGTTGTCGCGGGGGGCGAAGCCGACGAACCAGGCATTCTCGCGCAGCTCTTTGGCCTTCCCGGAGGACTTCATGTAATCGTACGAGGCAAGCTGGGCGGTGCCCGTCTTGCCGCACAAATCGATGTGCGGCAGGGCGGCGCGCACTCCCGTTCCGCCTTCGTTGACCACGCCGTACATGCCGTCTTTCACGATCTTGACGTTATCCGGGTTCAGCGCCCATTCGTCGTATTTCAACTGGTCGGGCGGAAGCTTCACCATATGGGGCCGATACCATTTCCCGCCCACCGCCATGCCGCCTTCGGCGCGCGCCAGTTGAAGCGGTGTGACGGTGAGCGCGCCCTGGCCGATGGCCACGCTCGGGGTTTCGCCGGCATACCACTTGGTGCGGTAGTTGCGGAGCTTCCATTTCTCGCTGGGCATGACTCCCTCGGCCTCATGCGGGAGGTCGATGCCGGTCTTCTGGCCGAAGCCCACGATATCGCCATACTGCGCAAGCTTGTCGATGCCGATTTTCGCGCCCAGGGTATAGAAGTAGACGTCGCAGGAGTGTACGATGCCGCCGTGCATGGAGAGCGTTCCGTGGCCGTGCTTTTCCCAGCACCGCTGGTATTTGCCGTAGAGCGCCACACCGCCCGAGCAGTGGACCGACCAGTGTTCGTCGACGGTGCCGGTTTCGAGCCCGGTGAGCGCCACGATGGGCTTGAAGGTCGACCCCGGCGCCTGCTGCGCCTGAATCGCCTTGTTGAGCAGCGGATGGTCGGGGTTGTCGTTGATCTCCTTCCAATCCTTCGCCTTGATGCGCCCGGTGAACTTGTTGGGATCGAAGGTGGGGCGGCTGACCATGGCCAGCACTTCGCCATTGCGGGGGTCGAGCGCTACCACCGCGCCGTTTTTGTGATCGACGTGCAGGTCTTTGTTCGGGCCATCCATGGCGAGCTCGGCCACGGCTTGCAGGTCGAGATCGATGGTGAGTTGCAGATCCTTGCCCGGCACCGGCTCCTTGATCCCGACAGTCTGGCGCACCTGGCCGCGATTATCGACGATCACCTGGCGCTGGCCGTCAACCCCCGTGAGGATGTCATTGTACTGCTTCTCGATGCCGAACTTGCCCACGATATCGCCGGGGTTGTATTTGGCGAACTCGGGCAGATCGAGCTCCTGTTCGCTGACCTCGCCCGTGTACCCGATGACGTGCGCCAACATGCCGTTCTGCGGGTAAAGCCGCGGCTGCGCCTGGATCATCACCAGCTCGGGGAAGAAATCGTGATGCGACTCGACGAACGCGATATCGGCGGGAGTGAGCTCGTCTTTCAGCGTGATCGGCACCCACTTGGATTGCCGGCGCATGCGCTGCACTTTGGCGGCGAGGTCGGTGTAATCGAGATCGAGGCCCTGGGCGATGGGCCGGAGGTGTTCCTCTTTGAGCTGCTCGCGCGCGAGGATGAGGCGGAACGAGGAGTGGTTTTCCACGATGACCCGGCCGTCGCGGTCGAGGATGCGGCCGCGCGGACCCGGAATGGGCACGCTCTTGATGCTGTTCTGCTGAGCCCGTTCGCCGTAGAATTCGGGGTTCTGGACCTGGAGACGCCAGAATCCCGAAATGAGGAACAGGAAAATGACGACCGCGCAATACTGGAATACCGCGATTCGGCCAGCCGCAAAGCGCGTGTCATCACGAAGCGGCGGCTTCTCGGCGTTCTGCGACTCGGTATTCGGATCGATGGGAGGAACGATCACATCAGTCGAGCACGGGCTCGACTCTTATTTTACCCGATGCCGGCGGTAGGCCGTTACGGTTTCATATTCTTGCCGCTGATCTGAAGGTCGAAACCATCCGGATCCTTGACGTGGAAGCTGTCTTCGGTATCGGGCCGCGGGCTCAGGCCGCGGCGTTTCAGCTCGGCTTCGACGGCGTTCTTATCCCAGGTTTCGATGGTGTACGCGATGTGATCCACCGACGGCGCGGTGCGCCCCTGGCGCGCGTTGCGAGGCAAGAGAAAGGTATTGCCGAACGAGAGATAGCACTGCCGGCCGTCGTCATGGGAGACCTGCATGCCCAGCAGGCCGGCGTAGAAATCGCGGGTCTTGGTATAGTCGGCCACCTGGTAGGAGATGTGGTTCACGGTGACGGCCTTGAAGCCGGTGCCCTCGGCGGCAGGAACTGCGGCAGCGGCGGAAGCGGCAATGGTCAGGTTGCGGATCAGCTGGCGGCGGCTCAATTTGCCGAGCTCGAAGTCTTTCACCAGGCGGTCGATGATCTGTTCCATGGGAACATACGCTATAAAAGGCGGCGGCGGATGTCAAACCGGGTCTACCGCTGCGCCGCGCCCGTGCGTCCCATGATCGGCCAGACGTCCACGATCTGGTCGCCTTTGGCGACATAGTACCGGTCGAACGCGTTGGTGCTCATGTCCAAATTGCTGCAATAGATTTCGACGCGGTCGCCGAGCTTCACGTCTTTGCCGGCATCGGTCCAACGCAGGGAGCCATATTCGGCGCCTTGCGTGCCCACCTGCAGCCACGGCATGCCCTTCACCTGATCGGTCGTGCGGACCATCGCCTTATTGCCGTAATCCGTGGCGACGATATTGGGATGCCGCTTGCTATCCACCGTGGTCAGCACGGTCAGAGCACCTTTGAAGTCGCTATAGACCTTATCGTCGTCTTTGCCGCCGACCCCGAAGTACACGGTGTCCATAAAGACGTAGGATCCGGCTTCCAACTCGGTCAGACCGTGCTCGTGATCCATGTTGTACGTGCCGGTCGAGCCGCCGCTGACGATATTGACCGGCAAACCCGCTTGCCGGGCCAGGGCCACCGTCTCGCGCACGCCAGCCAGGTCGTCGGAGGAACGCTTCTTGCGAGCCGCCCACGTCTTCGTATGCGACGCGGTGCCCGAATACGCCATGAAGCCCTCGAATTGGGCGCGCCTGGACGCTGCAACTTTTTGCGCCAGCTCCACCGCGGGCCGCCCGTTCTCTATGCCCTGGCGATCCATGCCCGCGTAGACGGAGACCGCGATCCGCAGCCTGGCGTTTCTGGCAGCCGCCGCCTCTTCCACCCAATCCAGCACCTGCGGATCGTCCGCCACGAACATGAAGGTCGGGTCCTTCTTCGAGAGGGCCACGGCCCGCTGGATATTGTTGACGCTCGCCGGCTGTTTGGTCCAGAGCACATTCCTGATTCCGGCACCCGAGAACAGCTCGGCCTCGGCGATGGTAGCGCACGTCAGCCCGATCGCTCCCAGCGCGATCTGACGCCGCGCCACGTCCACGCTCTTATGTACTTTGACGTGCGGACGCAGTTGGATCCCGGCCGACTTGCCCTGATCCGCCATCCGCTTCAGGTTGGCCTGGAAGAGATCGAGATCCACTACCATCGCAGGCGTCGGCAAGACGTCCTTGGTGATGTCGCGGAAGTCGCGCCGCGCGATGCGGGCCTCGAATTCCTCGTAAGGAAAGGTCGTGCCATTGGTCTTTGCCGCCCATCCTCGGGCAGCGCAAAAAGCGCCGGCGGCGCCGGCCATCAGAAAACCGCGGCGTGAACTCATGGGTGCCCTCCTTGATGATGTCTAATCTACTCTATTCCATCTCCGCGCGGGGGAAAACACTTGTTGTGGGCAATGTGCTAACAAAACAGATATGAAGGCCACTTTAACGAGTCCGGTACTAATCCTGCTGACGGGCGCCGCTCTGTTGGGGCAGGTTCGCGTCGGGGAACTCCGCTGCGAGTATCGCGTGAACCCGCTGGGGATCGACACGCCGGAACCGCGGCTGAGCTGGGTGCTTTCGGCCGTGAACCCGAAGGCGCGCGGGCTCAAGCAGACGGGCTACCGGGTTCTGGCCGCGTCGACGGAAGAGAACCTGCGCGCCAATCGCGGCGACCTGTGGGACACCGGCAGGTTGATGTCGGGCGAGGCCATTCAAATTGCGTACCAGGGCAAGCCGCTCACCAGCGGGATGGCCGCGTTCTGGAAAGTCCAGGTGTGGGACCAGGACGGCAAGGCATCCGATTGGAGCGCGCCGGCCCGATGGTCTGTAGGCCTGCTTCATCCCGAGGATTGGCACGGAGCGTGGATCGGGCGGGACGAAGCGGCTGGGTACAAGGATCCGGGGAGTCCGTATGCACCTCTGATCCAGGCTCAATGGATCTGGAATACGGCAGACGCGCAGAAGTCTGCGCCGGCCGGTGTGGTGTATTTTCGCGCCGCACTGGGCATGCCGGCCGACCGCAAGATCACGCGCGCCGTGGCAGCGATCGGAGGCGACAACAGCGCCGACGTCTGGATCAACGGAAAGCAGGTGGCAAGCGGCAGCAGTGCGGCGCTGCCCATCGCGGCGGAGGTTATGGGGCTACTGCATGCGGGCGAAAATACGGTCGCAGTGCGCGCGGCGCATCCGCGGGCGGATCGGCCGGCGGGATTGATCGGCGCGGTGGCGGTGTATTTCGATTCGGGCGAGCCGATGTTCCTGCGTACGGACAACCGGTGGCGGACGATCGTGAAGTCGGAACCGGGGTGGGAGAATCCCGGCTTTCTGGACGCCGCGTGGCAGCCGGCCAAAGAACTCGGCGGATACGGAATGCAGCCCTGGGGACAGGCGGGGTTGGCCGCGGAACACCGGCTGCCCGCGCGCTACCTGCGGAAGCAGTTCGGGCTGGACAAGAAGGTTCGGCGCGCGGTCGTCTACTACGCGGGGCTCGGGCTGAGCGAACTCTATGTGAACGGAAAAAGGGTGGGCGATCACGTGCTTTCGCCAGGCTTGACCGATTACGACAAGCACGTGCTTTACGAGACGTTCGACGTTACGGGGCAGCTTGTACAGGGCGTGAACGCAATCGGGCTGATACTGGGCAACGGCCGGTATTATTCGCCGCGCGCGGCGGCGGCGGGGGCACCAGGGGCTCGGAATTTCGGATATCCGAAGGTCCGCGTGCAGTTGAATATCGAGTTCGAGGACGGCAGCCGGAGCGAAGTCGTGAGCGACAATTCGTGGCTGCTGACAACCTGGGGGCCGATCCGGGCGAATAACGAATATGACGGCGAGGAGTACGACGCCCGCATGGAACTGGCCAACTGGGCTCGTGCCGGATTCAATGGATCGACTTGGGAAGCCGCGCAGACCTTGGCTTCGCCCTCGGGCGCGATGACTTCCCAAATGGCCGAGCCGCTGCGGGTAACAGAGACACTCAAACCGCTCAGCGTGAAGAAGCTGGCGGCGGGCGTTTTCATCGCCGACATGGGGCAGAACATGGTGGGCTGGTGCCGGCTGCATGTCTCCGGGCCCAGGGGCACGACGGTCCACCTGCGCCACGCGGAGACGCTCAATCCCGATGGCTCGCTATACGTGGCGAACCTGCGCACGGCCAAGGCGGAAGACACCTACACGCTGAAGGGCGAGGGCTCGGAGGTGTACGAGCCGCGGTTCACTTATCACGGTTTCCGCTACGTGGAGATCACCGGCTATCCCGGCGACCCCACGGCTGCTTCGATCGAAGGCCGCGTGGTCCACGACGACATGGCGCGCGCGGGCGACTTCACCAGCTCCAACGACCTACTCAACAAGATTCACCACAACATGTTCTGGGGCATCCGCGGCAACTACCGCTCGATTCCCACCGACTGCCCGCAGCGCGACGAGCGCCAGGGCTGGCTCGGCGACCGCTCGCAGGTTTCGCGCAGCGAGAGCTACATGTTCGACGTGGCGGCGTTCTACACCAAGTGGATGACGGACCTGGAAGACTCCCAACACGACAACGGCAGCATCCCCGACGTCTCACCGAACTATTGGCCGCTCTACAATGACGACCTGACCTGGCCAGGCACGCTGATCTACGTTCACGGCATGCTCTACGACCAGTATGGCGACAAGCGCGTGTTGGCCCACGGATACGATGCAATGAAGAAATGGGTGGCGCACATCCGGACCTTCGCCGTCAACGGCCTCGTCTCCAAAGACCAGTACGGCGACTGGTGCGTGCCGCCGGAGGATCCCAAGCTGATTCACTCCCAGGATCCGGCACGCGTGACCGACAAGACGCTGATCGCGTCGGCCTACTGGTATCACCTGCTGCGGACCATGTCGCGGTACGCACGCATTCTGGATCGCCCCACCGACGCCGCCGATTTCGACAAGATGGCCGACTTGTCGCGGGAGGCGTTTCACCGCAAGTTCTTCCACCTGGAGAGCAGCCGCTACGACAACGGCACACAGACTTCGAGCATCCTGCCGCTGTATTTCAGCATCGTGCCGGAGGACTTCCGCGCGGCGATACTGAAGACCCTGGTGGACAACATCGAGCAGAAGAGCCAGGGGCACGTGGGAACAGGCCTGGTTGGCGCGCAGTGGCTGATGCGCACGCTGAGCGACAACGGCTACGCCGACCTGGCGTACACGATCGCCACGCAGAAAACCTATCCCGGTTGGGGCTACATGGTGGAGCAGGGTGCTACCACGATCTGGGAGCTGTGGAACGGCGACACCGCCGACCCCGCGATGAATTCGGGAAATCATGTCATGCAGATCGGCGACCTGGCCGTGTGGATGTACGAATACCTCGCCGGCATGCGCACCGATCCCGAGCGGCCGGGGTTCCGGCACGCGGTGATTCGGCCGTATCCGGCGGGCGGCCTGAGATTCGTGAAGGCCTCGCACAAGACGATGTACGGCGAACTGGCCAGCAGTTGGAAGCGCGAAAACGGCAAGTTCACGCTGGACGTGACGGTGCCCGTAAACACGACCGCGACCGTGTGGGTGCCAGCGAAAAGCGCGGCCGACGTCACCGAATCGGGGACAAAGGCCAACGTCGTCCGTTGGGAGAAGGGTGCGGCGGTGGTGGAAGTGGGGTCGGGGAGCTATTCGTTCGCAGCTCCGATGTAGGACGGCTTCCCCTGTCCATGGACCGGCTGAAGCCGGTCCTAGAACTGCGGGCGCGGGAGCTTGACCACCTGTCCCGGCGCCACGCCCTGGCGGCGCAAGATCCGTTTGTAGACCTTGCTTCCGGCCGCGGCATAGAGCACGTTCCGGTCTTTGCCGCCGAAGACCAGATTCGACGTATCCACCGGTCCCCGCGGGCGGATGATGCCGACCACGCGGCCGGCGTCACAGAAGAAGACATTCGTGTACCCAGTAGTTTCGCGTGGTGCCGGGGAAGATTTTGGAGGACTCAAAGGCGTACTTCGTGACTTTTCCTTTGGGGACGCCGTCGTGAGGTTGTGAATCGGGGCCGAAGGCATATTGCGCGGCGAGCGTGGAGGCCAGGGCAAGCGTGGCCGCAGATGATCTCATGGATGAAATTAGATCATGCGCTCTCCAGCCTGCGGCGAAGGAAGCGCCGTTCCGGTTCGGAGCACCGGCATTCGAGGGCGGCGCGGAAGCACCCGGCGGCCTCGCCGGGGCGATCCAGTTCGAGCAGCAGGTGCCCGCGTAATGCCGGCAGCAGGTAATAGCCTCGGAGCCTGGGGTCCGTGCGCAGCGTTTCGATGGCGGCCAGGCCGGCGGCCGGACCTTGCACCCTGGCGACCGCCACGGCGCGATTCAACGCCACCACCGGCGACGGATTCATCGCCAGCAGGTCGTCGTAGAGGCTCAGGATCATGTGCCAGTCGATGTCCGCGCCGGATGCCGCGCGGGCGTGAGTGGCGGCAATGGCGGCCTGCGCATGGTATACCGAAGGCGCGCCGCCCGCGATGGACCGTTCGAATTGCTGGAAGCCGAGCGCAATCAGGTCCTGATTCCAGCGGCTGCGGTCCTGCTCTTCGAGCACCACCAGTTCGCCGAGCGAATCGATGCGCGCGGGCGATCGCGCGGCCTGGAGAGCCATGAGCGCGACCAAAGCATGGACGCGCGGCGCCGCCAGCGAGGAATCCGCAATCAGGCGTCCCAGCCGCAGCGCTTCGCCGCAGAGATCGTGGCGGATCAGGGCGTCGCCCTCGTGGGCGGTGTAGCCCTCGTTGAAAATGAGGTAGATCACTTCCAGCACGGCGTCGAGCCGTGCCGGCAGGTCGCGCCCGGCGGGCATGTCGAGCGTGAGTCCGCGATCGCGGATCTGGCGCTTGGCGCGCACCAGGCGCTGGGCGATGGCCGCTTCTTCAGCCAAAAATGCGCGCGCGATTTCGTTGACGCCGAAGCCGCCGACGGTCTTCAGGCTCAGTGCCACGGCGGCGTCCCGCGGGATCTCCGGGTGGCAGCACATGAAAATCATGCGAAGCTCTTCGTCGCGCAGGTGCTCCTCGAGGTCGGGCCGGTCGGGGATGGTATCAGCGGCACGGGCGAGCGCGGCAATGGTGTCCTCCGGCGAGTCTTCCGCGGACGGCGCGGAGAAGCGGCGGCGCCGCAAGGCGTCGATGGCGGCATTGTGGGCTACGCGGAATAACCAGGCCTCGGCGCGTTCCGGGACGCCCTGGTAAGGCCAGGTTTGAAGCGCCCGCAGCATGGCTTCCTGCACCGTCTCCTCGGCCAGGTCGAGGTTCGCCGGGCCGAGGAGGCGGGTCAGATGGGAAACCATCCGGCCCGCCTGCCGGCGGAACAGGTGCTCCAGGAGGACTCCAGCCTCGGCGGGGTTGCTCATGTGCCGTAGATCTGGCGCACTTCGATGGTGCCATGCTGGGCGTGCGGATTGGTGATGGCGAGCTTTACAGCCTCGTCGTAGTTGGCCGCTTCGATCAGGTAGAAGCCGGCCAGCACTTCTTTGGTCTCGCTGTAAGGGCCGTCGCTGGTGCGCGGCGTGCCGTTGTCGGAGCGGATGACACGGCCCACGTCCTCGGCCAGGCGCTGGCCGTCGAGCGTGAATGGCTCGTTACGCCAGGCCATGTATCTCTCGAGCGTGTTCTGCATCTCTTCGGGGCTCAGCCTGCGCGGACGGGTTGTGTCGTTGTAGAGCAAAAGCAGGAATTGGGACATCGTGTTTATTCTCCTTTATTGAATCGGGTGATGTACCAAGGACGCATGGGACGGAGCAGAATCGACAAGTCCGGACAAAAAAAACTGCCCCACGCGGGCAGTTACACTGGGCGCATGTCCGGAATTCAAAGGCGCACGTTTCTGGCCGGAGCGACGTCCCTGCCTCTTCTCGCCCAAGCCGATCTACAGGATCAGATCCCCAATCGGCGCGCGCTCAGCGCCCGCACTTCCGCCGCAGCTCTCGAGGAAAGGCTGCTCGCCTCGTGGAAGCCGTATGCCACGGCATCGGACCGCGACGCTTGGGCCGCGCTGCCCGACGATGCCAAAGAGAAATTGCTGAAGGCCGGCGAGCAGGCGATCGGCAAGCCGTATGCACCGCTGCCGGCCTCGCTCTTCCTCGAGTACGCGCGCAACGGCAATCGCTCGCGCTTCGAAGCCGTGCAGTCGGGCCGGCGCAATCACCTGCGCGACGTCGTGCTGGCCGAATGCGTCGAAGGTAAGGGCCGCTTCACGGACGATATCGCCGACGGCATCTGGACGATCTGCGAAGAGACTTTCTGGGGCGTTCCCGCCCACCTCGGCGCGCAGAAGCGCGGCGTGGGCCTGCCCGATGCGCAGGAGCCGATCATCGAGCTTTTCTCGGCCGAGACTGCGGCGCTGCTGGCCTGGACCCGGTACCTGCTTGGGGCCCAACTCGACAAGGTCAACCCGCTGGTTAGTGAGCGGATCGCGTTCGAAGTCGAGCGCCGTATGCTGAGCGTGTACCGCCAGCGCAGCAACTTCAGTTGGATGGGGCTGAATAACAACCGGCCCGTCAACAACTGGAATCCCTGGATCAATTCCAACGTACTCACCTGCGCTCTGCTCCTGGATAGAGACTCCGCGCGCCGCGCCGGGACGGTCTTCAAGATCCTCACCAGCCTAGATCGATTCCTGGACTCCTATCATGAAGACGGCGGCTGCGATGAAGGGCCGGGATACTGGAGCCGCGCGGGCGCATCGCTGTTCGAGTGCCTGGAACTCGTGCGATCGGCCACGGGCGGCGCCGTCAATTACTTCGACCTGCCGCTGGTGCGCCAGATCGGGGCATACATCTACCGCGTCCATATCGCCGGGGACTGGTTCGTCAACTTCGCCGACGCGCCGGCCAGGGTTCGGCCCGACGGCAGCCTGATGTACCGCTTCGGCAAGGCAACCGGCGACGGGGATCTACAGGCATTCGGAGCGTACCAGGTGCAGCATGGCGGACCCTCGCTGGAAAATCCGGGGCGGGCTCTTCCGGCGCTGTTCGGCCTGGCGGAGACACGTGCGGCGGAAGCCCGCCAGCCGCTGGTGCGCGAAGCATGGATGCCCGGTATCCAGGTGGCCGCGGCGCGATTGCGCCAGGGCGCGGTCGACGGCTTTTACTTCGCGGCGCTCGGCGGGCACAACGCGGAAAGCCACAATCACAACGATGTGGGCAACTTCGTGGTGTTCCTGGACGGGAAGCCGGCGCTGATCGATGTCGGCGTGGAGACCTATACCGCCAAGACGTTCAGCGCGCAGCGATACGAGATCTGGACGATGCAATCGGCCTTTCACAACCTGCCGACCATCAATGGCGCGATGCAGGCCGCGGGCCGGCCGTATGCCGCGCGAGATGTCTGGTTCCGCTCCGATGATGCGGGCGCAGAGTTCGCGGCGGATATCGCGGCGGCATATCCGAAGGCGGCCGGCGTCGAGAGGTGGGTGCGGACGATCCGGCTCGACCGCGGCGCCGATCGCATCGTGGTGACGGACCGCTACACGCTTCGCGGCGGCCCGGGCAAAGTGGAGATGAGCCTGATGACACCCAAAGCAGCTCGGCCGGATGGGCCGCGGGGGCTCGGGCTCGAGGCCGGCGCGCGTATCTCTATCGACGCTCCCGGCGATCCGCATCTGCGCGTCGAAGAAATCCCAACGCCCGATCCGCGCCTGCATGGCGTCTGGGGCGACCGGATTTATCGGGCCCTCGCGGAGTGGCCGTCGCTACCTGCCCGCGGAGAGCTGAAGCTTACGATCTCCCGGGCGTGATTACGCGTTCAGGAATTCGGTCCGCCCCGCCACCAGCAAAAGCAGGTTGCCGGCGGCGCTGTGGATCTCGGGGTGGTCGGTGTGTTTATCCATCACGACGAAATCGCCTTCTTCGTACACCAGGTCGCCGAAGCGGACATCGCCCTTTACCACCAGGCATTGCTCCACGTCATGATGGTGATGCGCCGGGAGCCGCGCACCTGCCGCCATGCGCAGCAGAACTGTGCTCCGGCCGGTCTGCGCGTCGATAAACAAGGGCTTGACCTCGACGCCCGGGGCGCCGTAGGGCATCCAGCTTGGCTCGTTGCGGCGGACATCGGCAATGGGCTTGACCTGCTCGTAGGCGGCGACGCGCGACATCAGGCG
Organism: Candidatus Acidiferrales bacterium; assembly: GCA_035499435.1. Lineage (GTDB taxonomy): Bacteria > Acidobacteriota > Terriglobia > Bryobacterales > Bryobacteraceae > Solibacter. Next base: position 10,382 of record DATJYW010000078.1, on the reverse strand, counting down.
GCTCTTCACGGAAGGCGCCGGCGGAGCGGGCGCGGCGCTCTCGGCGAGCAGAGCAGCGGCATCGGCGGTGTCCAGGCCCGCCAGGTCGGCGAGGGCCATCAGCTCCAACTGCTGCGGTGTCGGCTGTCTGCTCATACCGCGGTCTCCTCCAGCAGACCGCGCAGACGGATGAGGCCCATGCGGATCCGGCTCTTGACGGTTCCCAGTGGTTCGCCGAGCCGATCGGCCAGCTCGGCGTGCGTCAGTCCGGCGAAGAAGGAAAGCATCACGGCTTCTCTTTGTTCGGCAGGCAATTCCATCAGCACAAGCTGGACGCGCCGGCGCCGTTCCGCGATCGCGCTCTCCTCCTCCGGAGTGGCGCCGGGGTCGGCCGGTTCCCCAAAGACGTCCGGCTCGAAGGCTGCCGGAGCAGGCTGCGCGCGCCGCTGGCGGATGCGGTCGATCGCCGCGTTGCGCGCCATGATCAAAAGCCAGGATTGCACGCTGCCGCGCAGTTCCGAATATCCGGGAGCGTATTTCCAGGCTTTCATGTAGACGTCCAGGAGCACCTCTTCGGCGTCCTGAGGGCGTTCCAGAATGCGCAGCAGAAGACCGTTGACCATGGACGAAGTCTGATCGTAGAGCTGAGCCAGCGCGTCCTGATGGCCCTGCGCCATTCGACGGACCAGCTCCGCGAGATCCGGCAGGCCCGGCAGGGCGGCCTGCCTGGAAGGCACCTGCCCGGCAGCGCCGCCTCTATGGATTTCGTCGCCCATCTGTGCTGAAGCGGACAGCATAGCATATGGGCCGAAGACACGACGCGGGCCAGAACCAGAAGGTCAACTGTTCGGACAACGCGGTCCAGCCCGCGGGCGGATGCGGCGGCAACGGGATCCAGTGGATCGAGCATAGCCAGCCGTCACTGAGCAATGCGATTTCGGTGCAGTGGACCGTGCCGCCGGCGGGATCGGGCAACGTGCACCTGTACGTCGGGGCCAACGCTGCCAACGGCGACAATACCTTCCGCGGCGATCACATCTGCGCGGCGGATTACGTGCTCACACCGGCGTCGAGCGCGACCAGCGGTTTGCCAACTGTCACCAGCATCGTCAACGCGGCGGGCCGGGGCCGAAACGGGATCGCTGAGCCCGGCCATGGCGGCGAGTGTGGCTTATCCATTGGCGCACTCCGGTCCGGATATCACCCAGCCGCTCGCGCAGGCCACCATCGGCGGCCAGGCGGCGCAACTCCAGTTCTGCGGCATCGTGAGCCCCGGGGTTTACCAGGTTAATGCGGTAGTGCCTTCGGGCCTGAGCAGCCGCGATCAGCCGGTGAAGTTCACGCTCCTGAGCGGTCCGTCATCGCCGCAGACACTCTTCATTCCGATTCAGTAGCTGTCACGATCCGGCGGGGCGTGAGTCCCGAAGTACGACGTCCCGCCCCAACTCAGTTGCTGACTCCGTAGACCACCTCGAACGACACGTTGTCGATCCACACCCGCCCGTGGCCAATCGACGAAAACCCGAATCGCAAAAACTGCGCGTCCGGATGGATCCTGCCTACCAGCTCGCAGCTCGTCCAATCGGACGATCGCACCGCGCGCTCATCCAGGTCCGCCGAAAAGCCCTGCTTGCCGTTGGGACGGTCCTCCTGGAGCCACATGTTGGCCCGGTCGCCCGGAGCGACCGCCTCGACCTTGAGCCAGGCGCGCAGCCGCACGGTTTTGCCGCGATACGCCTCGGCGGAGAAGCTCTGCATCAAGTTGCCGACCTGCCCCGGCGCGGTTGCCGGCGCGATCAGCACCGCGCATCCGATGCCGCTCCGGCAGCCCTTGCGGCGCAGCTCGGCCAAATTCCCGGTCACCTTCTCCAGGGTGAGGACGGTCCACCCGGGCGGAGCCTTACCCGCCTCGCCCTCCTCGAAATTCAGGTTTCGCGGTCCCGGCAGGACCTCCGTCCAGTTCTCGGTTCGCGCGCGCGCCGCGGCGGCGACGCTGGTCTCGCTTTCGAATTCGCGGGCCACGCGCTGATACGCGTCGTGTGCCTGGCGCTGCAGGCCCAGCTTCTCGTAGCACTCGCCGATGTGGAACAGCGCGCGCGCCGCGATCGCCTTCGAAACGCCGGGCTGCGTCAGGATCGCGCGGTAGTTTTCGATGGCGCCTTTCAAATCGCCCGCGACCACTTCGCGATGGATTGCCGCTTCGAGCTGGCGCTCGCTGTCCCCCTGTCCCACCACCGTCGCGGCGGCGAGGAGAGCGGCCAGCATGTTACGCGTCCGCCGCATCCTGTCCCTCGAACCGGTATCCAAGGCCACGCACGTTGACCAGGTACCGCGGCTCGGCCGGGTCGTCTTCGATTTTGCGGCGCAGGTTCGCGATGTGGTTGTCGACGATGCGAGCGCTGGTAAACGCGTTCTTGCCCCAGACTCCGTCGATGAGCTGGTCGCGGCTCAGCACACGCCCGTGCGCGTTGATGAACAGCCCCAGCAGCTTGAACTCGATGGGGGTGAGATCCACGGCGTGCCCGTCGCGCCGGACCTCGCCGCGCGCGAAATCGACCTCCACCAGTCCGAAGCGGCAGGTCTCCGAACTACCCTGTCCCGTGGCCCGCCGCAGCAGCGCCTTGATGCGCGCCCGCAGCTCGCGCGTGCCGAACGGCTTGGTGACGTAATCGTCCGCGCCCAACTCCAGGCCCATCACCTTTTCAGCTTCGCGCGTCTTCGCTGTGAGCATCAGGATCGGAATCTTGACGCCGGCGCGCCGCACCTCGCGGCACACTTCGAACCCATCCTTCTTGGGCAGCATCACGTCCAGAATGATGAGGTCGAACGTGCCCTCGCGGCCGCGCAGCGAGCCCGCTTCTCCGTCGCGCGCCAACTCGACTTCGTAGCCTTCCATCCGCAGATCGTCCTCCAGGCCGAGGGCGATTGCCGGCTCGTCTTCCACTACGAGGATGCGGGACATGCTTTCTCCATCGCCGGCAGCAGGATCGTGAACGTGCTCCCGCTCCCTGGTTCGCTCTTTACGTGAATCTCTCCATGGTGCGCGTCCACGATATGCAGGACCATCGCCAGGCCGACGCCGGACCCGCGGACGTTCCCCGCCGCGGCGGCGCTGCCGCGCACGAATTTGCGGAAGATGGCCCTGCGTTCATCCGCCGTGATGCCGGCGCCCTGGTCGCGCACGCGAATCGCCACCTGTCCGTTCTCCATCTTCCACTCTACCCAGATCGCCGGCTCATGAGGCGAATACTTGAGCGCGTTGTCGATCAGGTTGCGTAGCGCCACCGCCAGCGCTTCGGAATCCGCTTCCACGGGGCACGGGTATCCGGGCGGCGTGAGCTCGATGCGCCTTCCCGATTCCGCCGCCTGATGGTCGAATTCGGCGGCCACGCGCTCCAACAAGGCGCCCGCGTCGGTTTCTTCGAAGTGGTAGGGCCGCGCGCCGGCCTCCATGCGCCCGAAATTGAGCAGCGCCTCCACCAGGCGTTGCAGCCGCGCGGTTTCGCGAACCAGCGTGTCGTAGTAAAGCTGACGGCGCTCCTCACCGGGTGCGCGTCCGAGAGCCAGAATCTCGGAGAGCTGCCGGATGGATGTCAGAGGCGAGCGAAACTCGTGGGAGACCGCCGAGACAAAGTCCGACTGCATGCGCGAAACTTCGATTTCACGCCGGATCGCGCGCGCCGTGAAATAGGTTCCCGCCACCAGAAACAACGCCATCACTCCCATGCCGAACAGCAGGTAACGCTGGTTCGGCGGCATGGCACTGAGCGGCGGCGGCTCTGTGGCGGTGACGTAGAGCGTCCACGGCAGCTTGGTCTCGGCCGCGGTGCGGATGGCCGCACGGCCGGAGCGGTCGCGCCGCCCCGCCACGAGGCGTCCTTCGCTGTCCACGGCCGCGCAGAATACACGCTCAGCAGCAGGCAATTGGGGCGGCTCGATGAGCACCGCGCGCGTGGATCCCAGCGTGCGCCACATCGCCAGAAAGGGTGTATGGCCGATCCAGACCGTTGTCTGTCCGGGACCGCTTGGCGGGTTCCACACAACCGCCGCGGCCTCCGCCAGCAGCCGCCGGTCTTCCGGCACGGGCCCGCCGAAGTAGAACTCGAATTGGCCGCGCGTGAGATGCCAGCGTCCGCTGAGCAATTCGGCGCCCAGCGCCGGATCGTCCAACTCGTGCCGTGCCGCCAGGTCGGCCGGCACCCCGGCCACGCGCGCTCCGCCAACCCCGGCCAGTCGCGTATAGGCGGCGCGCGCTTCCGCCTCGCGGCCGGCCTTGCGCAGTGCCCGCGCCTCGCGCAACAGGGCACCCGCCCGGATCGAAGCCTCCCTGGATTCGGTCAGGATGCGATACCAGGCCGCGGCTTTGAGCAGTTGGCCCTCCTGGAATTCGAGGGTCTCGCCCTGCGCGAAAGTCTCCTGGGGCGCCTCGGGATCCGGCGATGGGTTCGGATAGTAGAGCAGCCGTCCCTCGGGATACGCGTTCAGCGCGTTGTCGCGCGCGATGAGCAGCACGCCATCCCTGGGTATCCCGGCCTGCGAAGGCGAAGCCAGCCACGCACTGAGACGGTCCCCGGTCTCCGCCAGCGTGCCGCGCAGTGTGACCACCATCCGGTCCGCCTCGGCGTCCAGCATTTCCAGCCGCTGCTGGGCCTGTCCCGCGCGGTCCTGTTGCAGGAGTTTCCATCCGGACCATGCCAGGGCCGTTACGGAAACCAGCGTCAGCAGAAACAGGATCAGGAGCAGGTTTTTCGGCGGCTTGAGCCACTCGCGTAGTGGCGTCATCAACCACATTATCGCCCGCCGATGTCCTGTTTGTGTCACGGTTGGGACCAGCCGGCTGCAACGTGGCAGCTTCCAGTTGAAAACGAGCCGGCACGGGTCCACACTGGTATCGGAGGACGCGGATGGCCAGCGTTCACTCCCATCGATCATCCTGGGCGGGCACCTGGTATCCCGACGACGCCGCCGAGCTCAAAGACCTGATTTCCGAGGCCTGCCGTGCCTCCGTCGAACGCACCGGACCGTTTGTACGGCCTGGCGCCGTCGCGTTCCTGGTTCCCCACGCCGCGCCCGCCTATTCGGGCGTGGTGGCCGCATCTGCGTACCGCCACGCGCAGGCTACGGGCGCGACGCGCGCGATCATCCTCGGGTTTTCCCACCGGCGCCTGGTTCACGGAATCGCCGTGTCTGATGCGTCATCGATCACGACACCGCTCGGCGACGCCCGCGTAGACCGTGACTTCGCCGATGCGCTCGCGGCCTCACCTCCGTTCCATTCCGCGCCGGCCGAAGTGGTCTGCGATCACTCCGCTGAAATCCAGATTCCGTTCCTCCAGACATTTCTTCCGGAGGCCGCAATCGTGCCCGTCTATGTGGGCCACCTCTCGGAGCAGCAGCGGCGCGATGCGGCCCGCGTGCTGCGCGGCCCGACGGATTCGCGCACGGTGCTGATCGCCAGCTCCGACCTCACCCATTACGGCCGCGACTTCCTATATCAACCTTTCGATACCGACGGCGAAACTCCGGCGCGGCTGCGGGAGCTCGATATGGGCGCCCTGGCTGCCGCGGGAAGCCTCGATCCCGCGCTGTTTGAGAGCCAGATCAGCCGCACCGGCGCAACGGTCTGCGGCACCGAGCCAATCAAGCTCTTGCTCGAAACGCTCAACGCCGTTGAACCCGAGATTTTTCAGGAGACGCTGGACTATCAGACCTCCGGCGACATCGTTGGCGACTATCGCCACTCCGTCAGCTACGGCGCCGCGGCCTACTTTCCGGCATCCGCCTGGCATCTGGACACTCCATGGCAGACTGAACTTCTGGCGGCTGCACGCGTTGCGCTCGACCACTTCCGCCGCACCCGTGGACGGTGCTTCCGCTCCGCCTGTGGCCTGTCGCTCCAGCAGCGCGGCAGAGCCTTTGTCACGCTGCTCGAGCGAGACGCCGTCCGGGGGTGCGTGGGCTGCTTTCATATTCCTCAGCCGCTGGCCCAGAGCGTCCAGCAACTCGCTGTCGACGCTGCCGGCGACACCCGCTTCGGCCGCATCGACGATTGGGAGTCCCTCGAGATCGAGGTCCACGTGCTGACGCCGCCGAAACGGATCGCCCGGCCGGACCAGTTTCAGCCCGGAGTGCATGGCGCCTTCCTCAAGGCCGGTGCATGCCAGGGCCTGCTGTTGCCGGTGGTTGCCGCGCGCTTCGGCATGGAACGCGACGAGTTCTTACGAGCGCTGGCGCGAAAAGCGGGGTTGCGCGACACGGTGTATTCGGGCAGCGATTGGGAGCTCTCGATCTTTCGCGACCAGGTATTTAAGGAGAACAACGAAATGCTCACATGACGCCGCTCACCACCATCTCAGACAGCCTTTCGAGCGCAGTCCGCGAAGGTGAACTGTGGGAGCCGATCGACGACCGCCGCATTCGCTGCTTCGCCTGCGGCCACTGCTGCCCGATCTTCGACGGCCATCCCGGGGTCTGCAAAGTCCGCTTCAATCGCGGGGGCAAGCTGTGGGTTCCCTGGGGATACGTGCAGGGCGTGCAGTGCGATCCCATTGAGAAAAAGCCCTTCTTTCACGTGGCTCCAGGTTCGGCCGCCTTCAGCTTCGGCATGCTCGGCTGCGATCTCCATTGCGGATACTGCCAGAACTGGGTGACTTCGCAGGCATTGCGCGATGCCGATGCCGTTGCATCATCCCAGGCGGCAACCCCGGAGCAAATCGTCGGCCTGGCCCACCGCTACGGCGCCCGGGTGATCGTCAGCACGTACAACGAGCCGCTGATCACCGCCGAGTGGGCCGTGGCCATCTTCCGCCACGCCAAGGCCGCGGGGATGGTCACCGGGTTCGTATCGAACGGAAACGCCACTCCCCAGGTGCTCGAATACCTGCGCCCGTGGGTCGATCTGTATAAGGTTGATCTGAAGAGCTTCGACGACCGTCACTACCGCGAGCTCGGTGGACGGCTCCAGCCCATCCTCGACAGCCTGCGCCGCATTTACGAGATGGGCTTCTGGCTGGAGGTAGTAACGCTGGTCGTTCCCGGCTTCAATGATTCCGACGAGGAGTTGCGAAGCATCGCCGGTTTCCTCGCGGACATTTCACCCGACATTCCGTGGCATGTGACCGCGTTCCATCCCGACTACCGGATGACGGACCCGCCCGCTACCCCGGCCGCCACGCTGCTCCGCGCGGCGAACATCGGCCGAGCGGCCGGATTGCGTTATGTCTATGCCGGCAATTTGCCCGGCCGTGTCGGCGGGTTCGAAAACACGTGCTGTCCGGCGTGCGGGCTGACGCTGGTGGAGCGGCGCGGGTACCGGATTCTGCAAAACCAATTGAAGGCAGAGCCACGGTGTCCCGATTGCGGCACGCAGGTTCCGGGCAGGTTTTTTTGATTCGTATTACACTCGTGAAATTGGTGCGCGCCTGCGGCGCGTGGGCAGGCCGGGAGGCCTACCCTACTAACACACCAGGGAGGTATTGGTCTCTTGTCCGCATCCGTTTGTCGTCTCGCTTTGCTGACTGCCATGCTGCCGGCACTCGCGCCCGCACAGTCTCGCGATCCCAGGCTCTACTCCGAAATGCACTGGCGCTCGATCGGTCCTACCCGTGCCGGTCGCGCGCGCGCTGTCGCCGGCGTTGCCAGGCAGCCCAACGTCGCTTACATCGGCTTCGACAACGGCGGCGTCTGGCGCTCCACGGATTACGGCTCTACCTGGGTGCCGCTCTTCGATCACGAGTCCACGGGTTCCATCGGCGCCATCGCGGTAGCGCCCTCCGACCCCAGCATCATCTATGTCGGCAGCGGCGCGGGCATCATCCGCCCCGACCTCGCCACGGGCGATGGCATGTACCGCTCCACCGACAGTGGCAAGACCTGGAACCACCTCGGCCTGCGCGATTCGCAGATGATCGCCAATATCGAAGTCGATCCGCGCAATCCCAACCGCCTTTTCGTCGCCGTCCTCGGCCACCCCTACGGTCCAAACGCGGAGCGCGGCATCTTCCGGTCGACCGATGGCGGCATCACTTTCGAGAAGGTGCTTTTCAAGGACGAATACACCAGCGCCAACGACGTGCGCATCGATCCTTCCGACCCCAACACGGTCTACGCCGCGCTCTGGCAACAGCAGCAGGGCTTCTATGAAAACGGCTCCTTCGGCGGCACCGATGGCGGCATCTTCAAATCCACAGACGGCGGCACAACCTGGAAACCGCTGACCGCCGGCTTGCCTCAGGTCATTCAAGCTAATCTCGCTCTCGCGCCTTCCAACTCGAAGGTCATCTACGCCATGGTCGGCTCGCCCGCGGCTCCGGGTGGCGGACGCGGAGGACGCAGCGGCGGCGGGGGCCGCGGCGGCGCCGGCGGGTCTGTCGCCCTCTACAAATCCTCCGACGGCGGCGAGCATTGGGCACCGGCCGCCAGCACTACCGATCCGCGGCCGCTGGCACGAATCGGAGGCGGCGACCTGCCCACGATCATCGTCGACCCTAAGAACGAGAAGGTTGTCTACAGTTGCTCCACCGTCTTCTGGCGCACCGAAGACGGCGGCGCAACCTGGTCCGCGGTCCGTGGCGCGCCCGGCGGCGACGATTACCAGAAGGCCTGGATCAATCCCGACAATCCGAACATCCTCCTGGTAGTCAGCGACCAGGGTGGGGTCATCTCCGCCAATCGAGGGGTTTCCTGGAGCAACTGGTACAACCAGCCCACTGCCGCCATGTACCACGTCACGCCGGATAACGCATTCCCCTACCGTCTCTGCGGCGGCCAGCAGGATTCGGGCTCGGCCTGCGTGGATAGCCGGAGCATGGATGGCGAAATCACCTTCCACGACTGGCACCCGGTCGGCATCGAAGAGTACGGCATGGCCGCGCCGGATCCCAAGAACCCGGACCTCGTCTACGGCGGCAAAGTCACGGTCTACAACCGCGTGACCTCGCAGAAGGCCAACATCACTCCCAGCGGCGGGCGCGGCGGGGCAGGACGCGGGGCAGCAGCGGGGCGCGGGGCGGCGCTATCGGCCGAGCCGCCTGCACGCACGGTACGCACCCAGCCCATCATCTGGTCGCCCAAGGATCCCAACGTTCTTTTCTTCGCCACCGCCGGCGTCTGGAAGACCACCAATGGCGGCCATAGCTGGACCCCCATCAGCGGCGATCTCACCCGGCAGACCTGGGACATCCCGAGCAACGCCGGCAAGTACGCCTCCGGCGTCACCCCATCGGCGCTGGGCACGGTCACCGCGCTCGCGCCCTCGCCGCTCGATGTCAACGTGCTTTGGGCCGGCACGGGCGATGGCCTGATCCAGCTCACCGTCGACGGCGGCGCCAAGTGGGCCAACGTCACCCCGCCCGCCATCAAGCCCTGGACCCGAATCTTTAATATGGATGCCGGCCATTTCGACACCAAGACCGCCTATGCCGCCGCCAACACGCTGCGCCTCGATGACATGAATCCGCACTTCTGGCGCACACACGACGGCGGCAAGACCTGGACCGAGATCGACAACGGCATCGCTGGCGGCGGGGTCGCCAATTCCATCCGCGAAGATCCGCGCAAGAAGGGCCTGCTCTACGCCGCCACCGACACCCAGGTCTGGGTCTCTTTCGACGACGGCGACCACTGGAGCGACCTCCGCCTCGACATGCCCGCCATCTCCGTGCGCGATATCGAAGTCAAGGACGATGCCCCGTGCATGTGCTCGGATCTCGTCGCCGGCACGCACGGCCGCGGCTTCTGGATTCTGGATAACCTGACGCCCCTGCGGCAGGCCGCCGATGCCGCCGCGGCGGCGGGTGCCTACCTGTTCAAGCCTGCGACCGCAATCCGCGTCCGCTTCGGTACCAACGATCCCACTCCGTGGCCACCCGAAGTGGCCGCCGGCGAAAACCCGCCGCCTGGAGCGGTGATCGATTACTACCTGCCTTCCGCCGCCACCGGCGAAGTCAAGCTCGAGATTTTGAACCAGCAGGGCAAGGTGATCCGCACGTATTCCAGCAACGATCCCGTGCGCAACCCCAACCCGGCCACCGATCCGGTGGCCTACGATCGTCTCTGCCGCCAGAATCCCACCGCACCGGACTGCGGCCTTCCGCTGTATTGGCCCGCGCCGCCGGATGAACTAAAGACCACCGCGGGCATGCACCGCTTCACCTGGGACATGCACTACGACCCGATTCCCGGCACCGCCGGCGGAGGGCGCGGAGGCGGCGGAGGCAATGGCGCCGTGCCGCACCGGACCTACCCGTCTGTCAACGCGCCCTGGGTGGCGCCGGGTTCCTACACGGTGCGCCTCACCGCGAACGGCCAGACCCGCACGCAGCCCATCACGGTGAAGCTGGACCCGCGTGTGAAGGTGACGCCCGAGGTGCAGCAGATCTTCACCCTCACTACGCAGATGGAGA
>DATJYW010000077.1:0-5227 GCA_035499435.1 Candidatus Acidiferrales bacterium | reverse complement strand
GGATTGGCGGGTGGGGGCTACGCGCACGTCGGGCTGAACACCTACGCCGACGAACTCGGTGCCGTCGGGCATGCGGTCCCACTTGGTGCAGATGCGGGCGTAGGCGCCATACACCTCGACGATCAGGGGCTGGCCGGTGGAGCCGCCGGTGGGCTCGCCGACCAGGGTCGCGCGCTTCGACATCTTCAGGGGCACCAGGAAATCTTCGGCGGCGCTGAAGGTGGCCGGGCCGGTCAGCACCGCTACCGGGCCGATGAACGGCTTGCCGCCACGCGGCTGGACGACGCCCGAATCGCCGCCTTCATACATCGGCATCGGCCGGTTCCAGGCACGAAATACAGGCTTGTAGTCGCGCGTGCGCCAGACCGACGTCTGCGTGATGGGCTTGTCGATGAGACGGGCGATGAGGGCGTATCCGGTATCGGTGCTGCCGCCGCCGTTGTTGCGGACGTCGATGATCAGGGCCTTTGCGGTGAGGATCTCGGGGAACACGTTGTCGAATTCCTGGACGACCGCGTCGTTGCCGAAGGTGTTGGCGGCCACATAGGCGATGCCCCCATCGAGCATGCGAAATTCGAGCGACCGCCGCTGAAGCCACGGCGCGGCGCCGCGGACGGTGTTGAGATTGCGGGTCAGACTAAACTCATGGATCGCACCATCGGTGCCGGAGGCCTTGATTACGGCGATCGAGCCTGGCGTGCCGGCGAGGACGGCGGCAAACGCGCGCCGGTCGCGATCCTGCTGCGTCGATGCCGCGATGAAGGGATATTCGTCCTCGATGATCTTTGCGGCGGGGCGGCTATCCACCGCGATCACTTCCATGCCCGGATGCAGCCCGGCGGCGGCAAGCTCGGAAGTGTTGGCGATGGCGGTCACCACCGGCCTACCCTCAATCGGTTCGACGCGCACGGGCGGGGTGTCGCGGTCGTCGGACGCCATGATGCCGGAGTGGCCGTCGTGCAATAAGGCGATTACACGGCGCAGAGTGTCGATGTATTCGACCTGCGACTTGGCGGCGGAGACTTCCGGGAGGAAGCGTTCCAGGACGCCATCCCAATCCACCTCGGGGCGCTGATCGAGGAAGACAAAATTCTGCTTCACCTCGCTCCAGAGGCGCGCGAAGCCGGCCATGCGCAACATGCGGACCTCGTCCGGGCCCGGCGAGGCCGATGGAACATAGGTGACCACCCTGGGATCGATCGCCTGGCGCACGATGCTTTCCAGCGTCTGCGAGAGAGTGTCGACAAAGCCGGAGATCTGGCGCCGGTGTTCCGCCGAGTTGCGATCCCATGCGATGGGGAATGGCGCCGCCACGCCGACATTGAAGAGCCAGCGGTCCTTCTGGACCACGGCGCAGACCGCGCTGCGACCCTCCGGCGCCATGGCCGTCAAGAACAGGAAGAAATTCTGTGCCGGCATTCCGGAGTGCGGCTGCCTGGCGTCGCGAAGGGCTTTGGCCGCGTCATCGGCATTGGCGAATTCGATGATGTCGGCCCACGGGCGCCGCTGCGGGCTCTCGAAATGACGCCACCACGACACGTGCTGGACCGGGACGGATTGGGCACCGATGCGCAGCTCGGCGCCGGACGATTCGGGAAGCGGGAGACTGATGGCGGTCCGCAGGTCGTCGCGCAGGCGCACGCGCACAATCGTCGAGGCGAGGGGCTTGGCACGCTCGATCAGCTTCTGCATGTTTGCGAGCGAAGTCGGGGCGTCCTGAGCCGCCGCCGCGCCGCCGAGAATCAGCGCAGTCAAGCAACGGTACATGGCTACCGCAGGTTAGCAGGAATTTCGACGGTAGGGATGGAAATCGTCGAACCAGTGGTGCTCGAAGGCCACGTAGGCTGTGCCGGCCGCGGTGCGGCTGGGCTCGATCCAGGCGAAGTTGGCGAACTTCGGCACGCCGGGATGTCCAGCACCAGCCTCGCATCGTCGGGTGGACGGAATTGCGGCGTGTCTGACCGTGGATCGAAGAAAAGAGGATCTTCGGGCGTCATCTCGCGCCCGAATTTGCGGCGGAATGCTTCCACCTGTTTCCGGTATGCCGGCATGTGCTGCAGGGATTTCCCCTCCCCGCGTCGCCTCTTCATGCCTGGATAGTGTTTCAAGAATGTTTTTAAACCGTGGCGGTGCTCAACCCAGTGAAGTAGGCTACGGTTTCACGCAGGCCGTCTTCCAGCGCCACCCGCGGCTCCCATCCCAGCAGCGCGCGCGCCTTGGAGATGTCCGGCTTGCGCTGCCTGGGATCGTCCTCGGGCAGGGGCTGGAAGACGATCGGGCTTTTGGTTCCGGTCATGGCCCGGATGTGCTCGGCGAATTCAAGGATGGTCATTTCGCGGGGATTGCCCAGGTTCACGGGATACCGCTCGTCGCTGTGCATCAGCCGGTACAGCCCATCCACGAGGTCGCTGACGAAGCAAAAGCTGCGCGTCTGGCTGCCATCGCCGAATACCGTCATGGACTCGCCTTTGATGGCCTGGTCGAGAAAGGCCGGCACGACCCTGCCGTCGTCGAGCTTCATGCGCGGACCGTAGGTATTGAAGATGCGGGCGATATTGGTGCGCATTCCGTGCTTGCGGTGGTAGGCCATGGTAAGCGCTTCGGCGAAGCGCTTGCTCTCGTCGTAGCAGGAGCGCGGACCCACCGGGTTGACGTTCCCCCAGTAGGTCTCTACCTGGGGATGCACCAAAGGGTCGCCGTAACACTCGCTGGTCGAGGTCAGCAGAAAGCGCGCGTCCTTCTCACGCGCCAGCTCCAGCATCCGCCGGGTGCCGATGGAGCCGACATCCAGGGTCTCGATGGGGTGCTCGAGGTAGTCTTTCGGGCTCGCGGGGGAAGCCATGTTGACCACGCAGTCGACGACGCCGTCCACCTGTAGGGGCTCGGCGATATCCTGTTGGACGAATCGGAACGCGGAGTTCGACGCGAGATGGGCCAGATTCGCTGCCGAGCCGGTGAGGAAATTGTCGAGCGCGACCACGGTGTGGCCTTCCGCGAGTGCCCGATCGCAGAAGTGAGACCCGATGAAGCCGGCCGCGCCGGCGATAACGATGCGCAAAGTGCCTCCAAGGTTCAATGATAGCGGGAAAGGCACTAGGCATCAGGCTTAAAGCATCAGGCGTCAGCCACGCCGCTGAAAGCTGATGCGTGAAGCCTGATGCCTGAAGCCCGATTTCACATGCTACCCTCAGAACTGACCTCTATGACAGACGCAACCTGGGCCGAGCGCGCGATTCTGATCGTGCTGCTGGCGGCGTCGGCGGTCCTGTTCTGGTGGCGGTTCAAGAAGGTCGCCGGCATCATCCGCCAGGCCCGGCCCACAGCCGATTTCGAACTCAAGCCCTTAGGCCCGCGCATCCGCGATTTTCTCTGGGAAGTGATGCTGCAGGGCAAGGTGATCGAGCAGCGGCCGCTTCCCGGCCTGGCTCACGCCTTCGTTTATTGGGGCTTCCTGGCATTCGCCCTGATCACGCTCAACCACATTGCCACCGCGTTCGGCGCCGCCTTCCTCACCCGCGATTCCGGCTTCGGCGCGTTCTACTTCTGGTTCGTAGCCATCTGGGCTCTGGCGGTGGCGGTGTCTATCGCCGGCTTGTTTTTCCGCAGGTTCGTGGTGCGCCCGCGATGGCTGGGCTCCGTTTCGCGGGAATCCGGAGTGATCGCTCTGCTCATCTTTACCCTGATGGCCACCTACCTTGCTTCCTTGTGGATTGAGGAGGACTCGATAACGGGGCAGGCCGTGTGGTGGATGCATACGGCCGCGCTGGCGATCTTCCTCCCGCTCATTCCTCACACCAAGCACCTGCACCTGGTCCTCAGCCCGGTCACCGTGTTTCTGAAGCGTCAGGGCTTCAGCCGGATCCCACCGCTTTCCGGCGACGAGGACTTCGGTCTCGACACGGGCAAGGACGTGACGCGGGTCGATGCCCTTCAGGCGTACTCCTGCGTCGAGTGCGGCCGCTGCACGGAGCACTGCCCGGCCTACAACACGGGCAAGGTGCTCAACCCCAAGGAAATCATTCTGGGCCTCCGCAGCTATTTGAACCAGCATGGACCAGGTGGGGAGGAACCCCTGCTCGGCACGCATATTTCGGAGGTTGGGGCCTTTGAATGCACCACCTGCGGCGGCTGCGAATTCCAGTGCCCGGTGGGAATCCAGCACCTGCCCCTGATCGTCGGGCTGAGGCGCGGCGCTGTGAACACTGGCAAGTGGGAGGACGAGCGCGGCACGCGCCTCTTCCTGAACCTGGAGCGGAACGGCAACTCGCTGGGCTTCCCCGCGGCCGAGCGGCTGAAGTTCATCGAGAAGAGCGGCCTACCGATTTTCGACGGCAGCCAGGAGTACTGCCTGTGGCTGGGCTGCATGGGCGCGTACGATCCGCAGGGCCGCGAGATCGTGCTTGCGCTGGCGCGCGTGCTGCGCCACGCGGGTGTCACTTTCGGGGTTCTTCGCAAAGAGAAGTGCACGGGCGATCCTGCGCGCCGGCTCGGCAACGACCTGGCTTTTTCGCAGATGGCCGAGACGAATATCGAAACGATTCAGTCCGCTGGCGTGAAAAAAATGGTTTCGATCTGCCCTCATTGCGTGAGAACCATTTCGACCGACTGGCGGGAAGCCGGCGCCACGTTTCCGATCGAGCATCACAGCGAGCTGCTCGCACGGCTGGGCGACCGCCTGCCGGCCGCCGCCGGCCCCGCACCGGGACCGGTGGTATTTCACGATCCCTGCTACCTGGGCCGCTATCGCGACAAGTACGAGGAGCCGCGCAGCGTGATCGCGCGCGCCGCGGGCGATCCGATCGAACCCCGCCGCACGCGCGAGCGTTCGTTCTGCTGCGGCGCGGGCGGCGGGCAGATGTTTCTCGGCGAGGAGAAGGGCAAGCGGGTGAACGTGGAGCGAGCCGAGGAGCTGGCAGCCACCGGCGCGGCGGTGATCGGGACTGCGTGTCCGTTCTGCCAGACGATGTTCCGCGACGCGCTCGGCGCAGTGACGCAGACGCCGCCCAAGTTGCTGGATATTGCGCAGCTTGCCGCGGCAAATCTGCCGGGCGAGCCGGCGAATCTGGTGCAGGCGGGGTGACAGGCGTGTGCGGGATGGTATACTGATTTTTGGCCGGGCCCTGCTCGCGCCAAGCTCCAGAGCACATTTTAGGGCGCGTAGCTCAACTGGCAGAGCAACTGACTCTTAATCAGTAGGTTGAAGGTTCGATTCCTTCCGCGCTCACCA
>DATJYW010000076.1:0-3962 GCA_035499435.1 Candidatus Acidiferrales bacterium | reverse complement strand
ATCATGGGCGCGCCGATCGCGCTGTTCGGCTTCTTCACGCTGTTTTGGGCGTACCGTTCCGCGACCGGAGGATCTTGGGAGACCTGGGAAGGTCTTCGGACGGCCGCATCTTCGATGGACCCAAATCTATTGAAGCTTTCCTTTCTCTTGGTGTTTGTCGGATTTGGGGCTAAATCCGGCTTGGCGCCGATGCACACATGGCTGCCGGATGCCCACAGCCAGGCTCCCACTCCGGTATGCGCGGTTCTATCCGGTGTGAAGACAACGGTGCCACTCTATGTGATTCTCCGATTTCTATCGATCGTGCTGGCGTCGCCCGCTGCGCGGTTGGGCAACTGGATGGTCGTCCTCGGCCTCATCTCGGTGGGAATCGCTGCGTTTCTGTTGCTTCAGGTCCGGGACTACAAGCGCATGTTCGCCTACTCGACCGTAGAGCACATGGGCGTGATTCTCACTGCCGCGGGCCTAGCGACCCAGGCGTCGGATTTTGGCGCCGTTTCTCAAATGCTGAATCACGCGGTCACGAAGTCGTTATGCTTTTATGTGGCCGGCGTCATCCTGCTGGTCCTCAGCACCCGCGAGATACAGTCCGTTCGCGGGCTCTTCCGGATCTCGCCATTTGCCGGCTCGATGCTGGTGCTCTGTTCGCTCGCCATTGCCGGCGCTCCGCCATTTCCTATTTTCTTGAGCGAGTTCTCCATCCTGTCCGCCGGGATGCGCATCGGACAATACACCGTTGTCGCGATCCTGGCAACGCTGATCGTGATTGCGTTCGTGGCGATCATGCTGCACGTCAACGGTATGGTTTTTGGTAAACCCACAGCACCCCGCTTGACGGAGGCGCTGCCTGCCAGTTGCCGCTTCGCCGTATTGGTGGCGGCCGCGCCGGTCGTGCTGTTGGGGGTGTACATACCAGCGCCCGTGCATGATCTACTGCAGCTTGCGGCGCAGCAACTGGGAGGTCGATAGAAATGATGGTCACCCCTTCGCCGGCAGCCACTCCACAGCCCTTCGATGCCGTCACCCTGGCGGCTGAGATTGAGAAGCGGTTCGGACCGGCAGTTTCGCCTTCGAGTGAGGATGGCGGCACGAGTGCCTCGTTCCTTGTTGGACATCCGCCGGCATTGACTTCTCTATGCGAGTTCCTTTTTAAGGAAGCCGGCTGTTCGTTTGGCGGCCTGATTGTCGAGGAGCGCGAGGAGTGGAACCTCCGCTACATTTTCCTGAATCCGCGCTGCGGCTGGGTTCACTGCATTCTGCGTCTGCCCCTGGATACGCGGACCGTCCCCAGCATCAGCGTACCGGTCAATGCAGCCGACTGGTACGAGCGCGAGGCGGAAGACCTGTTTGGCCTCGTCTTCGAGGAACACCCCCGGCTCGGCGACTTCGTTCTCCACGATCAAGTTTGGCAGGAAGGGATCACGCCGATGCGAAAGGCGTTCAACGCCAGGCAAACGCATTTCGAAAAGCGTCCGCAGGAAGATTGGCGTCCCAAGCTGGTGGTTCAAGACCCTGGCGCCTTTGCAATGCCTGTGGGGCCGGTGTACGAAGGCGGCGTTGGAGAATCCGTTCATTTCCTGCTCGAAACGGTTGGCGAAGATGTCATTCGAGCTGTGCCACGGCTGTTTTATAACTATCGGGCCGTGGAGAAGATCGCCGAAGGGAAATCGGTTCTGGATGTGTTGCTGCTGGCTGAGCGCTTCTCGGCGAAGTCCGCTTTCGCCCACTCGCTCGGGTATTGCCTGGCAGTCGAGAGAGCTGTTCACCTCGAAATTCCGCAGCGCGCCAGCCGCCTGCGCGTGGCGCTGTGCGAAGTCGAACGGCTTCGCCACCACGCAGGCGTGATCGAGGGGATCTGCCATTCCACAGCTCTCGGTGTTTCCGAGGCCCACTCCGCGATCATTGAGGAGCAACTACTGCGTGCGTCTGGCCGCTTTGCCGGACACCGTTACCTGTTCGGACTCAATACGCTCGGCGGACTCCGTCGCGACTTCGACCGTAAAGCTTCGATCGACCTGCTACGGGCCGTTGACGACGCCTCGGGGCGGCTGCAACGTCTTGAGGAGAGACTGCGCTACAGCAGCAGCTTTCTCGACCGGCTCGAGGATGTCGGCGTTGTCAGCCCTGGAAGCGCACGCCACCTCAATCTGCTGGGCCCCGTCGGGCGAGCGTCGGGTCTTCGCCGTGACGTGCGCCGAGTGTGCCCGTATTCCGGCTACGAGCAGTACCGGTTCGATGTGCCGTGCGAAGAGGAAGGCGATGGATACGCCCGTTTGCGTGTGCTCTTCTCCGAGGCCCGGCAATCCGCTGGTCTGATTCATCAAGCGATGGAGTCGATGGAGCCGGGAGAAGTGTGCGCACCGGCCGGGGAGATGACGGCCGCGGCCGCGCTCGGATGGGTCGAAGCGCCAATCGGCGCCGCAGGGCATTGGGTCAGGTTGGATCGCGGAGGTAAGGTGGAACGCTACCGGATCCTGTCTCCTTCGTTCCGAAACTGGATGGGCCTTCACATCGCAGCCGAGGATTTCGCGTTCCAGGATTTTCCCATTATCCTGGCCACGTTCGGGCTATCCGCTACAGAGTGCGATCGGTAGGAGTCGAAACAGATGAGCTTCTGGTTTTGGCATGGATTGACAAACGGGATTCAGTCGACCCGGTATCCTTGGGCGCCGGAAAATGCGGTGGGCGTCACTCCGGGGCGGCCGTTGGCCACCGAGTTCTCCTCCGCAGAAGAAGCGTCGCGAGCCGCAGCCAACTGTCCCGTCGGCGCGATTGCCGCTGATGGGGCGCGCGCGGTGGTGGACCTCCGGGCATGTATATGGTGCCAACGCTGCCGCTTCGGCTCCCCGAATCCGCTCCAGTGGGACGCGAGTCATGAGTGGACTCGGACGCCTCTCACCCGCACTGCATATGCACCGCTACCCGGGGCCTTTGCCCGGTCTCTCCACGTCATTGTCGTCGATGCGGGTGACTGCGGCGCCTGCCTGAACGAGGTCAAGCAGTTAAACAACCCCCTTTACAACATGCACCGGCTGGGCATCTTTCTCACGGCAACCCCGCGCACGGCAGATGTGCTGCTCGTGGTTGGGCCGGTGAGCGAAAACATGCGTGGACCCTTGGTGAAGACCTACGAAGCGATGCCTGACCCTAAGCGCGTTTTGGCTGCGGGAACGTGCGCGATCACGGGAGGCGTGTTCGGACGAAGTTTCATGTCCGCGGGCGGAGTTGGCTCGGTACTTCCTGTTGATCTTGAGGTTCCAGGCGACCCGCCGCCTCCGCTCGCCATTCTCCACGCTCTACTAGTCGTTGCAGGGCGAAAAGATCCGTTGCCTCACGAGCGGCTGCTTGTGGAGGAATCCTGACATGTTTGCCTTGACTGGCGGCGCTCTCTTGCTCTTCTTTGTTCTGTGTGCCGCGGCGCTAATCCTTTCGTCTATGCTGCGCGGCATGTTAGCGGCCATCGTTATCGCCTGGTTTGGCACGCTGTGCTCGATCCTCCTGATGCTCGCCGCAGTGGCGCGTTTGGCGGGCGGACAGGACTTTCACCTGGATCTCTGGACGCTCAACGGTTGGGGGGCGCTGTCTCTCAATGTCGATGCGCTGTCAGCGGTTTTCCTGTTCGCCGCCGGTTTGGTATATCTATCCTGCTGCGTTTTCGCGCCGGATTATCTCTTGCACTACTTCCGGAACCGCTATCCCGCGGGACGCTATGCCGTGCTGCACTTCGCCTTGATGGCTTCCGTGGCCCTGATTCTCACGGCCGGCGACGCCCTCACCTTCCTGCTCAGTTGGGAGTGCATGTCGATCCTCTGCTACCTCCTGGTGAATTACGAGCAGAAGCCGCAGCACGATTTTGTTGCCGGTTATATCATGCTCGCGATGAGCGAGGCGGGATTTCTCGCCGTGGTGACCGCGTTTCTCATCGTGGGAAGCGGCGCGTCCGGATTTTCATTCGGAGCCCT
>DATJYW010000075.1:0-67506 GCA_035499435.1 Candidatus Acidiferrales bacterium | reverse complement strand
CCGCGCGGGCGGTCGGGCTGTGTCACTACCAGCGCGATTTCGTGGCCCGCGCGCGCGATGGCCTCCAGCGTCGGGACCGCGAAAGCGGGCGTGCCCAGAAAGACCAGGCGCATGGCGTGGGCCTCTATGCCCACTCTCCAGCACGAACCAGCTTCTTGATCTTGCGCTTCATCAGGTCGCGCTTCAGAGTGCTGATGTGGGTGATGTACAGCCGGCCGTACAGGTGATCGGTCTCATGCAGCAGGGCGCGCGCGAGCAGGTCCTCGCCGGTGCGTTCGAATTCCTCGCCATTGATGTTCTGCGCGCGCACCGTGACGCGCCTGCCGCGGCGGACCTGTTCGCGGAACCCGGGAATGCTCAGGCAGCCTTCTTCACCATCCTGCCGGCCTTCGATCTTGACCACTTTCGGATTGATGATGACCAGCTTCGCCGCCGGATCTTCGCCGTTGCTGGTGTCGATCACGGCGATCTTCTTTCCTACGCCGATCTGCGGCGCAGCCAAGCCAACGCCTTTGGCGGCGTACATGGATTCGAACATATCCTCGATGAACCTGTGCAGTTCGGGGGTGTCGAATTCTGTCACGTCGGCCGCCTCGGTCTCCAGGACCGGGTCGCCGAACTTCACAATCGGATAAACCATATCTCTCAAAAGTTTCTGACGTACTCCATGTAGCCTTCAAAATTGTGCTGCATCTCGCCCAGGGAATCGCCGCCGAACTTCTCCAAAAATGCCTGCGCCAGCACGATCGCCACCATGGCCTCCCCGATCACACCCGCGGCCGGCACAACGCAGACATCGCTACGCTCATAAGCGGCAGCGGCCGGATCGTGCGTCACCAGGTCGACCGACTCCAGCGGCCTGCGCAAGGTCGAGATGGGTTTGAGCATGCCGCGAACCAGGATGTCCTGCCCGTTGGTCATGCCTCCCTCGAGTCCGCCCGCGCGGTTGGCGCCGCGCGTGAACCGGTGCGCCTCCTTGTCGTAATGGATGGTGTCCTGCACCTTGCTGCCGAAGCTGGACGCGCCTTCCACCGCGAATCCCACCTCGACACCCTTCACCGCCTGCATCGAGACGATGGCTTGAGCCAGGCGGCCGTCGAGCCGGGTGTCCCAGGTGACGTGCGAGCCCAATCCAATTGGCGCGCCGTGAGCGATAACCTCGAAAACCCCGCCCACCGTATCGCCGGTGCGATACGCCTGGTCGACGACTTCCTTCATGCGGCTTTCGGTGGGTCCATCGACGCAGGCCAACAGGATTTCGTCGCGCCGGCTCAGTTCGACCAGTTCCTCCCAGCCGGCGGCGCGTGCCAGGCGCACCGGGCCGACCGCGATGACATGGCTCAGCACCTGGATTCCGAACTCGGCCAGCAGCGCCTTGGCGATGGCTCCCACCGCCACGCGCGCGGTGGTCTCCCGGGCGCTGGCCCGCTCCAGGATGTACCGGGCGTCGTGGAAACCGTACTTGATCGCACCGGCCAGGTCAGCATGCCCGGGCCGGGGACGCGTTACTGGGCGGCGTTTGTCCTCGCCCCCGGCGACGTCTTCCACCGCCAGGGCCTCGGTCCAGTTCTGCCAGTCTTTATTGCGGATGATGATGGCTACCGGCGAGCCGATGGTTCGCGAGTGGCGGACGCCGGCGACGATTTCGGCGCGATCAGTCTCGATCTTCATCCGGCCGCCGCGACCGTAGCCCTGCTGGCGGCGCCAGAGGTCACGGTTGACTGCGTCCAGGGAAATGGGAATTCCGGCCGGCAGTCCCTGAAGCGTGGCCACCAGGCACTCGCCGTGGGACTCACCCGCCGTCTCGAATCGCAACATTAGATAAGACCTTATCGTAGCAGCCTTTAGGGCAAATTTCCGACCTGGAAATTGCGCCTCGGCGCTGGGCAGGGAGGGAACCTGCCCACGCAGCGAACCTTCGCGTCTGGTTCTGCGTATTCTGATGAGGTTATGAAATTTCTGCTTTGGCTGATTCTACTGGTCTTGTGCTGGCCGCTGGCGCTGGCGGCGCTGGTGCTCTACCCGCTGGTCTGGTTGTTCCTGTTGCCCTTCCGCGTCGTTGGGATTGCGGTCGAGGGGGCGTTGTCGCTGGTGTGGGCCATTGTGACGCTGCCGGCGCGGCTCCTCAGGGCGCTTTAGGGTCAAAAAAAAGTGGCCGTGCCACCCGGTCGGAGGAGTTGGGGCACGGCCACGCCTTTTGGGCTTGGTCAAGCTCTAGTTGCTGAGACGAACCTCGAATTGGCTCGGGGCCTGCTGCTGCTGGAATGAGCGCGAACCCTGGGTGCGAAACTCGTACCGCTCGATTGCCACGGCGGCACCTTTTTCGTTGCTGCGCACCACGCAGCCGTAAATCATCAATTTCATGGGACAGGAGTCATTGAGCAGCACGGGCCAGTTCATGGACAACTCGACCGGCATGCCGCTGGTCAACATGCTTTCGGTGCTGAACCATACACCGCCGCTGGAGATGTTGATGGTGCGTCCAACGCCGGTTTCGGCGATGCGCTGCCCGTACAGCATCTTGTACTTGACTTCCTGATCAATCTGAAAGCGGCGCTTGGTTCTCCGCTCCCGCTCGGTGTTGCCGCTGAACGCTCTATCTTCTTGATTTTCGAACACCAATCAATACCGCCTTCCACAATCAAAATTACAGGTGTGGCGAGCTTGGCTCAAGATGTCTTTAGTTATTTGGGCATCGCTATCACCTCTTCCGCGGCAATTCTTAGCTACGGCGATAACATTAATTATTTCATCGGATTAGCCAAATTCGAGGAGTTAGTGTTGTCCTCTACTAATCCAGGTTTTACCTGATACGTCCCACTGAGCACCTACCGATCGGTGGTGTCATAAAAGGGGGCGGCTTTGATCGCAAGATGGCGGTTCGCCCAAGATTTTTTCAAAAATTACTGGACAACAAGATCCTAAACTGCTAGTATCAAATCAACACAGACAGCATCCCTGGCGGTGAGTCCCCTCCCACCGCCACCCTCTGAGTGCAGGCCCCGAGATACCCAGCTCGGGGCCTTTACTTTTTCCACAGAATGAATTAGCGGATCTTGGCCACCAGAGCCGTAATCTGGTCCGGCGAGGCTGCCGATCCAGTCGCTTTGAGTGCTTCGAGGAGGGCCTGTTCCGATGAGTTGCGGGCCGATTCCCGGTCCAGGACGGCCGCGAGGTGCCGACGGTACCCTTCGTCGGAGGGGTCGCGGCCAACCAAGTCGAGCAGGAGGGTCCGGGCAGTGTCGAGATCCCCCGTGCGGGTGTAAACCACGGCGAGTGTGTCGGCGAAATCGGCGCTATCTGGAGCGATCCGATGAGCTTTGGCCGCCAATGAGCGAGCCTCGTCGAGCCCGCCCCCATGCATCGCCAGCAGGTATGCCAGATTGTTCAGGGTAGTGGGATTCTCGGGGTCGAGTTTGAGGGCGGCGCGATAGGCCTCTTCGGCTTCGCTGAATTTGCCGGACAGGTCGAAGACCAGGCCCAGGGTCCCTGCAACAACGGGATTGTCCGGCAGCAACTGGCGCGCTTTCCCGAGAGCGGTGGCCGCGCTGTCGAGGTCGCCCTTGCGGCGGTAGGTTTCGCCGATGCGGAGCTCGACGTCTCCGGCGGCGGCAGAATCGGGATCGATCGCCGCAAGAACTTCCTGGAAAGCCTGGAGGGCCATGTCGTAGTTCTCCGCCTGTACTGCCGTGTTCCCCAAGGCAAGGCGCAGATCGAGGCGGCCGGGATGCTCAGCCGCCTGTTCGCGGAGTTCACGGAGCCTCTGGTCGAGCCCGTCCTGCATGCCAGCGAAGGACGGCGCCAACAGGGTCAGCATCAGCATCCCGTGGCGCAACAACTTGGTCATTTACCCCTCCCCAAAAAAAATTTTCAAAATTACTGGACAACGAGATCCGAAATTGCTAGTATCAAATCAACACAGACAGCATCCCTGGCGGTGAGTCCCCTCCCACCGCCACCCTCTGAGTGCAGGCCCCGAGATACCCAGCTCGGGGCCTTTACTTTTTTCCACACGATCCCCGAACACCGGAGAACCCCCTGAACTCTATCACAATCCGCCGTTACGGCTTTGCCGGCGGATGGCGGGCTATAGTATAGTCCTGAAAGCCTGGAGGGCGGACATGCCGGATTTCGGACCAAGCGTAGGAATTCAGTTCGTGGAGGCCGCATCCGGCCATGTGGCCAGCGGGATCTCGGATGCAGCGGTTGCCCAGGATGCCGGTCAGGCGTTTCAGCTCAATCTGCAGATCGCTATCCCGAAGCTGCAAGGCTTCCTGGATTCCGGCGTGCACGTCGCCCAGCTCGGCGGCGGCACGATCTCCTGGAAGCCCGATCTGCAGGCCGCCCCCGTCCTCGCGGGCGGGACCGCGACGTACTTTCGCGATGTGGACGGTACGGGCAAGCATAAGTCGATCGAGTTTGCTTTTTCGTTCCACGATGCGCAAGGCCGTGTTGTCGACTTCAAAGGCGTCAAAGATCTGCACGACGACAACGGGCTCGATACGGTCACCGACCTTTCGACGATAACGGTGTCGCTTCAGGCGAATGGGCAGAGCGCTGGCGCGGGAGTTCTGCGGTCGAACGTCGCCGATTTCTTCCGGCAGGTCCAATCCTGCAAGGTAACCGGAGCCCAATCGGATGGAGAGGAGGACGCCGCGCGCAAGGCCTTCCTCGGGTTTGTCAACGGCCAGTTGCGCGAAGTCTATCCGAATCTGCCGCTGATCTTTCCAGATGCGACCCGGCTCAGCCCGGAGCAGCGAAGGACCCTCGAACTCTGCGCGCGCCTCCTTCTGCCCGAGAAGCTGCCGCAGCAAGGGCCTCAGCTCAACGACCTCATGGCTTCCCTGGATCGCTTTCTGGCGAATGCCTCGTCGTCGCAGCTTACGACGATCACGGGATGGCTCCAGGCCATCGGCATCTTTCTCCCGCCGGGGATCACCGATGTGACGCTGCTCCGGAAGCTGGTCACCGCGCAGCTCAACAACACGGACCGCTCGCCGATTCGCGATGTCCTGCAGCTCATTCACCTGCTGGTGGTCTTCCCGTATTACGCCGACCCCAAAGCGGACGCGCTGGTCAACTATACGCGGCCGGTACACCAGCCTCGCAACACACCGGACCTGCCGGTGGTGGCCGAGCCCCCACAGCGGGTTTTCGATTTTGTCATTGCGGGCAGCGGGCCGGCGGGCACCCTGCTGGCGCAGCGGCTGGCGGCGAAGGGCAAATCAGTGCTGGTGCTCGAGTCGGGGCCCTATGTCCCGGAGCGGACCATCGATTCCGACGAAGTTCGTGCGACGGCGCGGCTTTACAAGTCGTCGGGCTTGCAGCAGGCAAATTCAGGATCCCTGTTCGCGGGATTGCAGGGCCCCACCTTCACGGTTCTGCAAGGCGCGTGCATCGGCGGTGGAGGGATCGTCAACAACGCGGTCTGCTTCCGTCTGCCTCCGGGGCGATTGAGCTACTGGCAGAGTCTCGGGTTTCCGGTGTCGGCGGACGACCTGTCGGCAGCCTACACCCGGGTGGCACAGGACCTCGGCATCAAGGCGGTGTCGGATGCGGCTGTCACGGCGCCGCGCCTGAATCCGGCATGGACATTCCTCACCAACAAACTCGGGCCGCCGAAGAAGCCGACGGTTGAAGACCCAACCGAGCCGGGCCTCTACGAGTGTCTCGTCAACCTGGACGATTGCCTGAGCACAGGTCTCTGCAACGTGGGCTGCGGCTCTGAACGGAAGCGAAACGGTGCGCAGGTCTATTTGCGGCAGGCCGCGGCAGCAGGATGCGTGATCGTGGCCAATGCGGAGGTCCAGGCGGTCAACCTGGATGCGGGCTCGCCCGCAGGGGCCCGCCGCGTGGGAAGCCTGGAAGTCCGGCTCCCAGGTGGCAAGCAGGTAACGGTGCGCGGCACGGACTTCATTCTCTCCTGCGGGGCCATCGGCAGTTCGGCTGTGCTGCTCAACTCCGGCGATCTCGACGAACATATCCAGGTGAACCGGCTCCCGGTCGGCCAGCGATTTTCGGCGAACCTGGGATCGCCGATATTTGCGTTCTGCCCCAACACAGTGAATCAGCGCCCGGGAGTGCAGATCGCACACTACTACTTCGCGCCGCCGGATGACGGATTCGTCATCGAGACCTGGTTCAATCCGCCCGGCGCCAATGCGATCGCCATGCCGGGTTTTCAGCAGGCGCACTTCGACCGCATGATGGCCTACTCGAAAACGGTGGCCGCGTCGCCGCTGGTGGGATCGGATGCGGTGGGGCAGATCACTCTGGATGCCCAAGGCAATCCGGCAATCGACTTCCCGATCACGAGCAACGACGTCGCGCGGCTGCGGCGCGGGCTGGTTCTGCTGGCGGGAGCGTTTCTCTCCGGCAACGTCGATTCCGCGCTGGTCGCACTCGGTAACGGGCGCAAAATTCAGACCGCCGCGGACCTGGCCCAGTTGGACAAGGACCTCGCGGACATTCAGAACGATCCTTCAAAAGCCTACCTATTGAGGCTGGGGACCGGGCATCCTCAGGGCGGCAACGCGATGAGCAGCGATCCGAAGATCGGGGTGATCGACGAGCAGTTCCGGCTGCGCGGGTTCGAAAACCTTCGGATTTGCGACGGCAGCATCTTCCCCGACAGCGCCGGCGTGAACCCGCAGTGGACCATTATGGCCCTGGCGCACGAATGCGCAAGGCTGCTGGTGGGCGCCTGATCCGGCTTTGACTCAATCGTTTAGACGTCCGGGTGCGGGTGTGGGCTTGTTTACCAGGTGCATCATTGCCGTTGCGGGGCGTCCGGTGCTAAAAGGGCCTGAGACGGGGCTAATCTCGGGCAGCGATGAAAGATCGCCACATACCTGCGCTGGACGGCGTCCGCGGGATCGCGGTCCTGCTGGTGATCGCCTTTCACTGCCGGACGATCCTTCCATCGAGCGGCCCGACGTATCTCCTGCTGCGCTTTCTCGACCTGGGGTGGTCGGGAGTCGACCTTTTTTTTGTGCTGTCCGGGTTCCTGATCACCGGAATTCTGCTGGACACGCGGCACCTGCCTAATTATTTCCGGAATTTTTACGCGCGGCGGATCCTGCGGATCTTTCCGCTGTATTTCTTATACCTGTTTGTGATTCTGGTGCTGGTGCGGCCGGCGGCCATCTGGATTTCGGGCGTAGACTCCTGGTCGAACGTCAAGCCTTGGTGGTATCTGACTTACCTGGCGAACTGGCAGCCGGGGCACGGGGTCGAAGACAAGTACCTGGGGCACCTGTGGAGCCTGTCGATCGAGGAGCAGTTCTACTGTATCTGGCCGGCGGTGATCTGGATCGTGCGCCCGCGCCGGATGGCTTTGTGGTGTGTGCCGCCGATCGTGCTGGCTCCGCTTTTCCGGTGGATGGCTGGAATGCAGGGCGAGGCGGCGTACCGGCTGACCTCGTGCCGGATGGACGCGCTGATCCTGGGAGCCTTCGTCGCGGTCGGCGTCAGGGAGTTCCGTGAGACCTGCGAAAGGCTGGTTCGATACGTGTTTGGCGCTGCGTTTCTGGGCTTTCTGTGGGTGGTTTCGCAGTTGCGCGCCGCCTTTTGGCATGATCCGAGAATGTCGGTATTGGGGGCGTCGTTGGTGGCGGTGGTGTATGCGTGCGTGGTGTTCGCCGGGGCGACCTGCAAGGGCGGAGCGCTGGAACGGTTGCTTACCTGGCCGTTTTTGAGGACGTGCGGCAAGTACAGCTACGCGATGTACATCGTGCACCTGAGCGTGTTTCAGTCGCTCGAGCCAGTGGTAGCGGGAGCCCTGCGGGAGCGCGTTTCGGCATTCGTTCTGTACGGCATTTTCCTTTTGACGGTGGCCGGGGTTACGCTGGGGACGGCGTGGGTGTCGTGGCGGCTGGTGGAGCGGCCGTTCTTGAGGTTGAAGGGGAGGTTTGCCTATTGAGCCCGGCGGCGGACCACCAAACGCCTGTCCGTCCCACGTGTGATGTATGATTGGTCTGTCTGATGTCCTCTCGTCCCGGGCGCCGCGCTTACCTTTTGATTGGGGTGTTTGCACTGGCGCTGGTTCTGCTGCCGTTCCTGTTCTGGTACAGCACGTGGTTCGGGCGCTCGCTGAGCGATTCGGACCTGGATGCTTACTTCGCCGACACAGGGAAGCCGCGGCACGCCCAGCACGCTCTGGTACAGGTGGGCGAGCGGATCTCGCACGGGAAAAACGCATCGCGGTGGTATCCGCAGGTGATCGCGCAGGCGGGCAAACCGGGGGTGGAAATCCGTCAGACAGCCGCATGGATCATGGGACAGGACCGGAATTATTCGCCGTTTCACCAAGAACTGCTCAAGTTGATTCACGACCCGGAGCCCATGGTGCAGCGGAATGCGGCCCTGTCGCTGGCTGCCTTCGGCGATGCCGCGGCGCGGCCCGAACTGGGGACGATGCTGCGCCCGTTCACGGTGACGGCTCCGGCCACGGGTGTGGTGCGGTACCGGCTCAAGATCGGCGAGTACGTGAATCCGGGCACTATGGTGGCGCACATCGGGGAGCGGGAGGTGCGGTCGTCGGTGCCGGGAGAGGTGCGGGCCCTGGATTCGACCGAGGGCGCGGGTATCCAGGCGGGCGCCGCGCTGGTAGAACTGTCGCCGGACCGGAACCACGTTTGGGAGGCACTGCGGGCGCTGGTGCTGGTAGGGCAGAAGGACGATCTGGAAGATGTGCAAAGGTACACACGCCCGGTGCCCGAGATGCCGGAAGTGGTGGTGCGGCAGGCGCAGTTGACCGTGCAGGCGATCGAGTCGCGGGGGCGGTAAGACCGGGCCCTGATCAGCGCACATTGTTTACCATGGGAAAGTTGAGAGCCCACGACCGGTCATGCGATAGTAAAAAGAGCACTAGCTGCAGAGGTCATTTGAAAAAACTAGCTCTCGTCGGCGCCATTCTAATATTGGTTTTTCAGGCACAAACCTCCCAGTTGGCATTCATCGTTTTGAACACCGGGAATTGGGCTTCAGGACGACTGCCTTCCGACTGGATGATCAAAGTCCATCACGGCAAGCCGGTTCTCTCGGTGTGCAGCGACGGTCCGAGCTGTCTTCACCTGAAGAGCGACCGGTCCAGTTTCGGGCTAGAGCACGAGGTGGATGTGGATCCCAGCGAGCTGCCGTGGCTGTCGTGGCGGTGGAAAGTGGTGCAACTGCCCGAGGGCGGCGATTTCCGCCGCGCTGCGAGCGACGACCAGGCTGCCCAGGTACTGGTCGCTTTCGACGACAAGCGGGTTCTCACATACATCTGGGACACCACGGCGCCGAAAGGCACGATGCAAAGCGCCAGCAACATACCGCTGGTGCGCATCTTCGCGGTAGTCTGCCAATCGGGCGCCAGCGATGTCAACAGGTGGGTCGCGGAGAACCGGAACCTGGCGGCGGATTACCAGCATGCGTATGGCAAGCCTGCTCCGCGCGTGAAGGGTGTGCGTCTGCAGATCAACTCACAGCACACCGGCACGATGGCGGAGAGCTACTTCGGCGAAGTGGCGTTCCGCAGTTCGCCGCTCTGATGACGGTAGTCACGGGCGGCACCGGGTTTATCGGTGCCCACCTGCTCGAGAGACTGGCGGCGGGGGGCGAAACGGTGCGCGCGCTGGTTCGCCGGAAGACAGCGCTCCCCGCGAATGTGGAGCCTTTCCCCTGCGACCTGACCAGGGACACTCAGATCGCGGAGGCGGTGCGCGGCGCCGACATCGTGATCCACCTGGCGGGCACCACCAAGGCACTGCGAATCGACGACTATTACACGGGCAACGTACGCGCGACGGAAAACCTGGCGCGCGTGCTGGCGGGGACGGCAGTCCGGTTCGTCCACGTGAGCTCGCTGGCGGCGGTGGGGCCTAACCTGGGGGAGGAGCCGCTGGATGAAGACGCGGAGCCGCGGCCGATCACGCACTACGGAAGATCGAAGCTGGAAGCCGAGCGCCTGGTGCGCCGCTTGACGCCACAAGCGGTAATTGTGCGGCCGCCGGTGGTGTACGGTCCCCGGGACACCGACGTGTTTCCATTGCTGAAATCGATTGCGAAGGGGCTGGTGGTGGAGATCGCCGGAGGCGAGCGGTGGTTCAGCGCGATTTACGTGAAGGACCTCTGCGAGGGGCTGGCGGCGGCGGCGCGAAGCCCTCAAGCCGGCGGGCGGACGTATTTTCTGGCCCACGAGAAGGCACTTTCGTGGAGCGAGTTCGGCGCGGCGGCCGCGAAGGTGCTGGGGCGGACTCCGCGCGTGCTCCGGGTGCCCGGGCCCGTGGCATACGCGGTGGGAGCATGCGCGGAAGTGTGGGCTCGCTTCACGGGCAAGCCGGGAATCGTATCGCGGGAAAAGATTCGCGAGGCGCGGTGCCGGGCGTGGACATGCGATACACGGCGCGCGGCCGAGGAACTGGGATTCACCGCTAGGACGGGGATAGACGAGGGACTTGCGGAGTCGATCGCGTGGTATCGGAAAGCTGGATGGCTATGAACCGGGGCGACACCCGTTTCTGGCCGGTGGACAAGGTGATCCTGGCGTATTTCGTTTTCGCCGTGATCCTCATTGTGGGGTGGTGGGGCAAACTGGCCGATGCACCGACGCTGCTGGCGGCGCACGTGATCGGCGCTGCGGTGATTGTCTTCGAGGTGAAGAGGCCCAATCCGACGAGCTGGGTCTTCCGGAACTGGTATCCGCTGCCGTACGTAGCCTCCTGTTACAAAGAAATGGCACTGTTTGTACCGGCAGTGCGAAGTTCGGACGCCGACCGGTGGCTGGCCAACCTGGACTACCGGATCTGGGGAGCCAACCCCACGGTCTGGATGGAACGTTTGTACCATCCAGTGCTGACGGAATTTCTTCAAATAGTCTATACGCTTTTTGTTCCGGTAGTGCTCTGGGTGGCATGGATGCTCTGGCGGAAGGGGAAGGCGGCGGAATTCCAGTATTATGCGTTCCTGATTGCGCTGGGTTTTCTGGCTTCCTATATCGGTTACTTGATCGTGCCGGCGCGCGGACCCCGCTTTCTTTTGAAGGACTTGCAGCACGTTCCGTTACAGGGGCTGTGGCTGTTCCGGGACATGCAGTCGGCGCTGGACCGGCTGGAATCCGCACATTACGACTGTTTCCCGAGCGGGCACACGGAACTCACCATTTTGGCGTGGTGGGGGTCGCGAATGGTTTCAAAGAGGTGGTTCCGGCTCTATTTCGCCTACACTCCGTTCATCATTTTTGCTACAGTTTATCTTCGATACCACTATACGGTCGACTTGCTGGCCGGCGCCGGGACAGCCGCGTGTTTGATTCTGACGGCGCCCATGCTGTACCGAAAACTGTCTAAAGGGGCTTGACGATTGGGAGGCATCGATGTTGGTGCGGTCAACGGTAAGAAGGCGCTGAATGAGTTCGTGGAACTGCCATTCGCGCTGTACCGCGGCACGCCCAACTGGGTGGCTCCGCTGCGGATCGCGGTCAAAGAATTGCTTGATCGCGAGAAGCATCCGTTTTACGCCAACGCGCAGGCGGAGTTTTTCCTGGCGCGGAAGGCAGGTCAGGTGGTCGGCCGCGTCGCCGCCATCATCGATCGGAACCACAACCGTTTTCATGGAGAAGAAGCCGGCTTTTTCGGGTTCTTCGAGTGCGTGGACGACGTAGAGGTGGCGCGTGCGCTTCTGGAAAAGGCGCGCGCCTGGGTATTCGAACGAGGCGCCAAGTTTCTGCGCGGCCCGGTGAACCCTTCGACGAACTACGAATGCGGCATGTTGATCGAGGGTTTTGATTCGACCCCCATGGTGATGATGACTTACAACCACCCATACTATCCGTCCTTGATGGACCGGATTGGGCTAGTGAAGGCCAAAGACCTGTACGGGTATCTGAGCAACGCCAACACCATCACCACGGAGAAGATCAATCGGGTTGGCGACCGGGCGCTGGCGACCAGCCGGGTCACGGTTCGTCCCATCAACATGAAGGAGTTCGACGCGGAAGTGGCCCGCGTCTGGGAAGTCTATGGCGCGGCGTGGGCTAGTAACTGGGGTTTCATTCCCATGACGCGCGAAGAGTTTTTTCAAATGGGCAAAGAGATGAAGATGATTCTCAAGCCCGATCTCGTACTCATCGGAGAGGCGGGCGGCCGGGTGGTGGGCTTCGCCCTCGCCCTGCCCGACGTCAACCAGGCGTTAAAAAAGGCAAATGGGAGCCTATTCCCCACAGGCCTCTTAAAAATCCTGTATTATCAACGTTTGATCAAAAGTGTGCGGGTCCTCGCACTCGGGGTAGTGGAAGAGTATCGAACCTCGGGTCTGGCGGCCGGATTTTATGCCATGCTTGTGCGCAATGCGCGCAAACTGGGGTACGGTGACTGCGAGATGTCGTGGATACTTGAAGACAACGTGCTCATGAATCGCTCGCTAGAGGCGATGGGAGCCAAGCGGTACAAAACATATCGAATCTATGATTGGAACTGAGGATCATGCGCGCATCCACTAGCGACTTCGCCGGGAAAAAGAAGGCCAACGGCTCGAACGACATCTTCGAGAAGTGCCGGAATTTCACTCGTCCGAGTGACTTGCAGAGCGCGGGACTCTACATGTACTTCGAGGTTTTCGGGGAGCGCGACGGATGCGGTGCCGGCGAAGTGCGCATGGGGCGCCGCAAGGTTCTGATGTTCGGTTCCAACGATTACCTGGACCTGATTACCCATCCGAAGGTGAAAGAAGCCGCGATGAACGCGGTCAAGAAGTACGGGTCCGGGTGTTCCGGCTCGCGCCTGCTGAACGGCACGCTGGATATCCACGTGAAGCTGGAAGCGGAGCTGGCGGAGTTCGTGCGCAAGGAAGCGGCGCTGATCTTCGGCACGGGATTCCAGGCGAACTACGCGACCCTTTCGGCGCTCACCGAGAAGGGTGACGTGATGATCTGCGACCACAACCTGCACGCCTCGCTGGTGGAAGGCGCGCTGCGGTCGCCGGCGCGCACGGTGCGGTTCCGCCACAACGACATGGACCACTTCGAGCGCTGCCTGGAAAACTGCCCGCCCGAAGAAAAGATCTTCATCGTCAGCGAGGGCGTGTTCTCGATGGAAGGCGACGTAGCCGACCTGCCGGGGATCCTCAAGCTAGCCAAGCCGTATGGCGCCCGAACGTACGTGGATGAGGCGCACGGAATCGGCGTACTGGGGCAGACGGGCGCGGGAGCGGCAGAGCATCTTGGCGTGCTGGACGATGTCGATATCGTCATGGGGACGTTCTCCAAGTCTCTGGCCAGCGTGGGCGGGTTTATCGCGGGCGAGAGGGCGGTAATCGACTATCTGAAACACACCGCCCGGCCGTTCGTGTTTTCGGCCAGCCTGCCGCCGGCGAGCGTGGGAGCAGTGGCACAGGCGCTGCAGATTCTGCGCAAGGAGCCGGAGCGGAGGCTGCACCTGCTGAAGATCGCGGCCACGCTGCGCGCGGAGCTGGCCGCCCGCGGGTTCAACGTGCTGCCTGGAGAGACAGCGATTGTGCCGGTGGTGATCCAGCACGAGATCGATCTCTGCCGGTTGTGCAAGGCGCTGCTGGAGGAAGGCATCTATATCAACCCGGTGCTCCGGCCGGCGGCGGCACAGAACCTGCTGCGCATCTCGTGCACCGCGGCCCACACCGAGAAGCACGTGGAGCGGCTGGTGAATACTCTGGTGCGAGTGGCGCGCGACCTGGGCATCGAGTGATCGCGATCGCGGCAGCGTGAAACGCAGTAAACAGTCGGCAAGGTCCGTTCCCCCGGTTCCCCCCGCCCAGGGATCGTCTGTCCCCGCCCCGGTATGGGAGGGGAAGGTGCGTCCGTTGCTGGAGCGGCGGGCGCCGTTGTTCGCCTGCTGCCTGGTGGCGATTGCGGTCCTTCGGATCGGCGCGACGTGGCCGGTTTTCAGCGCGGTGGGAGACGAGCCGGCGCATCTCGCCGCCGGCATGGAGTACCTCTCCAAGCACGTCTACAACTACGACCGGCAGCATGCGCCCCTGGCCTGCGTCATGGCCGCGCTGGGACCATACCTGGCGGGGGCGCGATCGCAAGGGTATCCGGGGTTCATGCAGGAGGGGCTGGCCATCGTCAATTCGCAGGGACATCCGGAGTTGACGCTCGTGCTGGTGAGGCT
Source organism: Candidatus Acidiferrales bacterium (assembly GCA_035499435.1). Lineage (GTDB taxonomy): Bacteria > Acidobacteriota > Terriglobia > Bryobacterales > Bryobacteraceae > Solibacter. The sequence continues at coordinate 53,380 of DATJYW010000075.1, read as the reverse complement.
GGGAGTGCTGCCGTTCTTTCTGCTGGGCTGCTTTGTGGTCTACCGGTGGGCGGCGCGCGATTTCGGCAGGGCAATGGCGGTGATCGCCACGGGGCTGTTTACGCTGGTGCCGCCGGTGCTGGCGCACGCGGGCCTCGGCTGCACGGACATGGCGCTGGCGGCGTGTTTGGGCGCGGCGTTTCTGGCGCTGGTCGAGTGGGTTGAGAGCCCTTCGTGGGGGCGGACGGTGCTGCTGGGCGCGGCGGTGGCGGCGGCGGTCCTTTCGCGCTTTACGGCGATCGGCTACCTGGGCGCTGCGGCGGTGTTGGCGGGAGCCGGGCTTTGGTTGGCGCGGCGCGGAGAGCCCGGCGGGCTGGCATCGCGGGCCCACGTGGCACGGTTTCCGGCGGCGGCCCTGGTGACTGCATTTCTGGTTTGGGCAGGCTACCTGTTCTCGTTCGGAAAGCTGCCGGGCGGAAGCGTGGCGCTGCCGGCGCCCGAGTTTTTCGACGGTCTGGGGATTGCGCTCGAACACGCGCGGCTGGGGCATCCGGCGTACCTGCTGGGACAGTACAGCCTGAAGGGCTGGTGGTATTATTTTCCGGTGGCGCTCGCGGTGAAGACGCCGTTGGGCCTGCTGGTGCTGGCGGCCTCCGGCCTTTGGCTGTGCGTGAAGAGATGGCGCGAGCCGCGGTACTGGCTGCCGATTGCGTTTGCCGCCGGCATCCTGGCGCCGGCCATATTCAGCCACGTGAACATCGGGCTGCGCCTGATCCTGCCGGTCTACATTGCCATGTCGATCGCGGCGGCGCTGGCGGCGGACCACTGGGCGGCGAGCAAGTGGGGCGGCGTCGCGGCCGGCGTGCTGGTGGCGTGGATGGCGGTCTCGGGCGTCGCGGCTCATCCCGATTACATCCCGTACTTCAACGAGCTGGCGGGCAGCGAGCCGGACCGGATCCTGGTGGATTCCGACTACGACTGGGGGCAGGATACCAAGCGGCTGGCGAAACGGCTGCATGAGCTGGGAGCAACCTCGGCTTCGTTTTTCGGGGTGGGCGCATCGGACAAGGATTACGATTTTCTGCGGGTCTTTCCCGGGCTGCCCGCACTGAGCCCGATCCATCCGCTGAATCCGAGCGAGGGCTACACGGCGGTGAGCCCGACGTTCTGGCGCTCCACGCAGTACGGGCTCTATTACAAGTATCCGGACATCAAGCCGTGGTTCGAGCGGCTCCAGCCACAGGAGAAGGTGGGGACGCTGCTGCTGTATTATGTGCCGCCGGGCTCGTTGAGGCGAGCGCAGTAGTCGGCCCAGATCGGCCTCTACTTCACAATTTGAGCGAACTCGCCGGCAACAGCCGCCGGCGACCCCTTCGGCGGGTTCGAAAACTCCAACGCCCCGCCGTCCACCGGGCTCCACTTCAGGCTGATCGTATCGCGGATGTAGTTCTGATAAACGCGCCAGGGCGACCGGAAGCCCTGCTTGGGCCAACTCGCCAGCGCGCGTGCTATATATCCTGGTGTGAAGCTCTCTACGAAAGGCGCCGCCGCTGTCTGGTCCAGGCTCCGCGGCGTCACCTGGCGCGCTCCCTTCCTTGCCATGAGGTTCAGCAGCCGGCACACATAGGCACAGATCAAGTCGGCTTTCAGCGTCCACGAGGCGTTGATGTAGCCGAATACGGAAGCAAAGTTCGGCACGCCCGACATCATCACGCCTTTGTAAGCCAACGTCCGGCCGGGATCGACACGGCAGCCGTCGACCCAAAGCTCGACCCCGCCGAACGCCTGCATCACCAGGCCTGTCGCGGTGACGACAATGTCCGCCTCGAGTTCCTTACCCGTGTTGAGCAGGATGCCTTTTTCGGTGAACCGGGCGATCTCATCGGTGACCACGCTGGCTCGCCCGGCCCTGATGGCCTGGAACAGATCCCCGTCCGGCACCAGGCAGAGCCGCTGGGTCCACGGATCGTAGCGCGGAGTGAAGTGAGTCGCCACGTCGAAATCGGGACCCAATGCTTCGCGCACTTGCTTGAGGAGGCCCGCCTTCACGAAACTCGGGCAGCGCCGCGCCAGTTGATAGATGCAGATCATGAGGGCGAGGTTCTTCCAGCGGCTCAGCCTGTAGGCCCACATTGCCGGGAGTACGAGGCGCAGCCTGGTCAGAATGGCATCCTGTCTGGGCAGCGAGATGAAATAGGTCGGCGAACGCTGCAACATCGTCACGTGGCCCGCAGTCTTCGCCATCGCGGGGAGGAGGGTCACCGCGGTCGCGCCGCTGCCGATGACGATGACGCGCTTGCCGGCATAGTCCAAATCCTCCGGCCAGGCTTGCGGATGAACGATTCGGCCGGTGAAGCGTCCGACCTCCGGAAAATCCGGCGTGTAACCCGCGGAATATCTGTAGTATCCCGCGCACGAAAACAGAAAGTTACAAGTCAGAGTCACCGGCTCATCGCGTCCGCCGGATGATTGGCGTACCGCCTCGACCGTCCATGTCGCGTCCTGTGAGGACCAAGCAGCGCGCAGAATCTTATGCTGGAAGCGGATGTGCCTGTCGATGCCTTCGTCGTGTGCCGTGTCGGTGATGTAGTTCCGGATCTCCTCGCCGCCAGAAATGGCTTGCGAGCTGGTCCACGGGCGGAAGGAATACCCCATGGTGAGCATGTCCGAATCCGAACGGATTCCGGGATAGCGAAACAGGTCCCAGGTGCCGCCGATGCGGCCGCGCTGCTCGAGGATCACGTAGCTTTTTTTCGGGCAGAGCTTCTGTAAGTGATGGGCCGCCCCGATGCCGGAGAGGCCCGCGCCCATGATCAGTACGTCGAAGTGTTGCAACGCCATCGGGCCCTCCAGACTGGTGCTCCGACGAGGATACCACCGTACTGCCTCCCTCTAGCGACCCGGGACGGCCGCCCTACTCCGGCAAAAATTGCGTGCGTCCCTGGTTGTTAGTACAAGTTTCATATCCCCTGCCAATCTTGCACTGATATCGGGATCTCCCGATAATAGCTGGCACGATATGACGGCGCCGTCGCTGCTTAGCCTGTTCTCCGCCGATCTCGCGATTGACCTCGGAACTGCCAACACGCTGGTGTTCGAGCGGAACAAGGGCATCGTGGTCAACGAGCCATCCATCGTCGCGATGCGCAGGAAAACCGGCGATGTCGAGGCTGTGGGGTCGGAGGCCAGGGAGATGCTCGGCCGCACTCCCGATCAGATCACCGCGATCAAGCCCATGAGGAACGGGGTGATTGCGGACTTCGAGGCGACTTCGCACATGCTGGGCCATTTCATACACAAGGCACGGCGGTACAAGCGGCTCGTTCATCCGCGCATCGTGATCGGCGTTCCCAGCGAGATTACGCCCGTGGAACGCCGCGCCGTGAAAGAGGCGTGCGCCAAGGCGAGTGAAGTGCACATGGTGCAGCAGCCTGTCATGGCGGCGGTCGGCGCCGGGCTGCCGATTGCCGAACCGGTGGGCAGCCTGATTGTCGACATTGGAGGCGGGACCACCGACGTCGCGGTGATCTCGCTCGCGGGTGTTGTCTACGCACATTCGGTCCGTGTGGCGGGCAACGCCATGGATGAGATGATCATCGATCACGTGAAGCGGCGGCACAATCTGCTGATCGGCGAGCAGAGCGCGGAAGCGGTCAAGATCCAGATCGGCTCGGCTCTTCCGCTGGCGAACGAAATGCGAATGGAGGTGCGTGGCAGGGACCTGGTCCGCGGGATTCCGGGCGCGGCGACGGTCACCGATTCGGAGATTCGCGACGCGCTATCGGGTTGCGTGGGAAGCATCGTGAACGCCATTAGACAGGCACTGGAGCAGACGCCGCCCGAGCTGAGCGGCGATATCTTCGATCACGGGGTGGTGCTGACTGGCGGAGGCGCGCTGCTGAAAAATCTCGACGCGCGCATCAGCCGGGAGACCGGGCTGCCGGTGCTGATTGCGGACGATCCCCTGCTGTCGGTCGTGCTGGGGGCGGGCAGGATGCTGGACGACTTCCGACTGCTGCGCCGGGTTTCCATGAATTAGGCCGCGCAGGCGTGGATTGTTAAACTGAGCTGGTGCTCCTCCTGCAATTGGCGCTTACGTGGATCATTCTGCCCGTGTGCGCCTTCGCTCCCGGGTTCATTGCGGTGCGCCGGCTGCGCTGGAGCCCAATGGAGAAGCTGTGCGGAGCGGTGGGGCTCTCGCTGATCCTGGTGTGGCTGGCGGGGTGGGCGATCTATTTGGCGGCGCCCGGCGGGTGGACTTTCGGCGCCGCCGGAATCTCCGTAATCTGCGCCGTGCTGGGCGTCCTGGGATGGCGGGACGCGCGCTCTCTCGCCGCATCGGACAGGGTGCGCCGCTCGCTCGCGGGCTTGGCATTTCTGGTGGTGTGGACACTGGTGATGCTGGCGACGATTCGCCACTACTCGGGCGCCGGCTGGACCGGCGACTGGCTGGAGCATTTCAGTCGCACGCTGGTCTACCTGCACCACCTGCCCGCGGAGACGGAGGTGTTCGGGGGATACCGCATTCCATCGCGGCCGCCGATGGAACATGTATTGACCGCGCTCATCATGGCACAGACGCAGGACCGCTTCGAGATCTACCAGGCGGTCTTCTCGTTCTTGAACCTGCTGGTGTTTCTGCCGTGCTGCCTGATGCTGCCGCTGGTGGCGCGGCCCTGGAAATCCGGCGTATACCCACTGACGGCGCTGTTCGCGCTCAGTCCCGTGATGATGGTCAATGCCACCTATACCGGCAGCAAGCCCCTGGCAGCGTTCTTCGTAGTGCTGGCGTTGGCGTTCTATCTTCGGGGATGGAAGAAGAACGACCCGGTACGGATGAGCGCGGCGTTTTTGGCGGCCGCGGGCGGCGCCGTGGCGCACTACTCTGCCCTGCCCTACGCGGTGTTTCTGGCCCTGCATTATCTGATCGCGGTGTTTCCGCGGCGCACCGGCCGATGGAGGGAACTGGCGGGGATTGCCGTTGCGGGGTCGGTGCCTTTGCTGGCATGGTTCGGCTGGTGTCTGGCAACCTTCGGATTCCGCGGGACATTCATGCCTGCGGTGAACACATCCGTGGGATACAAGTACTCGGCCGAAGAGAGTTACCTGCTCAAGTCGCTGGCCAACCTGTTCGACGCCATTGTTCCCCACGTGGTGCGCGACTGGAAGCTGGTGGAAGCGTGGGGCCAGCCGAACACTCTGGGATACATTCGCGACAACGCATTCCTGATCTACCAGACGAGCCTGGTGTTCACTATGGGGCTGGTGGGCGGTCCGCTGGTGTACTGGCTGCTGGCGCGCGCCATGCGCAAACGCGGCGGGGCGGAGCGGACCTTCTGGGCCTTTCTGATTCCGTTTTCGATTGCGGCGTGCTTCGGTCTGGCCGGCGAGCGCGATTATTTCGGGCAGGCGCACATCATCCTGCTCGCGATGATGGCGTTGGGATTGACGCTTCTGGCGGGAAATTTCACGATGCGGCGCTGGGTTTCGCTGGCGGTCGTGGCCGGATGCGCTGTCGATTTTTCACTTGGAGTCCTGCTGCACGCGCGGGTCGAGCACCTGGAGAATACGGCGGGCCGAATGCCCTTTACGCGAATCCAACTCGGCGCGGCGAAGATGGATCTGGCGCCGGCGGGTCCGGAAACGCTGGCGCGGCCCTCGGGCGGCAACTGGTTCCGCAAACATCAATATGCGCTCAGCGAGCAGTGGCTGAAGGGGCTGGCGGCGGCACACCCGGACGGCAAGGGCCTCACGCCGGCGCAGGAAACGGCGCGCAGCGAGTTGGCGGCGATTGTCCGTCAGGACGCCAACATGTTCGGCGGATGGTACAAACGCAATGGGGGCGAGCTGACGTTTTTGGGCGACCACTTCGGCGACAGCGACTGGACCAGTGTAATTCTTGTGATCGGCGGAGTGGGATTGCTGTGGAAACTGGCTCGCTATGCGCCGCAATCGGCGCCGGCGCGGCCTGTGCCCGCCAGATCCGCGGCACCGCGGACGAAAGCCGGGGCGGCACGCAGGAGTTGAGATGACGGGTTATTGCGGGACAAACACGGCGACGTTATCCGTACGCGCCTTGAGCTGATAGGCGGCGAAGAGGGCTCGCATGACTGGACCCGCGAAATGCACCCGGGGGCGGGCGTCCATCGGCTCCGCGGCGTGCCACTCGAGTTCTATGGCCTTGAAGTACCGGCTTTGAATCAGCTGGGCGAGCTGCTCCGGCTGAATCCGGCCGACGCGGATTAACTGATCTACGTGAAAGGGGTCGTACTCACGCGGCTTGCCCGCGGCGGAACAGAGCGGGGTGTCCTCGCAGAGTACGGGCCCGGGCTGTTGCCGCAGAATGTCCGCGACGAAGTTGAATTCGGCCTCCGACCTGGAACGGCGCTGGTAGGCGTGTACATCGGTGTAGATACGCGCCGGGAGCATGAGAATGGTGGTGAAGAAGAATGGAACGACGAGAAGCACGCCCAGAGCGGTACGGGGAAATGGCACGTCTTCCACGAGGCGAATCAGGCCGGGGAGAGCGAGGCCGGCGAGCATTACAGTCGCAACCATCGAGTCGTAGTAGTGATTGATATTGGACCCGGCGCCACCGCAGTAGACCATCGCCACCGGAAGCGTGATGGCAAAAGCCAGGATGAGAATGGTGCCAGGAGCGACGGAGAGGTTCCGCAGGGCCCAAGTCAGGGCCACTGCGAAGCCCACCGCTACAAAACGTCCATAGGTGCCAGTGTTTTCCGCTATGCCCCACGGGTAGTAAGCTCGCGGAGGCGACATATGCTGGAGAAAATAAGGCCCGTCGATCCAGATAGTAAGTGCAAACAGGACTACAGCGGAAGCCGCGGCCGCGCCCAGCCAGATCGAGAACCGCTTCCGGGATGTGACGAACAGGTAGACGGCGGTGGCAGTCGGGAAGGCGACCAGGCTGTGCTTGGTAAAGAGACTCAGCGCGAACAGGATGGCGGATGCGCAGAGCCAGCGAGGGGATTCAGAATCCCGGACAATGCAATACAGCCCTGCCGTACCGAGGGCGATTCCCAGGAGGTGGGGGTCGTTGACCGGAACGTGCGAGACATCGAACGCGGGCAGCCACACCCACCAGGCGAGCGCCGACCAGGCCGCCACACGCCGCGAGGCGGCAAAGCGCTCGACGATGAGCGCGATGAAGACGCCGATTGCGATATAGGCGAGCAGGCACACGACGCGGCCGGTGGCATTCAGGTCCCCGGTAATCGACCCGAGGATCGCGATGAGGTGGAACGAGAGCGGCGGGTAGTTCTCCCATGTATATCTGGGCGGCGCGCCGTAGAGCTTCTCTCCGCGAGCCACGGCTTCCTGGTAGTGGAGGTTGAAGCCGTCGAAGTTGGTTTCGGTGTAGGGCGCTCCGATTTTTGAGACCGGATACCACATCAGGACCAGCAAGAAGAGGGCGAGAATGCTGAAGGCTACGATCCAGGCGGCGCCGTCCCGGTCCGGAGTCACTGGCCCCGGGGGCGGGGTGGCGACGGGAGCGGCCGTCACGTCGTGCCGTCCGGGGGTCTTCTTGGGCATATGGAAATAAGATAGCGTGCTTGGGAGAGGCGCGCGAACTACGTGCGCATTTTGCTGAAGAGGTCGCCGTTGTCGTGGAGGATGCGGTCGGTGATGGCGGGGTCGGGGTCGGTGGTGGATACGCCGCGGTCGAAAGTGCCGCCCAGCAGGATGCCGTCACGGCGGGGGAACATGTAGGTGTTGTTGGGGCCGATGGTGCAGTAGTCGATCTCGGCCTGCGGGAGAAGGAAGACGAGCTGGCCACGGATGGGGCTCAGCTCCTGATCGCCGAACAGGCCGCGCGCGCCGAGGCCGGTGCAGTTGAAAATCAGGTCTTCCTTGAGCCCGGCGACCTCGCGCGGGGAGGCGAAGTCGCGGATCACGATCCGGCCGCCGGCCAGGAAGAAATCGCGGATGAGGGCGTTCAGGTAGATCGCGGGTTCGATCAGCATGGTCTGGCGGCGATGGGCGTAGGGCACGTGGAACGGATGGTCTTCCTTGCGCAGAATCTGGGATTCGGGGTAGAGCTGGTCGATTTCGAAGTACGGGTTGCCGGCGGGCGGCGGTGTGTACGGACCGTTGGTGGAGAGGGTGTAGAGCGGTATCCAGCGGACACCGTAGAGATCGCCGGTGAGCGACTGGTAGCGGCGGAAAGCGAAGCGGGCGGCTTCGGGAAATTGGCGTAGGAAGGTCTCGGAGGCTTGGGGGCGGTCGTAGAGGCTCGTGGGTTCCCAGAGGCCGCCGGCGACGTTCGAGGTGGTCTCGGGCGGCATGGCTTTGGCGTAGATCACGGGGCTGTAGCCGCGTAATTGCAGCAGGCGGGCGGTGCTGAGGCCGACGACGCCGCAGCCGACGACGGCGCACTCGCGCGCGCCGCTTTTGGCGCCCTCTTCGACGGCGAGGTGCGCCGTGCCCCAGGAGAGCGTGATGCCGGCGCCGCCGTGTCCGTAATTGTGGATGACGGTCTTGGAATCGAGCTTCTCGCCCCGGACTACGAATCCGGAGGGACGGAAGGGGCGCAGCCCGGCGATCGACCGGATCACGCGGTTGGGCGCGACGTTTACGCGGGCCAGCTTGCTGCGGGACTTGGCGGATGCGGCGAATAGCGCGGGGCCGGCGAGCAGGAGGGTGCGGCGGGTCGGCCGTGTCATAAAATGAAAGTCTACCAACGAATGTCCCGGAAAAAGACCGCGGCTGCCGCGGCTCCTACCGCCGTGCCTCCACCGGCCGCCGCGCCGCGGGCCCCCGCAAAGTCCGTGTCGATTCCATCGCGCTTCGCGCTGCCGGCTGCGCTGGTGTTCGTGGCCATTGCGATTGCGCGCATCGTTTCCACCTATCACAACTTTGCCAGCACCAGCGATGAGCCTGCGCACATCGCCTGCGGCCTGGAATACGTGGCGAACCACACGTACCGGCTGGAGACGCAGCATCCGCCGCTGGCGCGCGCGATGGTGGCGCTGCTGCCGTATCTTTCCGGCACGCAGCCGCAGGGAATGCCCGGTTTTCAGCGGGAAGGCTGGGCTCTTATTACGTACGAGAAGCATCCCGACCTGACCATGGCGCGCATGCGGCTCGGGGTGCTGCCGTTCTTCGTGCTGGGTTGCCTGGTGACGTTCTACTGGACCCGACGCTACTTCGGCGCGACGGCGGCGGTGATCGCCACCGGGCTGTTCACGCTGATTCCCACCGTGCTCGCGCACGCGGGGCTCGCGACTACCGACATGGCACTGGCGGCCTGCACAGGGCTGGCATTCTTCACGCTGCTGCGCTGGGCGGAGCAGCCGACCTTGGGGCGCGCCGCCGGCGCGGGATTCAGTTGCGCGCTGGCAGCGCTTTCGAAATACACGGCGCTCGGATTCTTGCCGGCGGCGGTGGTGCTTGCTCTGCTCGCGTACCTGGCGGCGGAGCGGCCGACGCTGGCGCGCCTGATCGAGCTGGCGCGGGAGCGGGCGGCGGGAGCCGCTCTGATCGCGGCGACCGCGTGCTTGACGATCTGGGCGGCGTACTTCTTCTCCTGGAACCACGGTCCGGCGCCGGAGTACTTCGACGGCATCCAGGTGGCGCTGAGACACAACCGGAATGGGCATCCTGCGTGGCTGCTGGGAGAGCAGAGCGACACGGGCTGGTGGTATTACTTCCCGGTGGCGCTGGCGGTGAAGACGCCGCTGGGACTCCTCCTGCTGTGGTTCTTCGGGCTGTGGCTCTGCTGGAAGAATCGCACGCGGACAGCATGGCTATTGCCCGTGGCGTTCGCTCTCGGCATCCTGCTTCCGGCGATGCAGGGCAAAGTGAATATCGGGCTGCGGCACATTCTACCGATCTACCTCGCGGTGTGCATCATTGCGGCGTTGGGCGTGGAGGAACTGCTGCGGCGCCAGCCGGTGATTCCGGCGGTGCTGGTGTTGTGGATAGCGGTCAGCGGAGCGCTGCACCATCCGGACTACATCCCGTACTTCAACGAGCTGGTGCAGGGCCCGCCGGATCATGTGCTGGTGGATTCGGACTACGATTGGGGGCAGGACACCAAGCGGCTCGCGACGCGGCTGCGCGAGCTGGGAGTCAAAGAGATCAACTGGGGCTGGGTGGATTCGCCGGACAACCAGTTTCTGGAAACCTATCCGGGCCTGCCGCACATCGTGAACATTCACCCGCTGAAGCCGGCCACGGGCTGGACGGCGGTGCGGCCGACGCTGGACCGCATTTCGCAATACGGGCTGCAATACCGCTATCCGAATCTGCAACCGTGGTACGACTATCTGACGCCGCGCGAGCATGTAGGCACGATCTGGCTCTATTACGTGCCGCCCGGTGCCGTGGAGCCGGCAAAGTAGACAATGGCGAAGAAGAAAACAAGATTGCAGACGGCGCCGGCAGCCGGCGTGCTCCCGGTGCCGGCCGTGGAACGCCCCAGCGTCCTGGTCCCCTTTTTGGAGAAGCGCTCGCTGCTGCTGGCGATCTGCGTGATCGCGCTGGGTACGCTGCGGGTGGTGTCGACGTACTCGGAGACGGCGCTCACCTGGGACGAACCGGGGCACATGGCGTGCGGGCTGCAGTACCTGGCCGAGCATGTCTATCGCTACGAGGCGCAGCATCCGCCGCTGGCGCGCGTGGCCTCGGCATTCGGACCGTATCTGTCGGGCGCGCGCCCCCTGCACACGAAGAACCAGGACCAGGAAGGCGTAAACGTGATGTACCAGTCGGGCCATCCGGGGACGATGCTGACCGAGATGCGGCTGGGGATTCTGCCGTTCTTCGTGCTATCGGCCGCGATGCTGTACCTGTGGGCGCGGCGGTATTTCGGCGGCGCGGCGGCGGTGCTTTCGGTGGCGCTCTTCACGTTGGTTCCGACGGTGCTGGCGCACGCCGGCCTGGCTACGACGGACACGCCGCTCGCGGGATGCTTCACGGCTGCCTTCTTCGCGCTGCTGGTTTGGGCGGAAGAGCCGACCTGGCTGCATAGCGTCCTGCTGGGCGCAGCCACCGGTTTGGCGGTGGTTTCCAAATTCACGGTGCTCGGGTTCCTCCCGGCGGCGGCGATCTTCGCTGCGCTGGCCTGGTATGCGGCGGCGCGTCCCGGCGTGAATGGCGCGATCGCCGTGGCAAAGGCGCGCGTCCTGCCGTTCGCGGCGGCGGTTGCGACCGGCGCGCTGGTGATCTGGGCGGTCTACTCGTTTACCTGGGGCAAGCCGCCGGGGTGGAACTTCAGCGTGCCGGCGCCATCGCTATTCGACGGCGTGAATTTCGCGCTCTATCACAACAGCAGGGGACACGCAGCGTACTTCATGGGCGAGGTCAGAAACACCGGCTGGTGGTACTTCTTCCCGGTGCTGCTGCTGGTGAAAACGCCGATCGCCTGGCTGGTGCTGGTGTTGTTCGGCATCGGCGTGTGTTTTGCGAGGCAGGGCCAGGCGGCGTATTGGATGCCGGTGGCCTTTGCGGCGGGCATTCTGGTCCCCAGCATGACCAGCCACGTGAACATTGGGCTGCGGCACATCCTGCCGATCTTTTCGGGCTTGGCGATCCTGGCGGGGATCGGGTTGCTTAAGCTGATCGAAGATGCTCCCCGGAAAAAATGGGCCGGCGCATTGACAATGCTGCTGCCTCTGTGGCTCATGGTCTCGGGAGCGCTGCAGCATCCCAACTACCTGGCGTATTTCAACGAGCTGGCCGGCGATCATCCGGAGAGGATCGTGGTAGACAGCGATCTGGATTGGGGCCAGGACACGATCCGGCTGGCGCACCGGCTGAAGCAGCTTGGCGCAACACAGGTGAACTACAATACGCTCAATCTGACGCCGGAGCGGCTGGTGGTGTGGCCGGGGTTGCCGCCGGTACAGGGAATCCGCGCCCTGCACCCGGCGGAGGGCTGGACGGCGGTGAGCCCGACGCTGCTGGCGGTGCAGGAGTACGGGCTGAACCACCAGAATCCCAACATTCATCCGTGGTTCACGTACCTTCAGCCGCAGGAGCGCGTTGGGAGTCTGACGCTTTACTACGTGCCGCCCGGATCGATCCCGCCCGACTTGCGGTAAGACGCCCGAATGCTATGGCAGCTTACTGCCGTCGGCGGTCTTCAGGGTGATGCCGGTGAAGGTCCAGTCTTTTGCGTTGGCGATGCTTCCGGCAGTCTTGGCCTCGATCTGGATATCGCGGAGGTCGAAATTCTCCAGCGGCGATTCGGCGTACGAGCTGACTGCGAAGGCGCGCTGCGCTCCGGTGGCTTTCAGGCCGGCGATGGTGACCCTGCGGAAGTGCGGCAAGCCTTTTTCGGGAGGAACGGGCTCGGTCAGCACGCGCCAATAGCCGGGGGGATTCTTGACGTTCTCGGGCATCTTGGCATAGCTGTAACTAGGGTTCCAGTTGAGGGTGACGCTCACCGGTGTGGCGACGCCTTCGAGCTGAACGTTGCGGATGGTGATGTTCTCGATGGTGCCTCCGCGCGTGCTCGCCGACTTGAACAGGATGCCCGCGGGGACCGGGGCGAAGGCACGCAGGCCATCGACCACGATTTCGCGGATGCCGCCGGAGGTCTCGCTGCCGATGGTGACGCCCGCGGCGCCGGCGCGCACCGTATTGTCCACGATGCGCACCTTTTCGGTGGGGCGATTGACGCGCAGGCCGTCGGCGTCGCGGCCGGCCTTGAGGCAGATGGCGTCGTCGTTGCACTCGATATCGCAACGGGTGACCAGCACATTGGATGAGGAATCGATGTCCACGCCGTCGGTGGACGGGCCGCGCCCGCCGATATTGTTGCGGATGATGAGCCCGTCGGCGGTCACGTGTTGGGAGTAGCAGATGTGTACCGTCCAGAAACCGGAGCGCTTGAGAGTGAGCCCTTCGATGGTGACGCCGTCCGATTTGTAGACCTGGATGAGACGCGGCCGCCGGCAATCGTAATCGACGGCCCAGCGCAAGCCCTTCGGCTCGTATTTCTCGCGGCGCATTTTCCAATACTTGGCCCACCAGACGGAGCCGTCGCCATCGATCACGCCCTTGCCGGCGATCTTCACGTTGGACTGTTCATAGACGTTGACGAGCGCGGCGGGCCACGGCATTTCGATGCCGGCGACGCGGGTGGGCATCACCGGGTAGGCGGCGAGGTCCTGTACGCCGCGCAGCTCGACGCCGGCATCGACGCGGAGCTCGACGCCTGCTTTGAGAAAGAGCGCGCCGGTGAGATACACCCCCGGCTCGAAGACGACAGTGCCTTTTGCCTTGGCGGCGGCATCGATCGCTGCCTGGATGGAGCGCGTGTTGACGGTCTTCCCGTCGGGAACGGCGCCGTAACGGGCGGCGGGAAAGTCGGCGGCTCGCACGGTGAAGGCGAGGGCGAGTAAGGCGAGACTGCGGTGCATGATGCCCATAATGTAAGACAAAGACCCTAATGTTGCACGGCCGGCATGCCGATCAATACGCCATGCCAACTGATCCAATCATCATCATCATCGGCGGTTCCGCCGTTCTCGAACTGGTTGCGTGGCTCTTCTGCTAACTGCAGGCCTGGAGGCCTGCGCTACAGTGAAGCTAGGCGCTCGTGCGAGGACTGGTTCAGATTCAAGACGCGGACCGGCAGTTGCTGGACACGATTGCGGCGACCATGGAGGAGGCGGCGCGCCGCAGCGGAGAATGGCTGGTCTGCCGTCCGGGTTGCACCGAGTGCTGCATCGGGCCGTTCGCAATTACGCAGCTCGACGCACTGCGTCTGCGTACGGGGCTGGCCGCGCTTGCCCAAAAGGATCCGCGGCGCGCGGCGGCGGTCCGCGAGCGAGCCGACGCCTACGTGGCGGCGATTGCGCCCCTCTATCCCCGCGATCCGGCCAGTGGTGAGCTGTTCGACGAAGACAAACTGCCTCCCGAGATGGACGAGATGCCCTGCCCGGCGCTCGATCCCGATACCGGCTGCTGCGATCTTTACGATGCGCGGCCGATGACTTGCCGGACGTTCGGTCCGGCGACGCGGGTTGGGGAGCAGACCCTGGTGGCGTGCGAGCTGTGCTACGTAGGCGCCACAGATCAGGAGATGGCCCGATGCGCCGTCGAAGTCGACGTGGAGGGCACGGAGAACAGGCTGCTCGACGCACTGGAGGCTGAGGGCGAGCGCGGGATGACCATCGTGGCGTGCGCGCTCACTTCCCCGTGACGACGTGCTCCTTGATGTAGGCTTCGACGCGCGGGTCGCGGTCGGCGCCGGAAGCACCGGGGCGGACGTAGTGAAAGACCTCGGCGTATTCGACGCCGTACTGTTTGCCCAGCTCGCGGCTGCGCGTCATGGCGAATTCCCGGATGTAGTTGCGGTCGGCCGTGACGTCGTCGTCGCCCAGCAGCGGGAGTCGCTGATTCCGCGCCGCCAGCTCCGCGCGCAGGCGTGACCCGAGGTGGCCCGCCGGACCCTTGGCTACGTTCGCGCGATTGGCGTCGATCTTCTTATCGATCTGGCGGCTGATGTCCACTACGCGGGTGATTTCCGGGCGGCGGGCGAAGTAGTACTTATCCTGCACGGTCTTTGGAGCGAGGCCGGCGGCGAAGTGCTCGGGGTAGTCGTGGGCGCGGCCGGCCATCCAGCACGCAGCCTCCACGGCGCGGGCCACCATGTAATGGTCGGGATTCTCCTCGTCGTGGGCCCAGGGGTCCCAACAGACCACAGTATCGGCCTTGACCAGCCGGATCAGAAAAATGAGGCGGCAGATCACCTCGTTCAGCGAGACGTCGGCCATGCGGTGGTTGTTGTAGTTGAGGTCGAAGTGGTCCTTGCAGCCCAGGATGCGCGCAATCTCCGCGTTATCGCGCTCGTTGCCCAATACATTTTCGCCGATGGTGCCAGGCGTGCCGAGGCCCTGCGCATCGCCCATGTCGTCGTTGGTCGCGCGGACGAGGTAGCCGGTGTAGCCCTCTTCGATCAACTTGGCCACGGTGCCCGCGGCGGAAAGCGGAATATCGTCGGAGTGGGCCTGCAACGCTAACAGCACTTTTCCCTTGTGCGGCTGCCCGTCGGCGGGGCGCTCGATGAAGACTCCGCCTGCGGCGGGCTGGACCAATTGTTGAGCACGCGAGGACGGCGCCAAGGCGGCGCCGGCGAGCATGCTACCGATAAAATTGCGGCGCAACATGCGTCCGATTATACTCTCGTCAAGGCTGGAGCGATGAAGATTACGGGAATCCAAGCGGCGGGCCTGCGCCACGGGACGCCTGAGGGCGGATGGTCGAACGAGATCCGCCCCGAGGACTGCGTCCACACTCTTGTCGCCGTCCTGACGGACGAGGGAATCGCGGGCTGGGGGTCGGTGTTCACCAACGATCAGCTCGTGCGCGGCGCGCTGGGAGTGCTGGAACCGCTGTACCGCGGCGAAAATCCGCTGGAGCCCGAGCGGGTGAGCGAAAAGCTGCACGCCAACACGTTCTGGATGGGCCGCGGAGGGTCGATCACCCACACCATCAGCGGGATCGACATCGCTATGTGGGACATTCTGGGCAAGGTGACGGGGCAGCCGGTGGGCCGCCTTCTCGGCGGCCGGTATCGCGAGCGCGTGCGGCCGTACGCGTCGCTGCTGATGCGGGAGCCGGCGGCGCTGGCAGAGCAACTGGCGGAGGTGCGCTCGCAGCGTTTCCGCGCGTTCAAGATCGGCTGGGGGCCGTTTGGGAAGCAGAGCTACGCCTACGACGAGCAGATCGTTTGCGCCGCCCGAGGCGCGGTCGGCAAGGAGTCGCTGCTGATGGTGGATGCGGGCGCCAGCGATGCCTTCTGGCCGCAGGACTACAAATGGGCAGCGCGCACCGCGCGGATGCTGGCCGGCTACGAGGTGTACTGGTTCGAGGAGCCGCTGCCGCCCGACAACCTGCACGATTACGTGCTGCTGCGCAACAGTTCTCCCCTGCCGATCTCCGGGGGCGAGGTGTTGACCCGCAGGCAATCCTTCGCGCCGTGGCTCGAGCAACGGGCATTCGACATTGTGCAGCCGGACGTGACGAAATGCGGCGGTATCAGCGAGGAGCGGCGGATCGCATGGATGGCCCAGGACGCAGGCGTGCGGTTCATCCCGCACGGGTGGAACACAGCACTGGGCCTGGCTTCCGACCTCCAAATGGCTTCCGCGTTCCCGGGCACGGACCTGGTGGAGTATCTGACCGGATCGCCGTTCATCGATGAGCTGGTGGAGACTCCATGGAAGCTGGATGCCGAAGGGATGCTGCCCATCCCCGCCGGCGCCGGACTGGGCGTTTCCATCAACCTGGACGCGGTGGAGAAATACACCGGGCAGCGTCTTGGCGGGGGCGCGTGAGGGTGGAGGGCGATCTCCCTCGCAAGCTGGGGATGTGGGACGCGACTGCCGTCGTGATCGGCATCGTGATCGGGTCCGGCATCTTCGTGCTCCCGAATCTGATCGCGAGGAGCCTGCCCTCGGCGACGGCCATCCTGTCGGTTTGGGTGGTCGCGGGCGTGCTGTCGTTCTTTGGCGCCCTCGCCTATGCCGAACTGGGCGCGATGATGCCCGAGACAGGCGGCCACTACGTGTATCTGCGCGAGGCGTACGGGCCGCTCGCGGCATTCGTGTGCGCCTGGACGTTCATGCTGGCAGTGCTGGCCGGCGGAAGCGCATGGCTGGCGGTGACGTTCTCGATTTATGCCGGCTACTTCGTGCCACTCAGCCCGGCGGAGAGCAAGGCGGTTTCGATTGTTCTCATCGCGGTGCTCTCGGCGGTCAACTACGTGGGGGTGCGGGAGGGCGCGCGAGTCCAGCGGCTTTTTACAGGACTGAAGATCACGGGGCTGCTGGTACTGATCGGCGCGGCGTTTCTGGCCCCGCGTAGTGGAGCTTTGGCTGCGGCTGATCCGCCGTTGTCCGCGATGAGCTTCGGGGTCGCGATGGCCGCCTGCCTGATGGCCTACAACGGGTGGAGCTACGTGAGCTTCGTGGCCGGCGAGGTGAAGGATCCGCAACGGAACCTGATGCGGTCGCTGATGATCGGAATGACGGCCGTTGCCGCCCTGTACCTCCTGGCGAATGTGGCCTACCTGAGGGTATTGACCGTTCCGGAGATCGCCGCCAGCGAGCGGGTGGGCGCGGAGCTGGCGAGGCGAACCATCGGAGGGGCGGGCGGGACCTTCGTCTCGGTGACGGTGCTGCTTTCGATTGTCGGCGCGGTGAACGGCTGCGTGTTGACGGCCGCGCGCATCCCATTCGCGCAGGCGCGCGACGGGCTGTTCTTCAAGCGGTTCGCGGAGGTGCATCCGCGGTTTCGGACGCCCGGCACAGCGATCGTCTGGGGAGGGGTCTGGACCGCGCTCCTGGTGCTGACCGGCTCGTACGAGACGCTGTACTCGTACTCCATTGTCGCGGCGTGGGTCTTCTACACGATGACGGTGGCCGCGGTGTGGATCCTGCGCCGCAAGATGCCGGATGCCGTGCGACCGTACCGGATGTGGGGTTATCCGTGGACCCTGTGGCTGTTTGTGGCGGTGTCGGTGTGGTTTATCGTCGATGCGTTCGTGACCCAGCCGCTGCCGTCCGCCATGGCGTTCGTAATTGTGGCTAGCGGGGTAGGGGCGTATTGGATCTGGGCGCGTTCATTTCACGCGAAGTAGCCAGACCTCGGAAACCTGCACGAAGCGGCCGTTGCCGGATTCATCCGGGTGGGGCTGCCACTCGAGTGTGAGCGTGCCGCCGGAAGTTGCTTCCGCGGGGATATCGAATTCGATGGGCTTCACGTCGGATTCCCTCTTGCGAAACGGGTACACTTCGAACTTGCCGTCGGCGACCAGGCGCGTGAGGCGCGGCGTCGAATCGCCGCCCTGGGTGAAGCGGACTTTGTAGTGCGCCGCCGGGTCCAGGCCGGTGTAGCGGAGCTGGAGCGTGTTGCCGTAGAGAGCCTCGGCGTGCCGATACCACGAGATTCGCCAGGGGGTGTTGCGGCGTCCGCCGAAGCCGGTCCGGATGCTGTGGAAGAAGGCAGGGTCCTGCTCGAAGCCCTCGCCGGGCATGAGGTGCGGGCGATTCGCGGGATCGCCCAGGTCGTCGTAGAAGCCGCCGGGGCCAGGGTCGGTCCAGTTCAGGATTTCGTCTATGGCGACGCGGCGGGCGGCCTCGTTATCGAGCGCGCGCATCGCCGTGAAGCGGCTGAGCAGCCAGGGAGCGTCGGTGATGGGCCGATCGATCAGGTCGAGGTTGGCGCCGCGGCCGGGGTCGATGGCGAAATAGCGTGGGACGCTGAGCTGCATGCGGACGCTTTGGAAGAGAGCCTCGGCCAGCTCGAAGACGCGGGCGCGGAGGGTGGCGCCGGCGGGCTGCTCCGCGGTGAGTTCCGATTCCGCGGCGGCGAGGGAGGGCAGGCTGAGGCCTGGCCTGCGGAGGCGTTCGAGGGCGCGGCGCTCTCGGGCAGTCTCGTCGGTGAGGCGGGCGCGGAGGTAGGCGTCGTAATAGGCCCGGTAGAGCGCCTGCTGGAAACGCCAGTTCAGCTTCTGCTGCGGCGTGGCGCGGCGTTCGAGATCCTGGAACTGGGCGAGTGTCACATCCGCCGCAGAATTGGTGAGCAGCGGTCCGCGCCAATTGCGTTCCAGAGCCAGCAGGCCGTGAGCGAAGCCGTCGGCCATGTCGGGGCCGATGAAGTAGCGGGCGTACTCGCGCAACACCTCGGCGACGTCGGCGTCGGGGTTCCAGGCGAGGGCGCTCCAGACGGCCTTGTTCACGTCGTCGTTGCAGCCTTCGGAGTAGGACAGGAACCCGGCTTCGGCGAACGGCTGGAGGACGCGGAAGATCTGCGCTTCATCCAGCGGGCGCGGGTTGATGACTTCCCGTTCCTCGGTCTGCGCGTAGGCTACGTCCCAATCGTTGACGGTGAACTCGGCATTGGTGCTGTGGGTGATGTCGGGATAGAAGCGGATGGGGTATTGCTTCGGAATGCGCCGGCGCAGGTCGGGCAGGTTGACGCGCACCTGCGGGCCGAATACGATGCCGGAAAGCCAGGAGGGGTGCTGGTCCATGAGCCCGAAGAACTGTTCCATCCAGGCGGCGTTGAATCCCTGCGGCGAGACCCACATCGTGGCCTTCGGGTGGTACTTGCGAAGGTTGGCGGTCTGTTTTTCGAGTAGGGCGAACAGGACTTTTGGTTCGGTGTGGCCGGGATCGCCGCCGGGGACGAACACGGCGTCGATGCGCGGGAGTTGCCGGAAAACTTCACCCCACTCTTTGAGGGCGGCCTCGACCGTGGCCGGGTTGGCGTAGTCCGGGTCCATGGCGGGATACCAGATCCAGCATTGGAGGCCGTATTCCTGCGCCAGGCGCGACATCTCGACCATCATCTGCATCGGCGGCAGCGGAAAGAGCGGGCTGTCGGCAGCGTCGTCGGAGCGCGGCGGGATGAGCTCGATGGCGTTGGCGCCGAACACGGCGAGGTCGCGGATGTAGCTTTCCCACATGGGGACGGTCCAGCCGTCGTAGGAGTTGGTCTTGGGGCGATAGCCCAACTGGTGGCCGCGGAGCGCGTATTTGGGTGCGGTGCGAATGTCGAGAGGGCGCGGCAGGGCGACCGAATCGCGGCGCATTTCGAGAGCGCGCAGCAGGGCGCCGACGCCGAACAGGACGCCGCGCTCGTCGTTGCCGCCGATCTCGATGGAGCTGCCGGAGGAACGAAGCTGGTAGCCTTCGGGCGGGCCGGCGGGCATGCGGCGGATGCGGATCACCGGGCTGCCGGGAGCGGGATCCGAGGCGGCCACGGGCCAGGTGATGCGGGTGCGCTCGCGGACAGCATCGACGAGGAGGGCGACGGCTTTGCGCTCGGGGCCGGAGAGGCTCAAGGGCGCGACCACGGTCGCGTG
Organism: Candidatus Acidiferrales bacterium; assembly: GCA_035499435.1. Classification (GTDB taxonomy): domain Bacteria; phylum Acidobacteriota; class Terriglobia; order Bryobacterales; family Bryobacteraceae; genus Solibacter. The sequence goes on along the minus strand of DATJYW010000075.1, from coordinate 33,558 downwards.
CGTGAAATCGGCGGCCGGGGCGAGGACGGCTGAAATGAGAAGCAGGGCCAGCGTTCCTGTAGGGTAGGCCTCCTGGCCTGCCCCGCGCCGAAGGCGCGCTACGCGCGCGGGCAGGCCAGGAGGCCTACCCCACAAAGACAATAGCGGCATGGTTGAAATATATCCTCTTACGCGGTAGTGGAGATCCCGAAGGGCTGGAGCACCTGGCGGGCGCCCAACTCCATCAGGCCGATTTCGGTCGGCATCTGAAAAAGCAGAAAACCCTGGTCCATGAACTGGCGGACCTTTTCCGGCCTCGCGGCGGGACGGCCGAGGTACTTGCCGTGGCGTCGCGCGGCTTCGGCGATGCGCGCGATGGCGCGGTCAAGCTCGGGGTCATCCTGGCGGCCGCGGAGCCCGAGCGAGAACGAAAGGTCGCTGGTGCCGATGAAGAGCACGTCGATGCCGGGGGTGGCGGCGATGGCGTCGATTTCGTCGAGCGCCGAAGCTTCCTCGACGACGCAGATGGTCATAACCTCGCGGTCGGCCGAATCGTAATAGTTGGCGGGATCAGGCCAGGTGCGGATCGCCGTGCCGGCGCCCGATCCGCGCCGGCCCGTTGGAGGATAGCGGCACGCGGCAGCGGCGACCGCGGCCTTGGCGGCAGTACCGGTGAACGGGAAGATCACGCCGTGGACGCCCTGATCGAGCACGCGCTTCGCTGTCCAGAGTTCCACCACCGGTACGCGCGCGAAGACCGCGGCCGGCAGCCCCCTCGTGGCCATGACCATCAGGCGGAGGGTCTCCAGCGTCACTGGCGAGTGCTCCATCTCGATCCACAGGAAGTGGAAGCCCAGAGTGGCGAGGTGGGCGGCGGCTTCCACGGAGGCCGAGGTGATGGTGACGGCGAAAACGGGCTGCCCGGCGGCGAGGCGGGCACGCACAGGGTTGGACCACGCGGGTTGATCGCTCATGTCTAACGATTCTGGCGCATTCCAGGGCCGGCGTGGGATGTGGCGGCGGCGATCCTGTGGGGCCGCCCATCGTCAGGAATCCGAACCTCTGGTGTGCCGCGAGAGGCGGACGGGTGGATGGAGAAGACGAAGTCGCGGCGGCCGGGATCGAATGAGCCTTCGGGAGCGCCGAGTTCGATCTGGTTGCGGCGGAAGCTGACCGTGGTGCGTCGGAATTTTCCTTGGCGGTAGTCTTCGGTGACACCGTCGTCTTCATACAGTGTTGCTGATGCCTGGCCTTGGGCGTCGGGATAGATTTCGAATCGCACGGGATCTGTGGGTTTCTCGCCGACGTAGTTCATTTCGGGGCTGGTGGGCAGAATTGCTCCGGCGCGCACGAAGAGCGGCGCGGTTTCGAGCGGCGCTTCCACGCGGATCATGTGCCCGCCTTGCTGAGCGGCGCCGGTCCAATAATCGAACCAGAGGCCCCTGGGCAGATAGACCAGGCGGGCTGTGAGGTTGGGCTTCAGGATGGGCGCTGCGAGCAGGTCGGCGCCGATCATGAATTCGTCGTCGATGCCGAGGACGTTTTCATCGTCCTGATAGTTGAGGAGCAGCGGGCGGAGCATCGGCAGGCCGGTGCGGTGGGACTCTTCGAGAGCGGTGTAGAGAAACGGCAGGAGGCGATAGCGGAGCTTCAGGTATTTGCGAATGATGTCTTCGTAATATTTGCCGAAGCGCCACGGCTCGTGATCGGGGGAGTCTATGCCGGCGTGGTTGCGGCAGAAAGGCGTCAGGAATCCGACCTGGTACCAGCGCACCAGCAGCTCGGGATCGGTGCGGCCCATGAAGCCGCCGATGTCGGCTCCGGAGAACGGCTCGCCGGAAAGGCCGAGCGTCATGAACATGGGCAGGCTCAGTGCGAGCGCGTCCCAGGTGCTGCGATTGTCGCCGGTCCACACGGTGGCGTAGCGTTGGATGCCCGCGTACCCGGCGCGCGTGATTACGTATGGGCGCTGGTTGGGGCGGAGGCGCTGAAGGCCTTCGTAGGTGGCGCGAGCCTCGTTCAGCGCGAAAACGTTTCGATATTGCGCGTAGGGTGAATTCTCGCCGCCATCGTAGGCGACCACGTCCATCTGCGATTTGCCGGTCTGGTCGTTGAAATCGGAGGGCTCGTTCATGTCGTTCCAGATACCGGCGACACCGGCGTCGGTGTAGGCGCGGTGGAGGTCGCCCCACCAGCGCGCGGCGGCCTCCTTGGTGAAGTCAACGAAGACGGAATCGCCGGGCCAGACCCGGGCCACGTAGGGGCGGCCATCGGATCGCTTGAGGAAGAAATCCTGCGCCGCGCCATCTTCGTAGACCGAGTAGCCGGGATCGCGATACTTGATGCCGGGGTCGACAATGGTTACCACCTTGACGCCCCGTGCACGGAGCTTGTCGGTGAAGGCCTTCGGGTTGGGGAAGCGCTGCGGATTCCAGGTGAAGACGCGGAACCCGTCCATGTAGTGGATGTCGAGGTGGAGCACGTCGAGCGGCAGGTCTTCCTGGCGATAGCGGCGGACGATTTCTTCCGCTAGCGTGTCGGGATAGTAGCTGTAGCGGCTCTGCTGGTGACCGAGCGCCCACATCGGCGGCAGGGGCATGCGGCCGGTGAGTTCGGTGTAGCGCGCCAGGATCTTGCGGATGGACGGCCCCTGGAAAAAGTAGTAGTTCATCTCGCCGCCCTCGGCGGAGAAAGCGGCATACTCCTGTGAGGATGCGCCGAAATCGAAGTGCGTGCGATAGCTGTTGTCGAAGAAGATGCCGAAAGCAGCGCCGCGCTGCCAGCCGAGATAGAACGGGATGCTCTGATAAACGGGGTCGGTGCCCTCCTGGTAGCCGAACGTGTCGGAGTTCCACATGCTGAATTCGCCGCGGCGCTTATCGAGGTGGGCGGCCTTTTCGCCGAGGCCGTAGAAGTGCTCGTCGAGGCCGAGTCTGCGGGCAGCGGCAACGCTGTCCGATTGCGGATCGAATAGCATGGGCTGCTGGTCGGCATCGATTTCCCGGTGGGTTTTGGCATCGCGGAATTCGAGCAGGAGCGGCGCGCGGCGCACGATGAGCTCGATTTCATCGGTTGCGAGGCGAAGGGCGGCAGGATCCTCGGTGAGGGTCCAGTGCGGGACCTCCCAGGACGTTTTGTCGATCGCCCAGGAGTGGTCGTGGGCAGGCAGCTTTTTCAGAAATCCGGCGCGCACGCGAATGAGATCGGGCGCGAGCACCGCGATGCGGACCTCCGACTGGTCGGTACAGGTCAGGGTGAGGCCCGAATCGGTCTTGACGAATCCGGCCACGCCGCCGATGTGCCGCAGGCCCGTCAAGTCGATCGCGGCCGCGCGGCTGCAAATCAGCACAACGCACAGGGCGAGCTTCGTCATAGGTTACTCGGCTTTCAACTGCTGGCCCTCGGTGCACTGCCAGGAGCCGGAGCGCACGTTCTTGAATTCCTGGGTGGCGCCGCTGGGCCACTCGATCACGAGGCGTGCGGCGGTGTCGCGGCGCCCGAGGCCGAAGGTCAACGGCAGCTCGGATTGCGAAAGATAGCTGGAACCGGATTTCACGCGCCGGGATTGCGTGCCTTCGGGGCCGAAGACGCGCGCCACGGCGCCAATCGCGTCGCGGTTCGATTTCGTGCCGGTGAGGCGGAGCCGCAGCCCGTGGTTTCCGGCTGGCAGGTTGTTACGGTAGAGATAGGCCGGGCCCTGGTTGGTGGTGATGAGGAGGTCGAGGTCGCCGTCGCGGTCGAAATCGCCGTAGGCCAGCCCGCGGGCGACCTTCGGGGCTGCGAAACCCGCGCCTGCCTCCGCCGCGATGTCGTGGAAGCCGGCCTTGCCGTCGTTCAGAAACAGGTGCGGCGGCTGGGCGTAGCCGACGTTGCCGTGAATCCGGCGCACGGTCTCGTCGATGTGGCCGTTCACGGCGGCCAGGTCCAGGAAACCATCCAGGTTGATGTCCAGGAACGCGCAGCCGAAACCCAGGCTGGATTTGGAGGCCGCTCCGATTCCCGAGCGCTGCGCGATGTCCTGGTAAACGCCGTCGCGACCGGTACGATAGAGGGCCATCATTTCGTTATCGAAGTTGGTGATGGCGATGCCTTCGGCGCCCGAGTTGTCGAAATCGGCGGCGTCGATTCCCATGCCCGCGCGTGCCTTGCCATCCTCGCTGAAGGCGACACCGGCGCGGACGCCCGTCTCCTCGAACGTGCCGTTGCGCTGGTTGCGGTAGAGCTTGTTGGGCTGGGTGTCGTTGGCGATCAGGAGGTCGGGCCAGCCATCCCGGTCGAAATCTAGCAGGGTCACGCCGAGGGATTTGGAGGTGCTGTCGAAGATGCCGCTCTTGGCCGTGACGTCCTCGAAGGTGCCGTTGCCACGGTTGCGAAATAGCCAGCAGGTTTCGCCGTGATATGCCTCGGGAGTGCAGTAGGATTTCCGCTTGCCGTCGACGCTGCAGAAGACGTCGCGCTCGGGCGACCATTTGACGTAATTGCAGACCAGCAGGTCGAGCAGGCCGTCGCGGTCGAAATCGAACCACATGGCGGACGTGCTGAAGGCGTTGCGTCCACCGAGGCCGGCCTTTTCGGTGACGTCGATGAATGCGCCGCGGCCGTTGTTTTGGAACAGCCGGTTCTGGCCGACGGCGGTGACGAGCAAGTCGGGGAAGCCGTCGTTGTTGTAGTCGCCGATGGCGATGCCCAAGCCGTACATCTCGACCGCGAGGCCGGCGCGCGCCGTCACGTCGGTGAATGTGCCGTCGCGATTGTTGTGGTAGAGGCGCATGGTGGAGGGACGGCGGGCATCGCGTCGATCCGGCCACTCCATTCCATTCACCAGCAGAATGTCGGGCCAGCCGTCGGCGTCGTAATCGATGAAGGCGCATCCGGGACCCATGGTTTCGGGCAGGCGCTTGGCGCCGTATGCGCCGCTGGTGTGATGGAACTGGATGCCGGCGGCAGCAGTGACGTCGGTGAGGCGCACGCCGGTTGGCGGCGAGGCGCGGAGAAGCGCCGCGCCGGCGAGGAAAGTCCGGCGCGTCACGTGATGCTCACCAGGCCCTGGCGGATGGCGTAGACCACCAGCTCGGCGGTGTTGTGGATGCCAAAGGCTTGCATGATATTGGCGCGGTGCACGGCGACCGTGTTGGCGCTCAGCCCCAGGACGGTGGCAATTTCCTTGTTCGATTTTCCGTGCACGATCAACTGGAGGACTTCGAGCTCGCGCGTGCTCAACTGGGCTTCCGCGGTTTCGGCAATCGTGCCCAGGCGCGGATCGAGGACCTGCTTGCCCGCTGCCACCCGCTTGACCGCTGAGACCATTTCCAGGTCCATGGCGTTCTTGAGAAGGTAGCCGCGCGCTCCGGCATCGAGACAGGTGCGCACGTAGGCGGGTTCGGAGTGCATGCTGAGAATGAGAACGGCGGTCTTGGGGGCGGAGCGCAGGATCTGGCGCGCGGCCACTGCGCCGTTCATGCTGGGAAGCGCGAAATCCATGACGATCACACGGGGGCAAAGATCGCGGGCCAGCTCGATGGCCTGCGGCCCGTCCTCAGCCTCCCCAACCACCTGGATTTCGGGATCGTCTTCGAGCAGGCGCCGGAAGCCGCGGCGCACCAGGCTGTGGTCGTCCACAAGTAGCACCGTGATCGGGGCTTCAGGCATGTGCTTTCTCCGGTACGGTAAGACGCACCCGGGCGCCGCCGCCGCTGCGGTTCTCGAATTCCACCGTCCCCTTAACCAGTTCCGCCCGTTCGCGCATGGAAACTAGACCCATCCCCTGCCCCTGCGATGCACTGAAGCCGACACCATTATCTTCCACCTCGAGTACCACGGATTCGGGCAGATAGCGCAGCCGCACGGCAGCCTGGCTGGAATGCGCGTGTCGTGCGACGTTGTTCAGGGCTTCCTGCATCACGCGATAGACGTGGATGGTGACTTCGCGGTCGAGGTCGCGGCTGGCGCCGGATTTCTCGTAGCGTACCTCGATGCCGGTCTGCTTCTGAAAGCCCGGCAGGTACTGACCGACGGCACTTTCGAAATCCATGTCGTCGAGGATCACCGGATGCAGGGCGTGGGAAAGCGAACGCACCTTATCGAGCGTGGCCTGCACGATTTCCTGCACCTCGCGCAGCTCGGCGCGAAACGCCTCGGCCTCCTGCCCGAGGCGCCGGGTGGCGCGCTGAAGCATCGTGCCCACCGCGGTGAGAATCTGGCCGAAATCGTCGTGGAGGTCGCGCGAGATGGATCGGAAGGTGCTTTCCTGCATGGCGATCAGTTGGCGGGCAAGCTCGCTGCGGCGCGCGGAGATGGCGGCGACCTCCGCAAAAATGCGGCGATTGTACTGCACCATGTAGGCCCCAGTGAGCAGGATCAGCACCAGCATGGCAACGACGAAAATGTACAGATTGCGTTCGACGCCGGCGTAGATCCCGCGGGTGCGCGCCGCGGCCTGCTGCTCGGATTCGTTGTTGCGGACCAGAAGGCGCGCCACGGCGGCGCTGAGGGCTTCCTGGCGGGCCTGGAGCGACAGGCGGATCAGGTCGCGGGCTTCCGCTTGCCGTCCGGTTTCGGCAAGGGTAAAGATGCGATCGAGGGCATCCCAGAACTGCGCCAGCGACGTCATCAGGTATTGCCGCTGGCCGGGATCGCGATCCGCCGGCGAGTATCGCGACTCGCGGGCGAGCGCGTCTTCGAGATCGTTGCGGATGCGGCGGAACTGGGGTTGCCAGGCGGTCAGGGGATAGGGCTCGCTGCCCTCGAGCATGTCGCGCATAGCGAGGGCAAGGCCATTGAGGTCGTTCTGGATGCGCAGCAGAAGCAGGGAGTCGGCTCGGTTGCGGTCGATGATTTCGTCCTGGAGGCGCTCGAGTCCGCGGAGCTGAGAGATGGTGTATCCGGAATAGAGGGCAACCGCTGAGAGCGTAATCGCCAAGCCGGCCACCAGGCGAAGTGTGGGCGACCGGCTCATGAGAGAAGTGGCATGTCCCCGCCCGAGACCATGGGTCCAGTTTACCTCCGGGGATCCGTGAGCTCGTAGGGTAGGCGTCCTCGCCTGCCCGCGCGCGCAGCGCGCCTTCGGCGCTCCGCGTTACTGCGGGCGCATCCAGATGTCTTCGAGCACGACTACCGAAGACGTTACCGTCTTGCCGCCGGCGGTGAGCCTGACCATATAAGTTCCGGGTTCGAGGATGGGGGGCTGAGCCGCACCGAATCCGAATCCGCCGCCACCACCGCCACGTCCGCCGGCCGCTTCGGCTGCTGCCGGGGGCGGCTGCTGGCCGGTGAAGACATTGGCCCCACCGCCGCCACCGCCGCCGCCGAATCCGCCGCGACCGCTCAGCACGAAGGGTATCCCGCCGCTGCCGCCCCGCCCTCCACGTCCGCCACCGGTTTGTGCGGCTGCTTCGGTACCGGCTGCAGGCGCCTGCGGGTTTTCCGCGGCGCCACCGCCCCGCCGGCCGCCGCGTCCCGTGCCTGCGGTCGCTGCGGCCGCCGGAATGCCGCGCACGCCCCATTGGAAGCGGTTCATGCCCTGCTTGATTTCGACGTCCATGCTGCTGACGACGTTGTTGTTCTGCAGGAACTCGACCTTGCCCGCGCCGATTGCGCTTTTTGCCAGGATGCTGATTGCAGTGCCGCCCTGCGGATTCTGACCCTTGAAATCGCGGTTGGTGGCATGGCGTTGGGCTTGCGGATCGTTCTTCCAGAGGACCACCGGGCGTGGATCGAAAAGAGCCAGGTCACTGTCCAGACCTGCATTCATCTGCTCGAGAGGCGTAATGTCGTCGCAGATCCAGATCGACCGTCCGTGCGTGGCGACGATCAGATCGCGTTCGCGCGGGTGAATCAGGATGTCGTCCACGCGCACGCTGGGAAGGCCGGTCATGAACTTCCTCCACTCTTTGCCACCGTCCAGCGTCACGTACAGCCCGAACTCCGTGCCGGCAAAGATGAGGTTCGGGTTGTCGTAGTCTTCGCGCAAGGCATTGATGTTTCCGTTTCCCGGCAGATTGCCGGTGACATTCGTCCAGGTCCGGCCGTAGTCCGTCGTCTTGAACAGGTACGGTTTCCAATCGTCGTTGCGATGGTTATCCAGCGCGACGTAGGTGGTGCCGGGATCGAAATGGGAAGGCTCGATGCGCGAAATCTGCACGTAGCCCCTGGGCGCCCCGGTAATGTTGTCGTAGACGTTGGTGAAGCTTTCACCGCCGTCCCTGCTCACTTGCAGGTTGCCATCGTCGGTGCCGATCCAGAGGACGCCCGGGCGCGACGGAGACTCGCGAACCTGGGTGGCCAGAGAACTGGCCGCGTAGCCATCGTGTTTGGACGCCATCGGCTTGTCGCCGGCCACGCCCATAATGGCCTGCTCCGGAGCCCAGCGGTTCACGTTCTTGGAAAGGTCGGTCTTGTTCATCCACCACGTGTCGCCGCGGTTGGTGGACTTGAAAAAATATTGGGCCGCCATGTAGACCACCGCCGGATTGTGCGGCGAGATTTCCATGGGCGCGTTCCAGTAGAACCGGAGGGCTTCTGGGTTCGGGGGAGCGTTGATGATGTTGGGTGGCCCGCCGCGTCCGCCGAAGCCGCCGCCCGTCGCTGCGGCGCCGCGCCCGCCGGGTTGATCCGCGCCTGCGGGAGGAATGGATGGGGTCGGCGTTTCGGTTGCAGCCGCCGGGGGCTGGCCGGCTCCCTGCGCCGCCGCGCCGCGTCCGGCGGGACCCGTGCTGGGCCGGATACTCTTTTGCGTGCCGTTGCGCAGGTCGTGCCGTACCATGTTGCCGTCCTGCGACTCAGCGTAAACGATGGCCCAATCGGTCGGATCCTGGCGCGTGTAGAAGCCGTCGCCGCCCGCCACGGTGAACCAGTCCGTGTTGACCGGGCCGGTGTTGGATCGCATCGCGCTGGGACCGCACCATGCGTTGTTATCCTGCAGTCCGCCGCAAACGTAATACGGCCGCCGCATGTCCGCGGAGACCTGGTAGAACTGGCCCACGGCGATGTCGTTGTGAAAATCCCACGTAACGCCGCCATCGGCGCTCATGTCCATGCCGCCATCGTGGCCAACGTAGACGATGCGCGGATCTTTGGGGTTGATCCAGAATGCGTGGTAGTCGGTGTGGGAACCGGCGATGCCCGCCCACGTCTTGCCGCCGTCCAGCGAAATCTGCCCGGGGTTGCCGCCGACGAAGATTTTCTTGTCGTTGGTCGGGTCGATGCGGATCTGGCTGAAGTACATGGGGCGCTGGTTCTGGTTGCTCATGAAGGTCCAGGTCTTCCCGCCGTCTTCGGAGCGGAAGACGCCGCTGGCGTTGGGATCGGGAGGAGCCGGCGGTCCACCGCGTCCGCCGCGTCCGCCACCGCCTTCAGCGCCGGGGGCTGGCGTGCCCGGAGCCGCATTGGTGGGCGCCGTCTCGGTTGCCGATTCGCCTTGCGCGCCGCGCCCGCCGCGGGCCGGACCGCCGTCCGCGGCCGTGCCGCCGCCGGTTCCGGCGCTGGCCCCGACTTCAACCTGCGCATACACGATGCTCGGCTTGGCTTTGTACACGGCGATCGCAATGCGCCCGTAGATCCCGTCCTTGGCCTTGGGCCAGCCTTGGCCCTCCAGTTTGGTCCAGGTGGCGCCGCCGTCGACGGTCTTCCACAGCGCGCTGTTCGAACTGCCGCCGTTGAAACCCCACCACGTCCGGCGGCGCGCATAGGATGCGGCGTAAACGACCTTGGGATTCGACGGGTCAATAGCCACGTCGGTGAAGCCGGTATCGTTGTCGATGAACTTCACCTTGTTCCAGGTCTTCCCGCCGTCACTGGTCTTATACAAGCCGCGGTCCGGGTTGGGACCGAAAAGGTGACCCCCGGCCGCGACGTAGCAGATGTTCGGATTGGCCGGGTCCACCGCGACGCGCTGGATAGATTGCGTCTCGTCCAGGCCCAGGTGGGTCCAGTGTTCGCCGCCGTCGCGCGTGCCCCACACTCCGTCTCCGATCGAGGAGCTTTGCCGGTTGTTGCCTTCGCCCATGCCGACGTACACTACGTTCGGGTCCGAGGGCGCCACGCCGATCGAGCCGATCGACGCGTTGGGCATGTTGTCGAACAGCGACTTCCAGTGATTGCCGCCGTCCGTCGACTTCCACAGGCCGCCGGTCGCGAAGCCGAGGTAGACGATCATGGGGTCCTTATCGGAGCCCTGGATGTCGTCCACACGGCCCATCATGGTCGCAGGGCCGATGGAGCGGAACTCGAAGCCTCGCAGAAGCGGATCGGTGGACGCGTTGGGGGGCGGACCCTGCGGCTGGCCGCCTCCCCGCCCCTGGGCCCAAGCCGGCGCCGAACCGGCAAGACACGAAACGGCAAGAATCAGGATGGAAATGTGGCGGGACATAGTTCTATCCAATGGCGTGTGCGCTCCCTCGATAGTTACCGACTTTATCACGGATGATGCAGAGTCCGCCCGCCGTGCGCGCTGGTCAACTTGCCGTCATCCACGGCCACCACGCCGTTGACCAGCACGTAGTCGAAACCCTGCGAATACTGGTGGGGCCTGGCGAAAGTGGCCTTGTCCTCGACGCGGGCCGGGTCGAAGATCACCAGGTCGGCCGCCATGCCTTCCCGCACCAGGCCGCGATCCCGCAGGCGGAACGTGCGCGCCGGCAGGGAGGTCATGCGCCGGATGGCATCCTCGAGCGTGAGCACGCCGCGGGCGCGCACGTACTCGCCGAGTACCCGCGCGTTGGTGCCGTAGGAGCGCGGATGCGGGCTCCCCACGCCGAAGTCGGTGACGCCGCCATCGCTGGCGATCGCGGTATTGGGATAGCGCATAATGCGTTCGATGTCGGCCTCGGACATCAGGCGGTAGATCATGCTGGCGCCGCCAGCGCCCATGAGGTCGAAGATGGTCTCGATGTCGCTATCCACGCCGGGAGTACGGCCTTTCATGGCGGCGATTTCCGGAATGGTCTTGCCCTCGTATTCGGGGTTCGGCGTGAAGCGGGCAACGGTAGCGAACCCGTAATCGGGCTCGCCCATGTCGGCCAGGTTCTGCTTCATTTCGGCGGCGATCTTCGTCCGGGTGGGCGGGTCGGCCAGCCGTTCCTTGATTTTGCCTTCGGCCAGCGCCCAGGCGGGCAGGCGGATGCCGAGGTTGGTGGCGGCGCGGTCGTAGGGGTACTGGTCGGCGACCACATCGACCCCTTCGCGGCGGAACTTCTCAATGAGGGCGAGCGATTGGTCGCTGGCGCCCCAAACGCGGCGGCGATCGATCTTGAGATGCGAAATCTCGACCGGCATGCCGGCTTCGCGCCCGACGTTGACGGCTTCCGTAATGGCTTCGATCTCGTGGATGCCCTCGTCGCGCATGTGGCTGGTGTAGACGCCCCCGTGAGCCGCCGCAGCCTTGGCGAGGGCCACCACCTCGGCGGTGTTGGAGTATACGCCGGGCACGTACTCGAGCCCGGTAGAGAAGCCGACCGCGCCATCGCGCATGGCGCGGTCCACCAGCGCCTGCATTTTGCGGATCTCGTCCGGCGTAGCGAGCCGGTTGGCAGATCCCATGACTTCGCGGCGAACGCTGTTGTGGCCGACCAGCGAAGCTACATTGATGCCCAGGCCGAGCTTATCCAGCTTGTCGAACCAGGCGGAGAGGTTGAGCTCCGAGCTGCCGCAGTTGCCTGTGATGACCGTGGTCACGCCGTCCAGGAGGAAGTTGCCGGCACGCGGATTGCGCTCGACGTTACCTTCGACGTGGGTGTGCGCGTCAATGAAACCCGGGGCGAGTACACGACCGCGGGCGTCGATGACGCGGGCGGCGGAAGCGGACTCGAGCGGGCCGATGGCGGCGATGCGGGCGTCTTTTATCGCGACCGAGGCGCGAAACCAGGCGTTGCCGCTGCCGTCGATCACGCGGGCGTTGCGGATCAGGATGTCGTAGTCAGCCGCAAGCAGAGAAGCGCCGGCAAAGAACAATAGGGTCCAGACTCTCACGCTCGCATTCTACCGTGGCGCGGGCGGGCGTCGCCGCGGGAGTGAGACGCTCCGCGGAGTTAACGGAAGTTAGTAAGCGATTTCTGTGGATGGTTACCGCTTACTGAAGAGAGCTAGGAAAGCACCGGCGGTACTGCCATAACCGTAATAAACGGGACGAGATTGTGGCGAGCCGTACAACAGCTTAAGCTCGTAATCGTGGTCGCAGCTCGACGCAGAGAAAGGTAAGACACATGTTCAAAGGAGCAAGTCTATTCGCGCTGATGTTCATCCTGATCGCACCGCAGTCACGCGCGTTTCTCATGGGGGTTTTGATCAGGACAGGTGAAAACCTGAACGCTTGGGCGCCTTTTTCATACATCGTGCTGGCGCTGTTTCTAGCCGCGCTATTTGCGTCGATCTATATGATGAAGACCTGGCCGGAGCGCGAGGAGCCAGAAAATCCAATGGCAAAGTATCGACGGGAAGAACCGTTCGATGAGTAGGCGAGCGGGCGGACGACTGAAGAACGCATCGTCCGCCCCACGCGTGCGGTTAGCTGGGTAGGCCTGCGACGAAAACCTTGGCTTGAGGGCGCGTCTCGGCAACCGATCCCAGCGCTATGAGCGCACCCAGTTCGACCGGTTCGCCATTTTCACCCAGCCAACGGCCATCGACTCGTTGAAGTTCGGTAACATCGGAACGCCCGGCTATAGCAAACCGCATGCGATCTTCCGACGCTGACAGCAACACTGCATCCGCCCTTCTTCCCCCCGGAAAAACCAACAGAGTGTACATAACTTTGATCTCCCAGACAAATTCTAACCTCGGATGACGCGGTCTGGCTAACCTCGATTTGGATATGGTCCTTTAGTTCCAGGACCTGATATGCTGGCGCCATGGCAAAACCTGCGAGCAGTCCGATCCCTCCGGGATTTCACTCCCTCACGGTTCACCTGGCCGTCAATGGCGCGGCGGCCTACGCGGACTTTCTCAAGCGCGCGTTCGGCGCGGAGGAGATTTCGCGCTCGCCCGGTCCGGGCGGCAAACTGATGCACGTACAAGTGCGGGTCGGCGACAGCATGCTGATGTTCGCCGACGACTTCGGCGCCGAGTTCGGGATGCCGCCGCTGGCACAGGGACGCATGCCCTATCACATGCACCTCTACGTGCCCGATGCCGACGCCGCGTGGGAGCGGGCAGTCGCCGCCGGGTGCAAAATCACGATGCCGATCGCGGACCAGTTCTGGGGCGACCGTTACGGCCACGTACAAGACCCGTTCGGCGTGAACTGGGCGATCGGATCGCGCAAAGAAGAGCTGACTCCGGAAGAGATTCAGGAGCGCCAGAAGAAGGCGTTCGGAGCCGGGCACCCGTAATGGCGACGCTGGGGTTGATCGAGTACTCGGATGCTCCGCCCGAAGTGCGCGCCGTCTACGACGACATCATGGCGACCCGGCGCACCGACTGGATCAACAACTTCTGGAAGGCGCTGGCGCACGATCCGCCCACGCTGCGGCGCACCTGGGAGAGCATCAAGCAGATCATGGCGCCGGGAGCGCTGGACGCGTTGACCAAGGAGCTGGTGTATCTGGCGGTGAGTGCCAGCAATCAGTGCCCGTACTGCATCGCGTCGCATACCGCCAGCGCGCGCAAGGCGGGCATGACGGATGCAATGTTCGCGGAGCTGATGGCGGTGGTGGGAATGGCCAACGAAACGAACCGGCTCTCGGCGGGGTACCAGGTGGAAATCGACGAGCGGTTCAAATAGGCGTACCCCCGGCCGCGTTACAAATACAACCGCAGATAGATCGCTCCCGGAGTTGGTGTCTCGGAATAGGGCGACGTTCGCTCGAAGCCGTACTCGTCATACATGGCGAGCGCGCGGTCCATCACGGGCATGGTATCGCCGAACAACTCGCGGTATCCGGCTGCGCGCGCCTGCGCGATCACCCAATCGAGCAGCGCCCGGCCGATCCCGTGGCCGCGGAACGCCGGGCGTACATAAAGGCGCTTGGCTTCGCATCGCATCCCGTCGATCCTGCGGAGCGCGGCGCATCCGGCAGGCTCGCCATCGACGGTGGCCAGGGCTAGGGCGCCGCCGGGCGGCACGTAGTCGCCGGGCAGGCGGGCGAGCTCTCCAGCGAAGTCCTGGAAGCACGGCGTGAAGCCGAACGAATTCCAGTATTCCTCGAACATTCGACGCACTTCTTCGATCTCCGCGGCGGTTTGTGCCATCACGATCCGCATTCGGATTCACTCCGCTTTGGTGAGACGGTCCTTGTAAAGCGCGAACACGCGGTGGAAATCGAGGCCGAACATGACGGTGACCGGCGTAGCGTCTGGCACGGCGCGGCGGTCAAGGGGCACGGTCGATCCGTAATACTGTCCCCAGTTGGTCTGCACGTCCTGGTAGCGCGTTTCGTAGCGGGTTACGTAGTCGGGGTCGAGCAGATAGGCCGCCGCCAGCGAATCCCACAGGAAGCCGGTGGCGTTGGGGTTCTTGTAGTAAGCCGGGTATCGATTTCCGAGATCCTCGCGGAACAGCGCGGTGATGGCTGTGTGCACCGAGACGATCTGTTCAAATTCGGCCTTTCGGACCGGCGCCTGGTTGCAGATGTCCAGGCCGAACATGATTTTGTGAGGGATGCGCGAGCGGAGCACGATGCGCGCGGCTTCGGGGTCGAACCAGAAATTGAATTCGGCGGCCTGCGAAGCGTTGCCGGGAACGTTGATGTTGCCCCCCATGAAAACAATGCGCTTGATCTTGGGCGCGATCTCAGGACGCAAGCGCAGGGCCAGGGCTACGTTTGTCATCGGTCCCAGCGCAAGAATGGTGATCTCGCCCGGATGGCGCTCGATTTCCGAGATCAGAAATGCCACCGCGTCGTGGCGCGCCTTGCGGCCCGTGAGTTTGGCACCCGTCGCCGGGATCACGGACAGCGGATGCTGTGTGAAGGCGCCCATGTAGGAGTGCACGCCCCAGCGGCGCTCGGCTTCGCGAGCCATGGCGGCAGTATGGACGAGCGGCTCGATGGCTCCGGTGAGGACGGGGACCTGCGGCCGCTTGAGCAGGTCGAGGATGTGGAACATGTACTCCGCGCCCTGGAGCGCCCAGACATTGCCGGGAACAACGGTAATGCCCTGGATGGCCACCTGCGTCGGGCTTCGGAGCAGCATGACCAGGGCGGCGCCATCGTCGCCAAACAGTCCGGAATCGGTATCGAAAATGATCGTCTCCCGGCCGGCCGCCCAGGACGAGGAGCAGAGCAGCGCCAGGGCCGCAATACGGAGCATGAATCCTCAATATAGCGCGGGCATTTGTAAGCAAATGTAACTTAGGGAGAAGGGCTTGGCGGCGGGCAAGGTACAATTCAAAGGCGTATGAAGAAAGTCCGATGGGGCGTGCTCGGAGTAGCGCGCATCGCGGTGAATCGCGTGATTCCGGCGATGAAGAATGCCGAGCTGTGTGAAGTCGTGGGCATTGCATCGCGCGACCTCGTCCGCGCACAGGCGGCGGCACGCGATTGCGGGATCCCGAAGGCCTACGGATCGTACGAAGAGCTGCTGGCGGACCCGGAGATCGACGCGGTCTACAATCCGTTGCCGAATCACCTGCACGTGCCATGGTCGATTCGCGCGGCCGAGGCAGGAAAGCACGTACTTTGCGAGAAGCCGATCGGGATGAACGTCGCCGAGACACTGCAACTCATTGCCGTGCGCGACCGCACCGGCGTTGTCATGGGCGAGGGGTTCATGATCCAGGCACACCCGCAGTGGCAGCGGATCACCGAGCTGGTGCGGAGCGGACGCATCGGCAGGCTGCATTCGGCGGTGGGCACGTTCAGCTATTTCAAACTCGAGCCGGACAACATCCGCAACATCCGCGAGTACGGCGGCGGGGGATTGATGGATATCGGCTGCTACCCGATCAAGACCTCGCGCATGGTCTTCGGAGAAGAGCCGGTGCGCGTGTCGGCGGCCATCACGCGCGATCCGCGCTTCGGCAATATCGACATGCTCACGTCGGCGATCCTCGAATACCCTTCGGGGCACTGCATCTTCACCAGTAGTACACAGATCATGCTGCAACAGAGCATGTGCTTCTATGGGACCGAAGGCCGGATTCAGCCGGAGATCCCGTTCAACGCGGCCATCGGGCGCGTGGCGCGGATCCACATCGACGACGGGCGCGACCTCGAAGGCGGCGGCGCGGTGGTGGAAGAGATTGCCCCGTGCGACCAGTACGTCCTGCAGGGCGATGCCTTCGCCCGCGCCATTCGAGGCGACGGCGCAGTGCCGGTACCGCTGGAGGACGCGCTCCTGAACATGGCGGTGATCGACGCGGTGTTCCGCTCCGCCGAAACTGGTTCCTGGGAGCAGCCGGCGGAGCTGCTACGTGCGGCCGGCGCGGCGGTATAGCAGCCAGGCGGCGAAAATCACGCCCGCGGCTCCGCCGAGAAGCTTGGCCTCGAATAGCCAGACATTGGCAACGTCCGGCGTCGGCACCACGGCACAAACGATGGTCAACAGGGTCACCAGCCAGCCCGATAGAGCGCTGATGCGCTTTCCGGCCTTCCACGCCGAACCGAAAATGTAGAGGTACGGCAGAAACCCGGTGATCACCATCAGCGAGACCAGCTCATCGTAGGCGGCGCGCATGGTGTCGCCGAGCTGATAAATGGCGATCAGGAAAGTGGCTACAAAGCCCAGCCACAGAATCGAAACATGCGGCGTGCCCCATCGCGGGTGGACTCTGGCAAACGCCGGTGGGAGCATACGGTCCACACCGGCCGCGAACGGCAGGCGCGACACGCCGGTGCCGAGGCCGCCGATCTGTCCCAGGCCGGTGGCCAGCACCAGCAGAGAAAGTACCGGCGCGATCCAGCCGGCGTGCAACACTGCCGCCGCGGTGTGGCCGGCCTCCCTGAAGCCGGTGACTTCGTTAATCTTGGCCGGTGAGAGAATCACCAGCAGGGCCACTGTGGCAGAAGTATAGAAGACCGCTGCAAACGCGGAAGCGATCCAGCCGGCTCGCGGCAGGGTGCGTAAGGGATCGCGGATTTCCGCACCCATCAGGGCGACCGTCTCCATCCCCGACATTCCATAGGCGAGATTGGACCAGAAATTGACGGTGGACCAGTTCCATTTGGGGACGACGTCCATCGCGGTTGCGCTGCCGCGGCTCCGCCAGACCAGAATGGCGATTCCAAGCAGAAACAGGGTGACGGCCCACGTCGCGCCGCCCCCGATGTTCTCGGTCCACTTGCCGACCTTCACGCCGATCATGTTGCTGCCCAGCGCGATCCAGATGGCGGCGATGGCCACGGCCAGCATGGCCGCGCGGTTCTCGGCGAGCGCTGCAACCGGCGCGGGCAGCGCGCTCAGCCCGGCACTCATGTAGAAGATGGAAGCAGACGGAAACCATACCGCGATGGCCACCCAGAATACGAAAAAAGCCAGAAAACCGTGCCACGGTCCGAAGTCGTTGCGCGTCCAGGTATAGAGCCCGCCGGGGCCGGGATACTTCGCCGCCAGCGCGCCCACCGACACCGCCAACGGCGCCATGAACAGAACCGCGGTCAGCACCCACAACGTGACCGAACCGGGGCCGGCGTGGGCGGCAGCCGGAATCCATCGCGTAGCCACGATGCAGGTGGTGGCGAACAGCGTTACGTCGCGCAGCCCCAGCTCCCGCTTCAGTTGCGGCTCAGACATGCGCGCGTCGCGCCGCTTCCCGTTCGGCGTGCAATTCGATCGCGATGCGACGCAGTCCTTCATTGAGGAATTCGGGACGGCCGCCCAGCCAGATGCGGATGTAACCCTCCAGGCCGAGATGCGCGCCGGGCACGATCAGCACGCTCTGCTGAACGCGGATACGCTCGCACAACTCGAAACTGGGAACCGGCGAGGCGAACCGCATCAGGCACAGGGCGCCGGCGCGCGGCTCGCGGAAGGTCAGGAAATCGTCGAAGCCGGCGGCCCACTGTCTCATCGCCGGCAGGTTCTGTTGCAGGATGGCGCGGGTGCGGGCGTAGAGCTTCTCACGATTCTCGGGCTTTACCGCGATGCGGGCTACGGCGTCGGAGATCTTGTTGGGGCCGATGGTGATGTAGTCGTGCTGACTCCAGCAGTCGGCGATGACTTCTTTGGGCCCCGCGATCCAGCCGATGCGCACACCGGGGATGCCGTATGCCTTGGAGAGGCCGCTGGTGACGATCACGCGGTCGCTCATGCCCCAGAAGCTGGGGGTGCGCTCGCAATAGATCTCGGCGCCGAGGTAGACCTCGTCAGCCAGCAGGTACGCGCCAACCTCGTCGCAGCGGCGCACGATGCGCTCCATGGCGGCGCGCGAAAGCACGCTGCCAGTGGGATTGTTTGGGTTGGAGACATAGACGAGACGCGTGCGCGGGTTGACCGCACGCTCGAACTCATCCCAGTCGGGCTCCCAATCGCGCTCGATCGAAAGGCGGAAGGTGTTGATCCTGGCCCCCACGCTGGTCGGCACGCCGCCATACTGCATGTAATTGGGGACTTCAAAGGCCACCTCGTCGCCCTCGCGCAGCAGCGCCAGGGCCAGCAGGTAGTTGGCTTCCGAGGTGCCGTTTGTAACCTCGAGATGATCGATCGTGGCGCCCGGGTATTGGCGCGTCAGCTCTTCGCGGAGCGGAATGGTGCCGTTGGATTGGCTGTAGCCGAGCGGCGTGTTCATGACGGCATCGAGATCGAGGCCCATCCCGGCAAGCTCGCGCAGGCTCACCGGCCGCACGCCGCTCTCGCTCATGTCGAACTCGACCAGGTTCTCCCAGGTCGACTGCATCCGCTCCATTTCGAAGATCGGTATCCTCACGCGACTTTCTCCCAGCAGGATTCGGCAATGCACAGGTCTTCCACGCCAAGACCCGTGAAATCGCAGACGGTGAGCGAGTGGGGCTCCACCGCCCGCGGCGCGGCGAAGAAATCGCCGAGCTCGACCGCGCGCTGCATCACGTCCGGCGCGTGCTGCAACTCCCCCAGCTTCTCACATTGACGGCGCGAATCGGCCAGCACAAGGGTGGCGCGGCGCAGGATGGCTGCGTCGATCTCCTGCTTGCCGGGCGAGTCCGAGCCGACGCAGGAGAGATGCGTCCCGGGATGGACCGCTGCGTTGTGGAGCAGCGGGGCGCGGGCGGCGGTGCAGGTGACGATCAGGCGGGTCTCGTGTGCGACTTCGGCGGGGATGGCGGCGATGGAGACGTCGGCGAAGCGGGCGATCTCGCGGCGGCACGCTTCGACGCGCTCCGGGTTGCGGCCCCAGAGGACCACGCGCTCGAGCGGGAGCACTTGCGCGTGCAGCTCCACTTGCAGGCGTGCCTGAATACCGGTACCGATAATGCCGATGGTTTTGTCGCGGCGGCCGAGCTCGCGGGCAGCCAGCGCGGCGACGGCAGCGGTGCGCACGTCGGTCAGATGGCCGGCGTCGCGCAGGAAGGCCACAGGGGCGCCGGTTTCGGCGGAGGAGAGCAGCATCATGCCGTTGCCCACGGGCAGGCCGCGTTCCAGATTGCGCGGGAAGGTGGCGGCGATTTTGAGCGCGAAGTATTTGCCGCCGCGCCGGTAGCTGGACTTCATGTGCACCTCGGCCTGTTCGGGCGCGATCTCCAGGTGCATCGGCATCGGCGTGTCGCACTCGCCGCTCGCGTAGGCGATGAGCGCATCGCGCATGCGCTCGATCACTTCGGGGTAGTCCAGGAGCCGGTCGATTTCGGGAAGTTCAAGGACGCGCACTCGCGTCCCATTCTACACTTTCACGCCGCACATCTCGGCGAAGCGGAGTTCGGTGGCTTTCACGCGGCCGGCGACCACGTTGAGAACGCGGTGGAGAATCTCCGTGCCCAGAGCGGGGTCTTCGAAGCACCGGGTCTTGAGCGACCCGCCGTCGATTTGGAGTGCTGTCGTGTGCTCGCGGGCACGCACCTGGAACAGCGTATCCTGCCGTTCGAGAAGCGCGCTCCAGCCGAAGACGGTCCCGGACCCGAGGCTCTGCACCACTATTGTGTAGCGGGGAGTGCGGAGTTCGACCACCACGCTGCCGCCGACGACCAGGTAGAACGAGGTGGAGCGTTGGCCGTCCACCAGAATCACCTCGTCCTCTTCAAATGTGACCTCTGTGGCCAGTTTGGCGAGCCCGTCGACTTGCGTGTTGGAAAGTCCCGCCATGAATGGATGGTCCCGGAGTGCCTGGTGCAGTGTCATATTCCCCAACGCGGGTGATAAGCCCCTATCCTGCGTATGAAAACCACCTCAAACTGTTGAAATAACTTACAGCTCGGCTGGAATGTGCAATTGCTGTGCCATCACCGGAACGATTGTTGATATGATCGAGCGGAAAATGCATCGACATTTGATTGCCCTCCTGCTAGGCGCGGTTGTGTTCGGACAGCCGGCGCCGCAACCGCAGAGGTACCGGAGCAAGATCACGATCTTCGATCTGGGGACGCGCCGTTCGTCGGTGCTCTACTCCGCGGACCAGGTGATCGAAGCGCCCAACTGGTCGCGCGACGGCAAATTCCTGCTGGTGAACACCGGCGGCAATCTGTATCGCCTGCCGGTGACAGGTGAGGCCAAGCTGGAAAAGATCGACCTGGGGGCCGGCGGCTACCGCTGCAACAACGATCACGACTTCACGCGCGACGGCAAGCTGCTGGCGTTTTCGGCATCGAGCCCCGGCTCACGGCAATCGCAGGTATACCTGGCGAAGGCGGACGGGTCGGATGCCAAGCTGATGACGCCGCTTTCGCCGAGTTATTTCCACGGCTGGTCGCCGGACGCGAAGTGGCTGGCGGTAGTGGGCCAGCGGGAGGGCAAGTTCACGCTTTTCCGCGTGCCCGTGGAAGGAGGGGCGGAGCAGCGGTTGACCAACAAGGGATACGATGACGGGCCGGAGTACTCTCCCGACGGCAAGTGGATCTACTTCAACTCGAACCGCTCGGATGGTTGGGACGTCTGGCGGATGCCGGCGGACGGCGCCGGTCCCGACGATGCCAAGGCTGAGCGGGTGACGAACGACGAGGTGGAGGACTGGTTCCCGCACTTTTCACCGAACGGCAAGCTGCTGCTGATTTTCGGGTTCCCGCACGGGACAGCCAACCACAACGACAAAATGGAGGGCGTGGTGCTGCGCCTGATGCCGGCGCCGGGCAACAAACTGAAGCCCGCGCATCCGGAAGAACTGGTGAAATTCTTTGGCGGTCAGGGCACGATCAACGTGAACTCGTGGTCGCCGGATTCGAAGAAGTTCGCCTACGTGGTCTACGAAAAGCTATGACGCGGCGGCATTGGATGGAGGCAATCGCGGCGGCGCCCCTGGCGTCGGTTGCGGAGGGCGCGGCGAACGTGAAGCTGGGGGCCGATCTCTTCAGCCTGCGCTCCCAGAACTGGACTCCGTTCCAGCTTCTGGACTACTGCGCGGGGCTGAAGGTGCAGGTGGTCCACTTTTCGGAGGTCCGCTTCATCGGCGGCCTGGATCCAGCCAACCTGCGGCAGGTGCGCGATCACGCGGGAAAGCTGGGCATCGAAATCGAGATCGGAATGACTTCGGTCTGCCCAACCTCGAAGATGTTCAACGCGGCGGCGGGGACGGCCGAAGCGCAGCTTGGCGCGATGATCGACGCGGCTGTCACGGTAGGCTCGCGGATTGTGCGCTGCGTGCTGGGCAGCTCCGCCGACCGCCTGCCCGGGCCGATCGAGCGCCACATCGAGAACATGTCGCGCGTGCTGCGCAACGTGCGCTCGAAAGCGATGGACGCGCACGTGCGGATCGCGGTGGAAAACCATGCCGGCGACATGCAGGCGCGCGAACTGAAGGGGCTGATCGAGCAGGCAGGGCCTGATTTCACGGGCGTGTGCATCGACTCCGGCAATCCGCTATGGACCATCGAAGACCCTCACCTCACGTTGGAAACGCTGGCGCCCTACGTACTCACGAGCCATCTTCGGGACAGCGCGGTGTGGCGCGTGCCCGAAGGCGCGGCAGTGGCCTGGGTGCGGATGGGCGAGGGCAACGTGGATATCGACGGGTACGTGCGGAAGTATGCCGCGTTGTGTCCGGGACGGGCGCTATCCATCGAGTCGATTGTGACCGGGCCGCGGGTGTATCCTTTCCGCGATCCAAAGTTCTGGGAGGCCTACCGGAACACGCCCGCCTGGGAGTTCGAGCGTTTCCTGGAGATCGCGGACCGCGGTAAACCGCGCGCAGCCGATCCGCGCCCGGCGGACCAGGAGGCCGCCCGGCGCCGAGAGCGCGAGGATTTCGAGGCCAGCCTGGAATATCTGCGAAAGCTGGTCGCCTAATCAATGTGGGGCAGGCTTTAGCCTGCGGCGGGCTTCAGCCCGCCTGGGGCGCCGGGCGATCACATCGGCGGCCGCGGCCCCTGCGGCTTGCTGAAGTACTTCTCGAAGAACGCCAGCTTGGCCGGGCTGCCCGCCACCGGGATGGGAAGCGCCCTGTCGCCAAGCTCCATCGTGGCGCCGGGCTGCTCGCTCACCGCGGGCCAGTGCGCCAGGCCCTTGCCGTTGGGATCGCCGGTGCGGATGAAGTTCACCCAATAGGAGGACATCATGTCCGCGATCTTGTGGTCCGCATTGGTGAAAGGGCGATCGGACATGTAAAGCGTGTTCATCACGTACGGGACCTCCGAGGTGTGGAAGGCGCCGAAGCGGTCCGCGTCGGGCCCAGGCATGGTGTGCTCCCAAAAATAGGTGTAGGCCTTGGTTTTCGCGGTCTTGGCGCGGTTGACGGCCCACAGGTACATCGACGCCCGCGTCGAATCCCAGGAGCTCTCGTTCTGCGAGGTGCGCACCTGTTCGTCGGTGGCCGAGGGGTAGAGCGCGAGGAATGCCTCGGCAAGATCGCCATAGCGCTGGTGCGCCGCCTTCTGGAAGCCTTCGGCGGCGACCGTAGGGTGCGGGCTGGCGCCTCCTTCGCCCTGGTTGCAGCCGGTCAGTGTGGGCACGTCGTTCTGCCTCCCCTGGGCGAACATCTCGGCCGCGGGCGCGGGCTGCACGTAACCGTCGACCACGACTCCGAAGCGGAACGGTCCGGCGCCGGGAACAGGCGCGGCGAGTTCCTTCCAGGACAGATTGCGCAGCTCGGCGAGCGAGTGCGCGCCTTTGGCCTCGGCAAATTGCACACCGGCCTTTTCCTGATCGGCTAGCGTCCGGGCGCCCATCAGGCCAAGACCGCCGACGCTCGATCCGCTCTCGGCGATGGCGCCGTGAAACAGCCCCTTGGCCAGAGGCGAAGCCACGAGGCTATGGACGTTGGATGCACCGGCGGACTGTCCGCCGATCACCACGCGGCCCGGGTCGCCGCCGAATGCGGCGATGTTGTCGTGAACCCAGTGCAAGGCGGCGATCAGGTCCAGCAGGGCATAATTCCCCGAGGCGTGGAACCCGGATTCCGCGGTCAGCTCGGGGTGCGTGAAGAATCCGAGGATGCCCAGACGGTAATTCACCGTGACCAGGACGATGCCCTTCTTCGCCAGTCCTTCGCCGTCGTAGACGGGAACGGCGCCCGAGCCCTCGGTATTACCGCCCCCGTAGATGTACAGGTAGACCGGGCGCCTTTCACCCGCCGATTGTGCGCCGGTCCAGACGTTCAGGAACAGGCAGTCCTCGCTGACCCCGGTGTGGGTCATGAACTCGTAGGTCCAGGGCTTATGCTCGTCGACGATGTTCTGCATGCAACTGCTGCCGAACTGGTCCGCCTTGCGGACTCCCTGCCAGGGCCGGACCGGCTGCGGCGCCCGCCAGCGCAGGCTGCCCACAGGCGGGGCGCCAAAGGGAATCCCCTTGAAGACAGTGATGGAGCTATCTTTCCCGGGCACGCCGGCGACAAGGCCGCCTGCGACCTTGACGGGCTGCTGGAAGGCAGCGCGCGCGGTCGTGGCGGCGACCAGGAGGATCATGAGAGGACGCAAACCGGTTCTCCTTTCGGGTTCATCTTAGTTGGGCGCAACCTTGAGTGCAATCGATCGGAAAGTAGAGCTTCGCGAAGTTATTTCGGTACCAGCCCGGTACCCTTGCCGATCGCCCGATCCACCATTCTGCTGGGCAGAAGCCTCGGCAGAATCCAGTTTTTGAACTTGCCCTTGACAACCGGGTACCGCGTTTTCGGCTTTGGCGCAGTCAGCGCCTGGAACACGACATCTGCCACCGCGTCGGGAGGCAGTCCCTTGCGGCCCTCCGCTATCATGAAGTTCCCAAATGCCCGCATTGCGTTGGCGTAATCGCTGGTGCCATATGCCCCCAAATCCCCGGTTTCCGCCTTGTCCCAAATCGGAGTCGCGACGGAACCTGGCGCGACGATGATGACATCGATCCCGTACAACATCAGCTCACGCCGCAAACTCTCCGACATACCTTCCAGGCCGTGCTTGGAAGCCGCATAAGCGCCCAGAAACGGCAGCCCGAATTTTCCTCCGACGGAGCTGATATTCACGATGCGGCCGGGCGGTCCTGTGCGGGAACGCTCGGTGCCGAGCAACGGCGCAAACGCTTGCGTCACCAGGAATGGCCCAAGCAGGTTGATCTCCAGTTGTTTCATGAAGTCGCCTGCCGGTTGAAGGATGAGGGGCGCGGCGCCGGCCACCCCGGCATTGTTCACGACACCTCCCAGCCTGGCATTGCCAAGACTCCGGCGCACCTCCTCAGCCGCGGCGTGAATGCCTTGCTCGTCGGTCACATCGAACACCAGCGCCGTAACACCAAGTTCGCGACGAAGGCGTTCCCCATCCTCGGGCTTTCGAACGCTTCCAAAGACTCGCCATCCCCGGCGACTGAAGACTTGTGCGACAGCGTGACCGATACCCGTCGATATCCCGGTCACGACAACCGATTGTCCGTCGTTCATTCCCCCGCCTCCATACTGCCCAGTGTAAGCGTCGGAGGAACTCGTCTTCCGTGCCCGCGGACAAGCGTCTTACAGTTCAGTGATAACCGATACCATCATTGCAGGGAGAGAACGCAAACCACACGTTGAACAGAAAATGAATCCGGCCAACCGGCGGCGCATCTTCCACCGGGACTAACGTCACGAGACAGGATTATGAATCGCTATTGCCGGATTGTCGCCGCAGCCTTATTCCTGCTGCCTTTGTGGGCTGCAGCCCAGGTACGTCCCGCCGCGGGCGGGAGGGCCGATCAAACGACGAAGGTCATCAACGATTGCGAGAAGCGGACGAATTCGTTCAAACGAAAGGTCCGCCTCAAGAGCCGCGGCGACGCTCCCAATCTTCAGCGGGACGCCGACAACCTGGAAGAAGCCATGAACAAGGTGGGTGACTCGTGGAACAAGGATCACGATCTCCAGAAGACGCGTGCGTTTGTCACCGCGGCCATCGCGTCCAGCCAGACACTCAACCGCTTCATGGTGTCCTATCGCGGCGACCCCGGCCTGTCGAACGACTGGGCGGCGGTCAGAACCGAGCTGAACGCCCTGGCCCGCCAGTTCGGTCTGCCGGCCATCCGCTGGTAAGCCCGTTATTGCACGGTCCACGACCCGATGGGCGCCCAAGCGCTCTGCCCGCTGAAACTTTCCACGTGCATCTTCACGTTCTTCGATCCCGCGAAGCCGGGTGCGAAAGTCACCGCCAGGTTCACCACGAAGTCGGTGCTGCTCAGCGCGCTCACGCTGCTGGCTGCCGCGTTCAGCGTGCACTGGCTGTTGCTCAAGGTATTGGCAGAGCCCATCGTCACCGGGCCGAGGAACGCGTTTCCCGCATCGTTGAGCAGGTAAAGCGTGTTCGCCTGCCGATAATAGTAGGCCAGACAGGACCCCGCAGAGCTGCTCGCCAAACTATTGTCGAACCAGACCCACTCTGTAGTCAGGTCGCCGACTCCCGCCGTGTCCGTATACCGCAGGCCGAAGGTTTGCTGAGCACCGCTGCCTGACGACGGCGTGACCGATACCGGGGCCACGGTGATCGTCCCGGAAACCGTCCAGCTCCCCATCGCCACCCAGGGACTCTGCCCACTCAAGCTCTCCACATGCATCTTCACGTTCTTCGAACCGGCGAAGGTGGAGGCAAACGACACTGCCAGGTTGACCACCAAATCTGTGTTGCTGAGCGTAGTCAGACTGCTGGAGGCCGCATTCAGTGTGCACTGGCTATTGCTCAAAGTGCTGGCCGAGCCCATCGTCACGGGCCCAAGGAACGCGCTTCCCGCATCGTTCAACAGATAGAGCGTGTTTGCCTGGCGATAGTAATAGGCCAGGCAGGAACCGGCGGTGTTGCTTGCGCTACTGTTGTCGAACCACACCCACTCGGTCGTCAGGTCATTCACTCCCGCGGTGTCCGAATAGCGCAACGCGAAAGTCTGCTGTGCGAGATTCCCGGAGGCCGGTGTGACCGATACCGGAGCTATTGTGATTGTGCCTGGTATCGTCCAAGTCCCCATGGGCACCCAGGAGCTTTGCCCGCTAAGGCCCTCCACATGCATCTTCACGTTCTTCGAACCGGCGAAGCTGGACGCGAAGGTCACCGGCAGGTTGACCACCAGGTCTGTGCCGCTTGGCGTGCTCACGCTTCCGGTAGGGGCGTTCAATGTGCACTGGCTGTTGCTCAAGGTGCTGGCCGAGCCTATCGTCACTGGCCCCAGGAAGGCACTTCCCGCATCGTTCAGGAGATAAAGAGTATTCGCCTGCCGATAGTAATAGGCCAGGCAGGTGCCGGTAGTGTTGCTCGCGGTACTGTTGTCAAACCATACCCACTCCGTGGTCAGATCACCTACTCCGGCGGTGTCGGTGTATCGCAAATTGAAGGTCTGCTGTGTCCCGCTGCCCGAAGACGGTGTGACAGATACCGGGGCTACGGTAATCGTGCCGGGAACCGTCCATGTCCCCATCGACACCCAGGAACTCTGTCCGCTGAGGCCTTCCACGTGCATCTTCACGTTCTTCGAGCCGGCGAAAGTGGACGCGAACGTCACCGGCAAGTTGACCACCAGGTCCGTTCCGCTCACCGTGCTCACGCTGCCGGCAGCCGGGTTCACTGTGCACTGGCTGTTGCCCAAGGTGTTCGTCGAGCCCATCGCCACCGGTCCCTGGAAGGCGATTCCCGCATCGTTCAACAGATAGAGAGTATTCGCCTGGCGATAGTAGTAGGCCAGGCAGGTGCCGGCAGTGCTGCTCGCGGTACTGTTGTCAAACCATACCCACTCCGTGGTCAGATCGCCTACGCCCGCCGTGTCCGAATAACGCAGGACGAACGTCTGCTGCGCCAGATTTCCGGAGGCTGGCGCAACCGAAACCGGCGCCAGCATTGCCGGAATGATCACCGTCGAGTCAGTTGCGCTCGCGCCCGCCGATCCTCCGCCCGACACAGTCACCGAGTTTACCTGAGGCGAGGTGGCATTGCTGGCTACATTCACGGTCACTGTAATCGCTGGATAACTCGTTCCAGCCGCCAGCACATCGCTTCGCGCGCAGGTGTTCCCACCGGTGGGGCAGCTCCAGCCCGACCCGGCCATCGAAACCAAAGTCATTCCGGCAGGCAGTGTCTCAGTTACTGTTACCGTACTGCTCGTCGAGCCTGCCCCAGCCGCATTACTCACAGTCACGTTGTAGGTAGCCCCGCGCTGCCCCTGGATAAAGTTGGCACTGTGGGTCTTGCCGATCGTGATCACGCTCGGGCCGCTCTGTTTTGCCTGCCCGGAATTGGCATTGATCATAAGAGACGAGACATCCACCACCTCGAAATCGGAACCCATAATCGCACCGAGTTGATGGAGATCGTCGTTATCCCAGCGTGAGTCGGGTGCCCCGCTGATGTACCAGGCTGAGCCGTTGTCGGCGAGCATCATCCCATATTTCTTCAGGGCGCGCAGGATGATCTGGTTTGCCGCTGAAAACCCCGAGATATCGTAAGAGGCCCGCAGCCGCACGCGCAGGCCCATCGGAGGATATGACGTATCCGTAATACTGGATGCGTAGTGACGCGCCGGCCAGATGTATGCACGCTGGGTCTTCGGCACTGTAAACCGAAGCGCATGGCGAATCGCGCCGGCAGCGATTTCGTCGTAGCGGGCCAGGCCGGCAAATAGGGGCAGACCGGCCGCGTCAGTCGACGTCCATGTGGCGGGGCGAAGGGCATCGGAAAGGAGGTTGAAGATGGCACCCGCGTCCGCCTGCCAACTGGAGGTCTGTGGAAATGCCCGGCCAAGTTCATAGAGGATGCAATTGTCGATGTCGATCGCAAGGGTATGACGATCGCCGGTACTCTGGCTGCCGCCTTCAATAGGTGCGTTCAGCGGAATGGCGTATGGCCCGGGATCGCTTTCATCCGCGTATAAGAACGTCGCTGGGTATTTGGTCTGTGTGCCCGGCACAGTGATGTAGGGGATTCCGATTGGCCCTCCGGCCCAGAGACCTGAACCAAAATCGGCGTGCACGCCAACCTTCGAGCCGATTGTATTGATGTAGGTGGATGAGGTCGGCGAAACCGGAAGCTGATCGACAGGAGTATTCCATATATTATCCGCGGGGAAGACGGTGCAGTTTCCGATGGTCGGAGGCTGGGCGACTGCGACGGACGCGGAAAGCCAGATCAATAGGACTGCGGAATACACTCGGTGCACTGGGCCTCCTGGGTGCCACCGGCAAATCAGGTTGTGGAACCAATCCTGCGTCTGCCGCGGCATTCACAGATAGTTTGAGCGGCGTGTGCAAAGAATCAAGCGTTGACGAAAGGTGACAGGACGATGTTGCCTTTCTGCATCCGTCGAGATCTTCGACGCAAGAGCGACATTACTCCCGCCACACCGCCACGCCGCCTGGCGGCACGGTCCGCGCGCCCAGCAACAGCTCCGACGATTGGGCCGCAGGAATCACGTGCGGCAGCGACGTGAAGTTGGTGGCCACCCAGAAGCCGTCGCGCCAGTCAACCACGAAGTCCGGTGGGACACTGCCGGGGGTCGCGCCGGCAGCCGCATACACCTTGCGGAGCAGCGCGGCTTCCAGATCGCCCTTCAGCGAATCGACGCCGATGTAGGTCACGGTTCCCTTGCCCAGCTTGTGCGTCACCGCGGCGGGCTTGCTCGCGTAGAACTGGTCGGCGTAGTGAGCCAGCACGGTGGTGCCCGGTTGCGGATCGAGGATCTCGCCCCACGAGCCCCAGGCGTAGCGCCCGTCTCCCGCCGTCACGTACCCTTCGAGGTTGCCGGGCAGCAGATCGTAGCGCGAGATCTTCGCGCCGATCAGGCCGTAGATCGGCTCGGCCCACATCGCCTCCCACAGGTGACCCTGCCGGTCCTTCTGCGCGGTGCGCGCGGTGAGCATGAGGTTTCCGCCGCCTTCGACGTACGCGGTCCACTTCCGGATCAGCTCGCGATCGACAAGCTGGTAGGCCGGCGCCACCACAAACCTGTAGGGCGTGAGATCGCGGCCTTCGGTCACCACGTCCACCGGCGCCATCATCGATTTGAGCGCGCGGTAGTACTTCATCCAATGGCCGATCGTGTCCCAGCGCGCCGTCTGGCGGTGATTCTGAATGTCCCAGCGGTTGTCGAAATTGATCAGGAACGCGGTGCGCCGCGCGGCGTACGCGGCCGGCTCTTTGGCGTCCGGTTTGAGCTGCGCGCGCAGTTTGATCACGTCGCGCATCGCCTCGGCATACTCGAGGCCGCCCGGCGAAGGCGTGACACCGTCGGTTTCCGCCAGGCCCTTGTGGTAGAGTTCGCTGCCGTAGAGGGGCTGGCGGTAGCGATAGGTGCAGACGATGCGCGCGCCCGCGCCCAACGCGCGCAGGATCCACATGTGGATGGCGCCGGGCTGCGGCCACGGATTCACGGCGCCCCAGTTAACCTGTCCCGGCTGCAGCTCCATGTAACCCTCGATGCCGTTGATGGGCCGCATCAGGTCGTGCATGAAACTCTGGATGCTCGCGCTGCCCAGCCGGAAAGCGAGCGGTCCGTATTCCGGAAACACATCGCCATGGACTGGGTAGTGGGTCCAGGTGAAGGCATCCAGGTCCTTGGCGGAACGGGTCGGATCCACGTCGCCGTGCATCGCCATGAAATTCGTGGTGATCCACTGGTCGGCGCTGTACTGACGCAGGATGCGCGCCTGCATGCGGATGTACTCCGCGGCTTCGTCGGCGAACCAGCGGTTGAGGTCGAGCAGCGCGTGTGGGCTCGGGTCCGCCACGAGCTCCTGCGGGTTGGGGAGATCGATCTGGTCGAAGTTCTGATAGACCATCGACCAGAAGCCGCCGCCCCAGGACGCGTTGAGCCGGTCGATGGTGCCGTACTTCTCGCGCAGCCAGCCGCGGAATTTCACCGTCGCCGCGGGGCTGTAGGAGTATTGCCGGTCGTAGTGGCTCAGCTCGTTATCGATCTGCCAGCCCCACACCCGCTTGTCGTGTCCGAATTTCTTCGCCAGCTCGGTCACGATTTTCGTCACGTACTCGCGATACACGGGCGAGCTCCAATCGCCCTGCTCCCGGCTGCCGTGATTCATGCGGCGGCCGTTGGCGTCGATCATCAGGATTTCCGGATGTTGGCGGGCCAGCCAGATGGGCGGCGTCGCGCTGGGCGTGCAGAGGATGACCTTGAGCCCATTCTGTGCCGCGTTGGCGACGTTCTTCTCCAGCCAGTCGAACTGGTAGCGGCCCTCGTCCGGCTCCATAAAGTACCACGCGAATTCGCCCATGTGGACGAACTCCATGCCGAGTTTCTTGATGTTGGCCATGTCGCGGGCCCACTGCGCTTCGGGCCACGCTTCCGGGTAGTAGTAGACGCCGATGGTCATCAGGTCGGACGGTGGGAACCAGTCCTTGGGCCCGGCGGCGAGCGCAAGCGCGGGCAGGAGAAACAGAGGCGTGAGTTTCATTCACTCCGTATCATAGCGGGCGCATTCCGCCAAGACCATCTCCACACCAAGCCTACTCGCCGTTCTGCTGCAGAAGCTTGGCCACCAGCCCCGTCCACCCCGTCTGATGGCTGGCGCCGATGCCGCTGCCATCGTCGCCATGGAAATACTCATAGAACAGAACCAGGTTCTTCCAGGCCGGATCGTCCCTGAACAGGCCGTTGTCTCCATGCACCGGCCGGCGCCCGGTCGCATCGGGAAGAAAAATGCGCGTCAGTCTGCGTGAAATCTCGGTGGCGACTTCCCACAACGTTGCGTACCTTCCGGATCCGGTGGGGCATTCCACTTTGAACTCGTCGCCGTAGTAGTGATGCAGCTTCTGGAGCGATTCGATCAGCAGGAAGTTGACCGGGAACCAGACCGGGCCGCGCCAGTTCGAGTTGCCGCCGAACAGACCCGTCGCCGATTCGGCCGGCTCGTAGTCCACGCGATGCTCGACCCCGCCGACGGACATCGCGAACGGTCGGTCTTTGTGAACGCGCGAGAGACTGCGAATGCCGTACGGCGAGAGAAACTCCTTCTCATCCAGAAGAACCCGGAGAATGCGACGGAGCTGATCGCGATCGACAATAGACAGGAGGCGCCGCTCGCCCTTGCCGGGCAGTTCCATGGACGCGACGTTCCCCGCGAGATCGCGGCGATGCTCGATGAACCATTCCAGGCGCCGCTTGAAACCAGGCAGCCGGTTGACCAGTGCGGGCTCGAGCGTTTCGACCGCGAACAGCGGAATCAGCCCGACCATGGAGCGGATCTTGATCGGCACGTGACCCGTGGCAGGCGTGTAGAGCACATCGTAGAAGAAGCCGTCTTCCTCGCTCCACAGGCTGTCTCCATCTCCGCCCATGTGATTCATCGCATGCGCGATGTAGAGGAAGTGCTCCCAGAACTTGCTGGCGACATCTTCGTAGGCCGGATCCTGGCGCGCCAGCTCCATTGCGATGGCGAGCAGGTTCAGGCTGTACATGGCCATCCACCCGGTGCCGTCGGCCTGCTCCATGTGGCCGCCCTCGGGCAGAGGCGCGCTGCGATCGAAGATCCCGATATTATCGAGCCCGAGAAAACCGCCCTGGAAGACATTACGGCCCTCCGCATCCTTGCGGTTGACCCACCAGGTGAAGTTCAAAAGCAGCTTGTGAAAGATCCGTTCCAGGAAGGCCCGGTCGCCCTTGCCGCCGCGGCGCTTCTGCTCGATCTTATAAACGCGCCATGCCGCCCAGGCGTGCACCGGCGGGTTGACGTCGGCCAGCGCCCATTCATAGGCCGGAAGCTGGCCGTTGGGATGCATGTACCACTCGCGGACCATTAGGGCCAGTTGGTCCTTGGCAAACTCGCTATCCACGAGGGCCAGCGGCACGCAGTGGAACGCCAGGTCCCACGCGGCGTACCAGGGATACTCCCACTTGTCGGGCATCGAAACCACGTCCGAATTGTAGAGGTGAGCCCAGTCGTGATTTCGGCCCTCCTTTCGTTCGGGAGGCGGAGGCGGTTCGCCGGGATCGCCGTCCAGCCATTCCTTGACGATGTAGTGGTAAAACTGCTTCGACCACAGCAGCCCGGCCAGAGACTGCCGCATTACGCTGCGGGCTTCGGGCGAGAGGCGCGCCGGTATGATGTCGGCATAAAACTCGTCGGCTTCGGCGATGCGCGCCGCGAAGATCTGCTCGAAATCTCCGAAGTCGACCTCGTCGTCGGTCTCCGAGAACCGGAGCCGCAGCACCTTGCTCTCTCCTGCCGAAAGTGTCATTCGATAGTGGAGGGCCGCCTTGGTGCCGGCGCGTTCCGTGGCCACGGTGTTCGCGGTGCCGTGCAGCAGAAAGTCGTTGATTGAGTCTTTCGAGCGAACCGTGCCGTTGTCGAACCCGTAGAGCCGCCGGCAATCGGTTTCGTTCTCGGTCACCAGGATTTCTGCGGCGCTCTCCGCAATCAGCCGCCGCTGGCCATAGTAGGGCTCGTCTAGTTCGACGGCGCACATCGACGCGGCGCGCAGTTGCGGCCGGATCACGCCGGGATAGCCCCACGACCAGGTGTTGCGGAACCAGATGGTGGGAAGCAGGTGCAGGTCGGCCGCCTCCGGACCGCGATTCACGGCGGTGATGCGAATCAGGATATCTTCGGGGCCGGCCTTGGCGTACTCGACCGTAACGTCGAAGTAGCGGCTCTCCGCAAAGACGCCGGTGTCAACCAGCTCGTACTCCCGCTCTTCGCGTGTGCGCCGCGCATTTTCCGCCACCAGTTGCTCGTAGGGAAACGCCGCCTCAGGATACTTGTACAGCGCCTTCATGTAGGAGTGCGACGGCGTGTTGTCGAGATAGAAGTAAGCCTCCTTGACGTCCTCGCCGTGATTGCCTTCGGGACCCGACAGCCCGAACAGGCGCTCCTTCAGAATCGCGTCGCGCCCGTTCCATAGTGCAAGAGCGAAGCAGATCTTCTGGTGCCGGTCGCAGATGCCGGCGATACCATCCTCGTTCCACCGGTAGGCCTTGCTGCGCGCGTGGTCGTGGGGCAGGTACTCCCACGGCCTTTCATCGGCGCTGTAATCTTCGCGCACGGTTCCCCAGGCCCGCTCGGCCAGGTACGGCCCCCAGCGAGTCCAATGGACCCTGCGCTCGCGGCTCTCCTCGAGCCGGACCTCTTCGGCGGTAAGGGGGTGGTTGTTTTTCGCAGACACCCGGATGTTTTTCCAGTCAGCCGCTTACTCCGTGCGCAGCATCCCGCTCGTATTGCGCTTC